>CAIXPF010000081.1 GCA_903921205.1 uncultured Acidimicrobiia bacterium | reverse complement strand
CAGACGCGGTGACCGTGACGGCTCAGGCTCCAGGCCAGGGCGTGCTCACGCCCCCCGCCTCCGACAACGAGAACGCGCATCCGCTCACCCGTGTCCGACGATGCCGGCGAAACGTTCCTTGGACTCCAGATCGACCGGCACGCCGTCGAAGGGATAGGTCCCGGTGAAGCAGGCGTTGCAGTAGCCGCCGTCGATCACCGGCGCGGTGTCGAGGTGCAGCGGGCCGGCGCCGTCACGCTCCTGCAACGCCGCCATCATGCCCTCGATGCTGAGGTAGGCCAACGAATCGGCGCCGACGTGGGCGGCGATCTCGTCGATGCTCATGTTGGCGGCGATCAACTCGGCCCGACTCGCCATGTCCACACCCATGAAACAGGGATGGGCGATCGGCGGGCAGGCCACCCGCAGGTGCACCTCGGCAGCCCCGGCCCGGCGCAGCAGCGCCACCAAGGGGCCCGACGTCGTGCCCCGCACGATGGAGTCGTCCACCAGCACCACCCGCCGGCCCTCGAGGTTGGCGGGCAGCGGGTTGAACTTCATCGCCACCCGGTCACGGCGCAGCTCGGGGGTGGGCTCGATGAAGGTCCGTCCGATGTAGCGGCTCTTGATGAGACCTTCGCTGTAGGGCACCCCGCTCTGCTGGGCGTACCCGATGGCATGGGGAATGCCCGAGTCGGGAACGGGCACCACGATGTCGGCACCACCGGGCACGGGCGCCTCACGGGCCAACTGCCGGCCGAGCGCCTGACGGGTCTGATGGACCAGCCGGCCCCGGAACACCGAGTCGGGCCGGGCGAAGTAGATCTCCTCGAAGGTGCAGAAGCTCAGCTGCTGCGCCACCGCACCGGGGAAGATCTCGTAGCCGCGGTCGTCGATGCGCACGATCTCGCCGGGGCCGATCTCGGTGATCATGCGGGCCCCGATGGTGGCCAGTGCGCAACTCTCCGAGGCGAGGGCGTACCCGCCCTCGGCCAGCTCGCCCAACACCAACGGGCGCAGGCCCCAGGGGTCACGGACCCCGAACACCGCATCACGCGTACCGATGGTGAGGGTGTAGGCGCCCACGGCACGGGCCATCAGCACCCGGATCCGGCTGACCCAGTCGGAGCCGGGCCCGCCCGCCCCGGCGAGCAGGTGGATCATCACCTCGGTGTCCGAGCTGGACGAAAGGCCGACACCCCGTTCGAGCAACTCGCGCCGCAGTTGCGGGGCGTTGATCAGGTTGCCGTTGTGCGCCAGCGCGAGCGGACCGTCGAAGGTCTCCAGCACGTAGGGCTGGGTGTTGCGCAGCGTCACCGCACCGGTCGTCGAGTACCGGGTGTGACCGATCGCATGGAAGCCCTTGAGGGTCGCCAGGTTCTCCTCGTTGAAGACCTGCGACACCAACCCCAGACCCTTGTGGAGGTGGGCCAGGCCGTCGGCGAAGCTGACGATGCCGGCGCCCTCCTGGCCGCGGTGCTGCAGCGCGTAGAGGGCGAAGAAGGTCAAGCGGGCGGCGTCGACGCCGGGGGCGTGGATGCCGAAGACACCACACTCCTCGCGAGGGGCGTCGAGGTCCGGGGCGGCGAGGTCCGGGTCATGGCCGAAGGCTGAGACGGCGTCGAGCATCTACCACCAGTTCTAGTGCTTCCTCCGGCGTTGAAGCCACCGCGGTCAGGTGACCCATCTTCCGACCGGGCCGGGCCTCGGCCTTGCCGTAGAGGTGCAGCGACACGCCGGGTACGTCCAGTGCTGCCGCCCAGTTCGGCTCACCCTCGGACCACAGCTCGCCGAGCAGGTTGGCCATCGCCGCCGGCCGGAACGGAACGGTGGCACCGAGTGGCAAACCGCACACCGTGCGCAGTTGTTGCTCGAACTGTGAGGTGGGTGCGGCCTCGATGGTGAGGTGTCCCGAGTTGTGCGGACGGGGCGCAACCTCGTTGACCAACAACCGCCCGTCGGTGGTGACGAAGAACTCCACGCACAGCACCCCGACCGCATCGAGGGCCTCCGCCACGGTGACCGCGAGCTGCACTGCTCGCTCGGCCAGCGCCGGCGCGATGCGGGCCGGAGCCACCGAGACGTCGAGGATGTGATGGGCGTGACGGTTCTCGATCACCGGATAGCAGGCCGTGGCGCCGTCGTGACCGCGACCGACCACCACCGACACCTCGGCGGCGAGCTCGACGAGCTCCTCGAGCACGTAGGGGCCCGCGTCCAGCGGCACCGCGGCGAGGTCGGCCTCGTTGCGCAGCACCCACTGGCCCTTGCCGTCGTAGCCGAACGCCGCGGTCTTCAGCACCGACGGCAGGCCGAAGGACGCCAGGTCCCCGCGTAGGGCGGCCTCGTCGGGCGCGCCGGCCGCCCCGCCGTCCTCACCGACCACCCGGTGACGGACCGTGGGCACGCCCGCGTCGCGCAGGAAGGCCTTCTCCAGACGCCGGTTCTGGCAGCGGGCCACCACCGACGGCCCGGGTCGGCTCAGCGCCGCGGCGGCGAGCACCGCCGGATCGACGTTCTCGAACTCGGTGGTGACCACCTCGGCGCGGGCCAGGAAGGTGGCGAGGTCCTCGACCGGCTCGGCCACCTGCCCACACGGCGAGCCCGGCGGGTCGTCACCGGTGGTGATCACCGAGAAGCCCATCCGCCGTGCCGCCAGGGCCAGCATCCGGCCCAACTGGCCGGTTCCGAGAATCCCGACCGTGGCGGTCGGTCCAAAGCTGGGTCCGGGCTGCGAGGACATGGACGCCGAGCGTACCGGCAGGGCCGTCCACCGCCGGACGCCGGGCCGGGTCCGAGCCCGGTCAGGGAAGGTCGAGCCGGATCGCCCCCACCTCGGCGGCCCGTTCGGCCCGGTAGGCGTGCAACGCCGCGCGGAGCGACGGTTGCGTCGCCCCGAGCAGCGACACCGCCAGCAGACCGGCATTGGTCGCCCCGGCGTCACCGATCGCCATGGTCGCCACCGGCACGCCGGCGGGCATCTGCACGATCGACAGCAGCGAGTCCATGCCCGACAGCGCCCGGGAGCGGATCGGCACCCCGATCACCGGCAGCACGGTGTGGCCGGCGACCATGCCCGGCAGGTGGGCGGCCCCGCCGGCACCGGCGATGATCACCTGCAGTCCACGACCCTCGGCCGTGGTCGCGTACTCGACCATCCGGTCGGGGGTCCGGTGGGCCGAGACCACCTCGGCCTCGAAGGCCACCCCGAAGCGTTGCAACACCTCTGCGGCCTTGCGCATCGTCTCCCAGTCCGAGACGCTGCCCATGATCACACCGACCGCAGGCGCAGCACCCCCGTCGGGGACCGGATCGCTCATCGGTCCACCGGACTACCGGCGTCGAGCCAGGCCGCCACGTTGCGGGCCAGTCGGTCGTTCTCCGGCGTCTCCGCCGGCTCGAAGGGCCGGCCGAGCAACCGCCGGTGGATCTCCAGGTAGGCCTCCGACAGCGTCGCGGCCAGCTCGGCGGGCAGCGGCGGCGGATCCCCGTCGCCCCGGTAGCCGTGTTCGGCGTACCAGCGCCGCACCAGCTCCTTGTCGAGGTGCTCGCCGGTCCCGGCGCGCCAGAACCGGCTCGAGTCGGGGGTGTGCACCTCGTCGATGAGGGTCAGGCGGTCCTCGTCGTCGATGCCGAACTCGTACTTGGTGTCCACCAGCGTCAGCCCGGCGGCCGCCGCCAGCTCGCCGCCCCGGCGGAACAGCGCCAGGGCCACCTGCTCGATCTCCTCCCAGCGGGCGGCGGGAACCAGACCGGTGCGGACCACGTCGGCCGAGGAGATCGGCTCGTCGTGGGCGCCGGCCTGCGCCTTGGTGGTCGGCGTGATCAGCGGCTCGGGCAGCGGATCGTTGAACGACAGCCCGTCGGGAAGACGCAGCCCGTACAGCTCGCGGGCCCCGTCGCGGTAGCGGGGCCACAGCGAGGTCGAGGTGACCCCGGTCAGATAGCCACGGACCACCACCTCGACCGGGACGGTCCGGCAGCGTCGACCGACGACGGCGTTGGGGTCGACCGTGGCGAGGTGGTGGTGGCCGACCACCGAGGCCAGTTGCCCGAACCACCAGGTCGACACCTCGGTGAGCACCTGGCCCTTGTACGGCACGCAGCCCAGCACCCGGTCGAACGCCGAGAGCCGGTCGGTCGCCACCAGCAACAGGCGGTTACCGGGTAGGTCGTAGACGTCGCGCACCTTGCCCCGGGTGGGCGGGCCGACGAGGTCGTGGAGATCAGTTCGCTCGAGCACGGGACACAAACGCCTCGAAAAGGGCCAGGCCTTCACGACCGGGACGGTGGGGGAACGGGTTCTGGGCAGCGGTCAGGTGGTCCTCGGGATGCGGCATCAACCCCCACACCAGGCCCGAAGTGTCGCACAACCCGGCGATGTCACCGACCGAACCGTTGGGGTTGGTGCCCTCCACGTAACGGAACAGCACGTGGCCCCCCGCTTCGAGCCGGGCCACGGTCGCGGCGTCGCGCACTGCGAGACGACCCTCGCCATGGGCCACCGGGCACGCAAGGACCGGCGGCACGAGCCCGTCGAGCCCGGCCCGGTTGCCCGCCTCGACCGCGAGGCTCACCCAGCGGCACACGAACCGACCGTGGTCGTTGGCGGTCAGCGTCACCGACCGGGCGACGGAGTCACCCGCCGGGCCGAACGCGGCTCCGGGCAGCAACCCGGAGCGCACCAGGACCTGGAAGCCGTTGCAGATGCCCAGCACCGGCCGGCCCGACTCGGCCACGGCCCGCACGGCGTCGCCGACCTCGAGGGCCCAGCGCATGCCGGCCCCGAGCGCGTCGCCGTAGGAGAACCCCCCGGGCAGCACCACCCCGTCGAACCGGTCGAGCGAACCACCGAACGCCACGACGTGGGCCTCGGCACCGGCCATGGCGATGGCCCGCGCGGCCTCGCCGTCGCGGTTCGACCCGGGCGCGGTCAGCACCCCGATGTGGATCGGCTTGGTCACGACGTCACCTCCTGGCCGCAGAACGCGACCCGCACCTCGGCCAACGGCACCGCCACCACGACCTCACCGTCGACGGCGATGCGCAGCTGCGGCTCGGCCGCCGGCCTACCGATCCACCGGCAGGCGACGTCACCGACGACGGCTGCGAACTCGGCAGCGGTCTCTGCAGGAACCTGGACGACGTAACGGCCGCTGGATTCGCTGAAGAGCAGTTCGTGGGTCGCCAGTGCACCGGCCGGCAGCTCGACGTCGAGGCCGACGTCGCCGGCGAGGGCGAACTCGGCCAGCGCCACCGCCAGCCCGCCCTCGCTGCAGTCGTGCACGCCGGACACCAGCCCGGCGGCGACGGCTCGGTGCAGGGCCCGGTGCACCGCCAGCGGATCGCCGGCGGGCAGGCCGGGTACCGTGCCGTCGGAGCGCCCGATCAGCTCGTGGTAGAGCGACCCGCCGAGCTCGGCCTCGGTCTCGCCGAGCAGGTACAGGTCCCCGCCGTCGGCCCGGGCGTAGGCCTGGGCGGTGCGGTCCCGGTCGGGCACGATGCCCAACGCGGTGATCAGCAGCGTGGCCGGGATCGGCACGCCGTCGAACTCGTTGTACAGGCTGTCCTTGCCCGACACGAACGGCGCCCCGTAGGCGACGGCGGCGTCGTGGCAGCCCTGGGTGGCCCGCACCAGCGAGCCGAGCCGATCGACCAGGGTGGGGTTGCCCCAGCAGAAGTTGTCCAGCAGCGAGACCTGATCGGGATCGGCACCGGCGGCGACGACGTTGCGGAAGGCCTCGTCGACCGCGGCCAAGGCCATCCGGTAGGGGTCGAGCCGGCCGTAGCGGGGGTTGATGCCCAGGCCGAGGGCGAACGCGGCGCGCGATCCCTCCCAGCACTCCAGCGGCACCAGGACCACGCCGTCGGAGGGACCCTCGGCCCGCGGGCCGCACCACGGCCGTACGAGGGTCCCGCCACGGACCTCGTGGTCGTAGGTGGACACCAGGCCGGCCTTCGACGCCACGGTGGGCTGGGCCAGCAGCGCCAGCAGCGCCGTGGACGCCGACGGCTGTGTGGCCGGCACGGCTGCGGGAGCAACCGCCGGGGGTTGCCAGACCGCTTCGAGGTGCCGGCGGGGGCATCCGTCGTGCAGGAAGTCCATCGGCAGGTCGACCACGACGGTGTCGCCGTGATCCACCCGCAACCGGTGGTCGTCGGTGAAGGCCCCGATCACGGTCACCTCGCACGCCCAGCGGTCCCCGAGCGCCTCGAGGGCGTCGAGGTGCTCGGGCGGCACGGCGAGGACCATGCGCTCCTGGGCCTCGGACAGCCACACCTCCCACGGGGCCAGGCCCGGGTACTTCCGCGGCACCACCGCCAGGTCGACCCGTACACCCGTCGAAGCCCCCAACTCGCCCACCGCCGAGCTCAGCCCGCCGGCACCGCAGTCGGTCAGCGCCCGGTACAGGCCGGCGTCCCGGGCGTCGCAGACCAGTTCCATGGTGGCCTTCTCGGTGATCGGATCGCCGATCTGCACGGCCGAGCCGGACAGCTCGTTGCTCTCCGTCACCAACTCCGCCGAGGAGAAGGTCGCCCCGTGAATGCCGTCGCGGCCGGTCCGGCCGCCCAGGACCACGACCAGGTCACCGGGCTGCGGTCCGGTGCGGTGGGCACCGTGGGGCAACAACCCGACCGCCCCGCAGTACACCAGCGGGTTCCCCAGATAGCCGGGGTGGTACACCACGGCACCGGCCACGGTGGGCAGGCCCAGCTTGTTGCCGTAGTCGCCGATGCCGGCGATGACCCCTTCGGCCACCCGGGCCGGTGCCAGCACGCCCTCGGGCACCTCGGCGGCGGGGGTGTCGAGCGGGGCGAAGCACAGCACGTCGAGGCAGGCGATGGGTCGGGCCGACACGCCGATGACGTCGCGCACCACGCCACCGACGCCGGTGTTGGCGCCACCGAAGGGCTCGAGGGCCGAAGGATGGTTGTGGGTCTCGACCTTGATGGCCAGGTCCCACCGGTCGTCGAAGGCCACGATCCCGGCGTTGTCCACGAAGGCCGAGCGCACGAACGGCTTGTCCACCGTGTCGGTGGCGGCGCGCAGGTAGCTCTTGAGCAGCCCGTCGACGGTCTCGGTCGACACGACCTCGCCGAGTTCGTTGCGCACGGTCAGGTCGATGACCGCGCGGAAGGTCTTGTGGTTGCAGTGTTCCGACCAGGTCTGCGCCAGCGTCTCGAGCTCGGCATCGGTGGGGGTCCGGCCGAGGTCTCGGTAGAACGCGGCGATGGTGCGCATCTCGGTCAGGTCGAGCGACAGCAGACGCTGCCGCGACAGTGCCAGCAGCCCGTCGTCGTCGAGCCCCTCGAGGGTCACGGTCTCGATCCGGGCGTGCTCGGCGGGGGCCGGGGCGAAGGGGGCGGGCAACGAGCCGAGCGCCCAGCGCTCGATGGTGGGGTTGGCCCAGCGGGTGCGGGCGAGGGTGGCCAGCTCGTCGGCGTCGGCCCCGGGCAGGCGGTAGGCCCGCAACGTGGCCGCGGCGATGTCGCCACCGCCGAGCGTCTTGATGACCGCCTCGAGCTGGCGGGCCTCGGTGTCGGTGACCCCGGGGAGGAACCCGACCTCGACCCGCGCGGGGTCCACCGGCGGCTCGGTCAGTACCTCGGCCTGCTCGACCACGTCGTCGGCCAGCA
Source organism: uncultured Acidimicrobiia bacterium (assembly GCA_903921205.1). Classification (GTDB taxonomy): domain Bacteria; phylum Actinomycetota; class Acidimicrobiia; order Acidimicrobiales; family CAIXPF01; genus CAIXPF01. The sequence continues at coordinate 37,082 of CAIXPF010000081.1, read as the reverse complement.
CCGTCGCGCACAACGCCGCGAGCACCTCCGGGCCGGGATCGCCGTCGAGGAGGTAGACCCGGCGGAGCTCGACCCCGGCCGGCGAGGACACGGCCCGGGCGGGGTCTGCCGCCTCGGAGCCTGGCGATGCGACAGCGGCGGCGGCCGACCCGTCCTCGACGGTTCGGCCGCGCACCTCGATTCGGAGGGCGACCACGGTGCGAACCTAGCCGAGCCCGCCGGGACCTCCGACAACGACGAACCAGGTTCCGCCGCTGCCCGACCGACGTCCGACCGACGTCCGACCGACGTCCGACCGATCACGGCCGGACGACGCCCGACCACGGTCACGGCCGAACCCGCCCGGGCCGTGCACGAACCCGCCCGGACCCGCCCGGGCTGCGGTCACAACGACGGGACCGGGCCGTAGCCTGGCGCGATGCCGTCCTTCGCCCGCCGCACTGCCTGCGGTGACCCGCCGGCGGCGCCGACGACCCGTCACCGGTGGCGACCGGCCCTGGCTGCGCTGGCCGTGGTCGTCGCGGGCAGCGTGCTGCCGGCCGCCTGCGCGTCGTCCGACGGCGCTGGATTCGGCGAGCGAGCGGCGGGCAGCACGGTCGGCGAAGCCCCGGACCCGGCGACGACGGACCTCGACGCCACCCCGACGCCGGGTTCCGGCCCGGCGACCAGCCCCGCCGCTGCGGTGGCGCCGGTGGCCGGCCTCGACCGGCTCGACGGACTCGGCGATCGGCTCTATCCGCAGGCCGGCAACGCCGGAATGGACGTCCTACGGGTCGATGCCGCACTCGACTGGCAGCCCGACGGCAACGGCGACGGCGTGCTCGATGCCGTGGTGACCCTCGACGTGACCCTCACCGCCGACCGTCCGGGCCTGCAGTTCGACCTGCGTTCGATGCAGGTGCTGGCGGCCACCGTCGACGGCGTGCCCGCACCGGTGACCCACGACGACGGCGAGCTCGTGCTCGCGCCCGAGCAGGTCTTCGGTCGGGGTTCGACCCACCGGGTGGTGGTGCGTTACACCGGCCGTCCCGAACCGGTGGACGACGGCACCGGTGCCGGGATCGCGGTCGGCTGGACGACCCTCGGGGCCGGCAGTTATGTCGCCAGCGAGCCCATCGGCGCATCCACCTGGTTGGTCGGCAACGACCACCCATCCGACAAGGCCGTCTACCGGCTGTCGGTGACGGCACCGGCCGAGCTCGATGTGGTCGCCACCGGCCCGCTGCGCGAGCGCCGGGCGGGGCCGCGCCCGGCCACCACCTCCTGGGTCTTCGAGCCCCGCGACCCGGTCGCCAGCTACCTGGTGAGCGTCGCCATCGGCCGATTCGGCACCATCGAGGCGCACGCCCCGCGCAGCGGCGTGGCCATCCGCCACGCCGTCCCGGTGGGGCGTGAGGCCGAGTTCGCCCGGGTCCTCGCCCCCACCGGGACGATGATCGACACCTTCAGCGAGCTGTTCGGGCCCTATCCGTTCGAGGTCTACGGCGTCGTCGTCGTCGACGAACGGCTCGGCTACGCCCTCGAGAACCAGACCCTGTCGCTGTTCGACACGAACCTCGCACTGCACGGCGGCGAGGAGACGCTGGTGCACGAGCTGGCCCACCAGTGGTTCGGCGACTCGGTGAGCGTGGCGCAGTGGTCCGACATCTGGCTCAACGAGGGGTTCGCCACCTACGCCGAAGCGCTGTGGGCCGAGCGCCAGGAACCCGGGTACGACCTCGACGCGACCATGGCGGAGGCGTGGCAGCAGGCCCGCCGTCTCGGCCCCATCGGTGCGGTCGACCGCGCCGAGCTCTTCGGTGACGCCGTCTACGACCGCGGCGGGCTGACCCTGCACGCCCTGCGTCGCACCATCGGCGACGCGGCCTTCTTCCCGCTGTTGCGCCGCTGGGCGGCGGCCTACCGCAACCAGTCGGTCACCACCGAGCAGTTCATCGCCCTGGCATCCGAGGCCGCCGGCCGGCCGCTCGACGACTTCTTCGACGCCTGGCTGTTCGCCCCGACGATGCCGGCCCTGCCGCGGTGAGCCCCGCCGGACCCCGGAGGGGAGCCCACGATCGTCGGGAGGGCTTGCAGCGGAGCGGTTCAACCCCCGAAGCTGGACCGGTGACGTCACCCGCTGCGAATCTCGAGGCGGCGCTGGCCGTCGCCGGGGCCCTCGGCCACGCCCTCATGGTGGTCGACGCCGACGGCGTGGTACGCGTGGCGGACGAACGCGCCGCCGAGCTGAGCGGCCTGCCCTCGGACTGGTCGAGCCAGCGGGAGTGGGCAGCGGCGTGGAAGGGCTGTATCGACGCCCAGGGCGAGGTCCTCCCCCCTGATCGATGGCCGATGCTGCGCTGTCTGCGCAACGGTGAGCGGATCGAACGGATGCTGGTCGGCCGGCCGCGGCCGGAGGGAACCCGGTGGCTGACGATCACGTGCCTTCCGGTGGCCGACGTCGACCGTCCCGGCCGTCGCGTCGCCCTCATCCTGCTCGACGACGTCACCCGGCAGCGCAACGACGAACGTCGGCTGCAGCAGGCACAGGCCCTGCTCGCATCGGCATTCGACGCATCGCCGCAGGCCATGGTGGTCGGTGGCCGCGAGGGCCGCGTCGTGGAGGCCAACGCCGCCTTCGAACGATTCGCCACCGGCCGGGACAAGGGTGACGCCCAGCCGTGGTGGTCCTTCATCGACCCCGACGACTGGCCTGCACTGTTCGCTCGGATCGACGAGGTCCAGACCGACCCGTCGGCGGTGCTCGACCTCGAGTGTCGCGGTACCGACGTGCACGGCGAGGCGGTGGCCGTCCGCCTGTTCGGGGCCCCGGTGGCCGACCCCTCCCGGGGTGGGCGGCCACCGCACCTGGCGGTGCAGATCAGCGACATCACCGAGTTGCGTCGCTCCGAGGCCCGCTACCGAACCCTGGCCGAGACCGTACCTGTCGGTATCTTCGAGATCGACCGCGCCGGGCTGCTCGCCGACGTCACCCCGCTCACCGAGATGATCCTCGCCGGCGGCAGCCCGGTGATCGGCCGGCCGGCGGACTCCTTCGTGCACCCCTCGCAACGGTCCCTCGTACGGTTGCACTTCGCCCGGGCCCTGGAAGGGCACAGTTCCTCCGCCGAGTTCAAACTGGTCCACGCCGACGGACGGGACATGGTGGCGCTCGCCTGCTTCCGGCCACTGATCGGCCCCAGCGGCAGCGTGGAGAGCGTGATCGGAACCGTGCTCGACCTCACGGAGCAGCTCCAGTTGCAGGACCGGCTGCGCGAGCTCGGCCGGGACATCGAGCTCCTCGCCGCCGAGCAGTCCCGCGAGCGGCTCGAGGCCCAGTTGGCGCAGACGCAACGTTTCGAGGCCCTCGGACGCCTCGCCGGTGGCGTGGCCCACGACTTCAACAACCTGCTCGGGGTGATCTCGAACTATGCCGGGTTCCTGGCCAAACGCCCCGACCTGCCCGACACCCTGCGCCCCGACGTCGACCAGATCGCCGAGGCCGCCCGCCGGGGTGCCGCCCTGACCCGACAGCTGCTGCTGTTCTCCCGCCGGGAACAACTCCGTCCGCAACGCATCGACCTCGGGCAGCTCCTCGGCGAGCTGGCGGCCATGATGACCGGCCCGTTGCGCCCGAAGGTCGAGCTGCACCTCGAGGCCCCGCCGGGCATCTTCGTGGTGGCCGATCCCGGCCAGATCGAGCAGATGTTGATCAACCTGCTCATCAACGCCCGTGACGCCCTGCCCGACGGCGGCGACATCACCATGTCGGTGCGCCTCGGGACCGTCGAAGCCGACGGCGCAGTGCCCGACGGCGACACCGGGGGGCCGACCGAGGCCGTGGTCGAGGTCACCGACACCGGCATCGGTATGACCCCCGAGGTGCTCGCCCGCATCTTCGAGCCGTTCTTCACCACGAAGCCCCGCAGCGAGGCGTCCGGGCTCGGCATGGCGACCGTGCAGGGAATCGTCGAACAGGCCGGTGGCCGGGTGCAGGTCACCAGCAGCCCCGGTTCGGGCACCACCGTCACCATCCGGCTCCCGGCCGGTTGAGGCTCAGAGCAGGCCGCGTCGACGGGCGACGGCCACCGCTTCGAGCTTGGAGTGGGCGCCGAGCTTGGTGATCACGCGCTGGACATGGGCACGGACGGTGTTCCGGCTGATGTACAGCAGCTCGGAGATGGTGTCGGTGCCGGCACCGTCGGCGAGCAGGCCGAGCACCTCGCGTTCGCGACGGCTGAGCCGGGTGGCCCGGGCGCCTTCCCATCCGGCGACGAGTCCGGCCGACGCGCCGAGCGCAGGAGCGCCCGGTGTCGCGAGCGGACCGGCGACGACATCGGCTCCGGCCGACTCATACGCCGAACGGATGGCATCGACGAGGTCCTGCGCGGCCCGGTCCTTGGTGATGAAGGCGGCACAGCCCACCTCGGAGGCGGCGCGGGCTGCGGAGGTGTCGGCCTGACCGGTCAGCATCACCACCGGGAGGTGCGGGTGGGCGGCCCGCAGCGAGGTGGTGGTCTTCGCGCCGCTCTCGTCGGGCAGCTGGTAGTCGACGATCACGACATCGGGGCCGGTAGCGGCGACCGAGGCAACGGCATCGGCACTCGAACCGGCGACGGCCACCACCTCGATGTCGGCCTCGTCCTCGAGCAGGCGCACGAGGCTGTCGAGGAACATGCGGTGGTCGTCGACGACGACGACCCGGATGATCTGGCGGTCGAGCACAGAAGGCGTCACTCCTCCGCAGGCTAGTGGCCCAACCCCACCAATTGACGCATTTGTGTCATATGTCCGGTCAGTGGGGCCCGTCCCGGCCCAACCGCCGATCCGGGCAAACCGGCCCGAGGTGTGCCTCGGCTCAGGACACCAGGTGCAGGACCGGATCGGGCCGAGCCGGGGCCGGCACCTCACCGAGGGGGTAGCCGAGGTAGATCATGGCCACCAGGGTATCGGTCGGGGCGAACCCGCACAGCGCCCGGACCCCGTCGAGACCCAGCACGGCCCCGCTCCCCCAGTAGCTCGCCAGCCCGGCAGCGGTGGCCCCGAGCAACAGGTTCTGGATCCCGGCCGCCACTGCGTCGCGGTCCTCGACCCGGCGCTCGTCGCCGTCATCGGCCCCGTGGCCCACGGCCACGGCCAGCATCAGCGGGGCCCGCAGGTACTTGCCCTCGGCCTTGGCGATCTTCTCCGGCGACGCGGCAACGGCCCGCAGGTCCTCGGCGACCACCGCGCCGAGACGGCGACGGGCATCGCCGGTGAGGGCGGCAAATCGCCACGGCCAGCTGCGATGGTGGTTCGGGGCCCATTGGGCCACATCGCAGAGGCGACGGACCAACGCCTCCGGCACCGGCCGACCGACGTCGATACGGAGGTTCGTCCGTCGCCGCCGGGCGAGCTCCTCGAACCGGGCGAGTTCGGTGGTGGGGTCGGAATCGCCAGGGTTGTCCACCCCGACAGTCTTCACCAGGCCGGGCGCGTGCACCAGACAGCGCCCCAGACCGCCCGCACTTCGCCTGATCCGCCGGACGGACACCCGGTATCGTCGCGTCGTACCTTGTCGCCGAGGCGAACATGCCGAGGCACCGGGCACCGGGCAACCGTTCACAGGGGGGTAGGAAGCTCATGAAGTTCGTCTGGTTCAACCTGCAGCCGTGGCCGTATCTGCCGGAGGACTTCCGAGAGAAATACCGATCGGTATGGGTCGACATCCCCAACACGCTGTTCGACCCCGAGAAGGGCCACGAGCTCTACAACATGTACCTCGACCAGCTCGAGTTCGCCGAGTCGCTCGGCTTCGACGGCATCGGCTGCAACGAGCACCATCAGAACGCCTACGGCCTGATGCCCTCCCCCAACATCATCGCCGCCGGCCTGGCCCGGCGCACCTCCGACGCAGCGATCTGCGTCATCGGCAACTCCATCGCCCTGTACAACCCGCCGCTGCGGGTCGCCGAGGAGTTCGCCATGCTCGACTGCATCTCCGGCGGCCGGCTGGTGGCCGGCTTCCCGGTGGGCACCGCCATGGACACCAACTTCACCTACGGCCAGATCCCGGCGCTCACCCGCGACAAGTACGCCGAGGCCCACGACATGATCATCCAGGCGTGGACCCGCGACGAGGTGTTCGCGTTCGACGGCAAGTACAACCAGCTGCGCTACGTGAACCTGTGGCCCAAGCCGGTGCAGAAGCCGCACCCGCCCATCTACATCCCCGGCGGCGGCTCGATCGAGACGTGGGACTTCTGCCTCGACCACGATTACAACTACAGCTACCTCAGCTTCAACGGGTACAAGGGCGGCAAAGCCCTGCTCGACGGGTTCTGGGAGCGACAGGCCGAACGCGGCGACCGCGACGACTCGCCGTACCGCACCAGCTTCGCCCAGATCATGTGCGTCGCCGACACCGACGAAGAGGCCGAAAAGCTCTACGCCGAGCACGTGCTGTACTTCTTCAACCGGTGTCTGCACGTGTACCCGGGCTTCTCCGACCCGGCCGGGTACCGCACGGTCGACACCATCAAGGCCGGCAAGCTCAACCAGCTGCGCAAGGAGAACATGGAGATGTTCACCAAGCTCACCTGGAAGGACCTCGTCGACGGCGGCTTCGTCATCGCCGGTAGCCCCGACACCGTGGCCGAGCAGATGGAGTACCTGGCCACCTCGCTGCGGGTCGGCACGGTGTTCTGTCTGATGAGCGTCGGCGACATGCCCGACTGGAAGACCCGGTACTCGACGCAGCTGTTCGCCGAGAAGGTCATGCCCCGGCTGCGCAACATCTGGCCCGACCACGACGCCGAGCAGTGGTGGTGCAAGCCGCTGGCCAACCGGGTCCGCCACGAGGGCGACGACCTGAACCACGCCCGCCGTTACCCCGACACCCCCGAGGGGGTGCTGTGAGCGTCGCTGTCCGCACCGTCACCACACGGCGCGGCATCGAGGCCAAGGTCCGCACCATGGGGGCGGAGGACAACCCGCCGCTGCTCTACCTGCACGGCGCCGGCGGGCTGCTGCCCACCGAACCGGTGCTCGACCACCTCGCCGAGCGGTTCGCGGTGTTCGCACCGGAATGGCCGGGCTTCGGCGAGGAGATGACCGAGACCCGGATCGAGGACATGCTCGACTTCACCCTGCACGGCTGGGACCTCGTCGACGCACTCGGTCTCGAACGGCCCTTCCTGGCCGGCCATTCGATGGGGGGCATGATCGCCGCCGAGATGGCGGCCATCAACCCCGCCGGTCTGCGTGGGCTGGCGCTGCTGGCCGCCGCCGGGCTGTGGCTCGACGACCATCCGGTTCCGGACATCTTCGCCATGCTGCCCTTCGAGTTGGCCGAGGTGCTCTTCGCCGACCCGAGAGGCGGCGAGAAGGTGCTGACCGCCGGGCTGGACTTCGCCGACGACGACGCGCTCAAGCGCTTCCTGGTGGGCAATGCCCGCAAGCTGGGCACGGCCGGCAAGATCCTGTTCCCCATCCCCAACCGCCGGCTGTCCAAGCGCCTGTACCGGGTCACCACCCCGACGGTGCTGGTGTGGGGGGCGGCGGACAAGCTGCTGCCGACCGTCTACGCCGAGCGTTACCGGGAGTTGCTGACGGCCACCGCCGCCGAACTGCGGATCGTCGAGGGCGCCGCCCACATGCTGCCCTACGAACAGCCGGAGGCCACCGCCGCGGCGGTTGCCGGCCTGCTCGGCTGAGCGGGTCGGGACCGGCCGTGCCGCGCATGCAACCCGAGGTCCTCGAGGCGTTCCTGCGCGAACCGCACATCGGGGTGTTGTCCACCCTGCGCCGCAACGGCATGCCCTACAGCGTGCCGGTGTGGTGGTTGTGGGACGCCACCGACGGCGAGCGGGGGGCGTTCTGGCTGACCGGCACCACCAATCGGGTGTGGTGCCGTCAGCTCGAGGCCGACCCGCGCGCCTCGTTGTGCATCGAGGCGCTGACCCCGGTGGCCGGCCATGTCGGGGTCGACGGCCTCGCCGAGGCCCTCCGTCAGCCGGCGTTCGACATCTGGCCGATCTCCGGCCGTCTGGCCGACAAGTACGTCGGCCGCGGCGACCCGGCCAACGACGGCGCCGTTGCGGCCTTCGTGGCCAACATGCGCACGGAACCCCGCATGCTGTTCCGGCTCGAACCGCAGGACAGACCCAATGCCGTCCGGGCCATCGACATGCGGGTCTACCGCGGCAAACGAGCCGACCGGGAGCACCAGCAGGCCGCCGCGGAGCGCCCCGGCACCGCGCCCGCGGTCGGCGCGGGCTGATCCATCAGACGGCGTAGGTGCGGCCGGACCGCACGATGCGCCGGCGAACCGGTTCTGCCCGCCGGCTGACCGGCAGGCATGCCACCACCCCGACCGGCCACACCCCGGCGATGCCGAGGGCCAATACCCACGGCGCGGGCTGGGCCAGCATCACGACTGCGGTTGCCACCAGGCCGATCGCGATTCGCCAGGCCAGCACCTGGTCACGGAGCCACTGCGTCATCTCGTACCTTCCACCCTGCTCGCCGATGCAACGCGAAGGTGACCGCAGCCCCGCTGCGCCCACGCAGCCGGACCACGGCAGGCATTGCCCACCCTCACCTCCGTGGTATCGGCAGATCCGGGGCGGAGATGAAGAGCTCGAGCAACCGGACCGCGGCCGGCGCGGTGATCCAGCACCCGGTGACCGCCACCGGTGTCGCAGGCAGGGCGAGATCGGCCACCACCCGGTCGTCCCGGTCGGTCGGGTCGTACAGCAGCAGGGCCAGCTCCGCAGGTCGTACCAGCACCCGCACGGCGAACGGCTCGGCGACCCACGCCCGGCCCACCTCGGCCAGGTAGGCGGCCACCGGCTCGGGGGCCCGCCACCCCAGCGCGGCGGCGAGCCGGACCGCCGGACCGTCGTCGGGGCCGGCGGCGGGGTCCCACACGTTGTCCGCCACCCACGCCCAGCGGTGCGAACCCGACCGGGCGGCGCGACGCAACCCGCTGCCGTGCAACCGGCGGACCAGCTCACGGGCGGGGACCGCCTCGACACCGGCAGCGATCGCGGCCTGCCGCTGTTCCTCGGTGACGTCGTAGTGGTCGCCGCCGAAGGACACCCGGTGCAGACCGAGGTGCGCGGCGAAACGGTGCAGCTCCTCGAGGTCGAGGTCCGACGCCAGGTGGGCCCAACGTCGTTCCCGCCACCACCAACGCGCCTCGTCGACCATCAGGGCCATGATGCGCTCCCCCGTCGCCCGATCGTCGCGTTCCGCCCGCAGGTCAACGGCCGCTGTGTCCCCACCCGGCGACCCCGCGCTCGGAATCGTCGAGGGCGTCGACCTCCACGAACGCCACCGGTTGGAAGCTCATGACCACCAGCTGGGCGACCCGGTCGCCACGACGAACGGTGTACGCCTCGGTCGGGTCGGTGTTCACCAGCAGGACCTGCAGTTCGCCGCGGTAGCCCGCGTCGATGAGGCCGGGCGTGTTGAGGCAGGTCACCCCGTGGTTCCGGGCCAGCCCACTGCGCGGCAGGATCAGCCCACAGCAGCCGAACGGGATGGCGACCGCCAGGCCGGTGCCCACCACGCCGCGACCGCCGCCCGGCGCGAGCTCGAGGTCGTGCACCGCCAGCAGGTCCAGCCCGGCGTCGCCATGGCGGGCCGGCCGGGGCAGCTCCAGCGCACGGTCGAGTCGTACGACGGGCAGTTCGACCGGGTTGGACGATGGATCGGCGTGCACGCCCGTCAGGTTCGCACGAACCCGGTCACATCGACCACCAGATGGGTGGACGCCACCGACCACAGGCACACGTCACCGGTGGCGGGGTCGACCTTGGCCATCACCGCGTTGGGCACGGTCTGCCCGCTCCGGTAGTTCAGGTTCGACGCCGTCGGGAGCACCCCGCAGGGGTACACCGTCACGTGGCCGGGTCCGGACGGTTCCGTGACCGTCACGTTCAACAGCACCGAGTCCAGTCCGGCGGCGGGCAGGCGCCCGACGCCGGCGACGTGCAGCCGCAGCGGTGTCGCAGCCGCCACCCGGCCCGGTGCAGCCGAACGCGTGTCGAGCAACCGGCTCGGGCGAAGCGTCTTCACCGTGCCCGGGGTGCCGTCGGTGACCCACCCGTTGAGGTCGACCACCAGGTGGGTGGCCCCCTGCGTGTAAAGGCAGACCCGACCGAGCGCGTCGAGCTTGACCATGACCGCATTGGGGATGTCGCGCCCGGGCACCGGGTTGAGGTTCGAGGCGGTCGGCCGGGCCTGGTCGCACGGGTACACCGTGACGTAGCCGCCGGCCGCGGCGTCGGCCGAGGTGACGTTGAGCACCGCCGCCCGTGACCCGGCAGGGGCCTTTCCTGACCCGGTGACCTGCACCGTTGTCGTCGAACCGGCCGCCGGACGCGGGTTGGAACGGCTGTCGAGCAGCCGGGTCGGTGCGTCTGAATCGGTCGTCGTGGTGCTGGGTTGGGGGCCGAGCCAGCCGGTCAGATCGACGATCACCGCGGTCTCGGCGTGGGCGTAGACGCAGATGTCGCCGTTGCGATCGACCTTGGAGACCACCAGGTTGGCCACCGTCTGGCCGATCTCGAAGTTCACGCTCGAGGTGCCACCCCAGCCGTCGGCACAGGGGTAGACGGCCACGAAGCCGGCTGAGGTGGGCTGGTCGACGGTCACGTTGAGGACCACCCCGGCCACCCCGGCGACGGGCAGGCCGGGCACCCCGTACTGGCCGTACACCGGACGTCGGGTCACGAAGCCCGCTGGCAGCCTGGGCACCGGCAGGTAGACGGCGTTCGCCGTCGGATCGGTCACGGTGGGCGGGATGAACGTCACCCCGGCACCTTCCCGGGAGTCCATGATCCGCTGGGGGGCGACGGCGTTGAAGCTCTCCCCGACCCGACCGTCCTGGGCCTGGCCGGTCTGCAGCGCCACCCAGGCCGCCATGAACTGCGAGCGCACACCGACGTAGGGCGTGTTGACCGGACACCCTGCGGCACCACCGCTGATGGTGGCCACCAACCACCAGGCCCCACCCTCGTCCTGGCTCATGACCGGCCCGCCGGAGTCGCCGTTGCAGGTGGCGGTGGTCGCGCCGTAGTAGCAGGTGTTCGGGCCTGCACTGAAGTAGCTGACCGGCGACGGCAGGCGCGAGCCGCTGCCGTCCTCGAGCGGCGACCAGGCGATCTCGCAGTAGGTCGAGTTGGCGACGGTCATGGCCGCCTCCTGCAGCGTCGCCGAACCGCTGCTGCCGTTGCCCACCGTCAGGCCCCAGCCCGCGGCCCACACGGTACGTCCGCTCTGACTCAGCAGGTCGTCGGTGGCCAGCGGCACCGGGCTGGCGGACGGCGCGGTGGTCAGGTGCAGCAGGCCGAAGTCGTCGGTGCCGTTGTAGTTCGGCACGTCGTAGGCACCGGGTTCCCAGGTGTTGTCGCTCTTGCGGTAGCCGGGCACGTCCTCCGACGACGGGCGGGCGAGGTAGCCGTCGTTGAGCACGACCTGGTCGACGGAACGGGCAGTGCCCGACAGCCCGCTCCCGACGTACACCTGGTACCCGGCAGGGTCGTTGGCCACCCGCACCGGGCTCCCGGAGACGTACTTCACCAGGCAGTGCCCGGCCGTGAGGATCCACTGGGCGGCCACCAGCGTGCCGCTGCAGCTGAAGCCTTCCGAGGTGTCCGGGTCGACGAAGACCACCAGCGCAACCGACGCCGCGGGGACGCGGGTGGAGGTACCGCCGCCGACGATCTGCGGGGTGATCCCGCCGCTCGGCAACTTCGCCGGCAGCGACTCGACCACCGCCGGGGTCGCCCCCGCCGACGGCCAGCCGGGCCGCTCGCCGAGGGGTACCTCGGCCGCGGAAGGGTCGACACCGGATGCTACGGGCAGCTCGGCCGAGCGTCCGCCGGACGCGGTCTCGGCCACTGCGGCGGTGGTGAACACCGACGCCACCAGCGCACCGGCACCGAGCAGCGCAGCGGCGACGCGCGGCAGACGCAACGGCCGACGGGAAGGTCCTCTCACGGGTTCAAGCCTCGCACCACCTCGTAGGTATCGGCAGCGACTTCCTCGGTCATGAGTCACAGCCGCTGCGGCGGCGCGGCCACGGCAGCGGGAGAATCGGCGAGTACCCACTAGGGTTACCCGGCCCCATTCTCACGTTCACCGGCGAGCATATGACCTCACGCACCGTTTCCCACCTGCGCAACGTGGCCATCGTGGCCCACGTCGACCACGGCAAGACGACCTTGGTCGACGCCATGTTGCGCCAAGCGGGCAGCATCCGCGCCGGCTCCTCCGCAGACGTCGAGCGCGTCATGGACTCGATGGATCTCGAGCGAGAGAAGGGCATCACCATCCTGGCCAAGAACACTGCGGTGCGCTGGACCGGCCCCGACGGCACCCCGGTGAAGATCAACATCGTGGACACCCCCGGTCACGCCGACTTCGGTGGTGAGGTCGAGCGCGGCCTGACCATGGTGGACGGCGTCCTGCTGCTGGTCGACGCCTCCGAAGGGCCCCTGCCGCAGACCCGTTTCGTGCTGCGCAAGGCCCTCGAGCGCGACCTGCCGGTGATGGTGGTGGTCAACAAGATCGACCGTCCCGACGCCCGCATCGACGAGGTGCTCGACGAGATCGGCTCGCTGTTCCTCGACCTCGCCCACGCCGACCACCATCTCGACTTCCCGGTGGTGTACACCAACGCCCGTGCCGGCACCGCCACCCTCGACCTCGCCGTGCCCGGCACCGACCTGCAGCCGCTGTTCGAGAAGCTGATCGAGCACATCCCGGCACCGTCCTACGACCCCGACCATCCCTTCGCCGCCCTGGTCACGAACCTCGACGCCTCGCCCTACCTGGGCCGCCTGGCGATGTGCCGCATCCAGCACGGCTACCTCAAGCGCAACCAATCGGTGGCCTGGTGCCGGCTCGACGGCAAGGTCGAGCTGGTCAAGCTGTCCGCCCTGTACGTCACCGAGAGCCACGAGCGGGTCGACGCCGACGAGGCCGGTCCCGGCGAGATCATCGCCGTGGCCGGGCTGTCCGACGTCACCATCGGCGAGACCCTGGCCGACCCGGTCGATCCCCGGCCGTTGCCGCGGGTCACCGTCGACGAACCGTCGCTGTCGATGACCATCGGCATCAACACGTCGCCGCTCGCCGGCCGGGACGGCAAGAAGCTGACCGCCCGTCTGGTCAAGAACCGGCTCGACTCCGAGCTGATCGGCAACGTCTCGCTGCGCGTCGCCAACACCGACCGCCCCGACCAGTGGGAGGTCCAGGGCCGCGGCGAGCTGCAGCTCGCCGTGCTGGTCGAGATGATGCGCCGCGAGGGCTTCGAGCTCACCGTGGGCAAGCCGCAGGTGCTCACCCGCGAGATCGACGGCAAGGTCCACGAGCCGGTCGAACGGGTATCGGTCGACGTCCCCGAGGAGTACCTCGGCGCGGTGACCCAGCTGCTGTCGGTACGCAAGGGCCGCATGGAGCAGGTGCTGCCCCAGGGCGTCGGTTGGGTCCGCATGGACTGGCGGGTCCCGGCCCGTGGCCTCATCGGGGTCCGCACCGAGTTCATGACCGAGACCCGTGGCACCGGCGTGCTGAACCACGTCTTCGATGGTTGGGACCCCTGGGCCGGCGAGATCCGCATGCGTCCCACCGGTTCGATCGTCGCCGACCGTCTGGGGACCACCACCGGCTACGCCATCGAGCAGATCCAGGAGCGGGCGACGCTGTTCATCGCCCCCGGTGCCGATGTCTACGAAGGCATGATCGTGGGCGAGAACGCCCGGGCCGAGGACATGGACGTCAACATCTGCCGGGAGAAGAAGGTCACCAACATCCGTTCCGCCACGGCGGAGGACTTCGTCAAGCTGATCCCGCCCAGGGCCATGACCCTCGAACAGGCCCTCGAGTTCATCGCCGACGACGAGTGCGTCGAGGTGACGCCCAGCGTCGTCCGCCTGCGCAAGGTGATCATCGACGCCACCCAACGGGCCCGGGCCCGCAAGCAGATGAAGGGGCCGCGCTGAGCGTCGTCCCCGGACGGGTCCCGTGCAGCCTCTGAGCGGTAGCGGGACCCGAGGTCGTGGCGCGCTACGGTGAGCGCCCATGCTGGCCTGGATGGATCTGGAGATGACGGGTCTCGACCCGGCCAAGGACCTGATCGTCGAGATCGCCACCCTCATCACCGATGACGACCTGAACCTGGTGGCCGAGGGCCCCGACCTGGTCATCCACGTCAGCGACGAGGCGCTCGCAGCCATGAGCCCGGTGGTCCGCAAGATGCACCACAGCAGCGGGCTGACCGAGCGGATCCGGGCATCCACGATGACCCTCGAAGAAGCCGGCGCCCAGACCGCGGCCTTCCTGCGGGCCCACATCGACCAGCCGCGAACGGTGCCGCTGTGCGGGAACTCGATCGGCACCGACCGGCGATTCCTGGCCCGGTACCTGCCCGAGATCGAGGATTTCCTGCACTACCGCAGCGTCGACGTGTCCACCATCAAGGAACTGGCCCGCCGCTGGTACCCCGACGTGCTCGCCGCGGCGCCGCGCAAGGCCACCAGCCATCGGGCGCTCGACGACATCCGCGAGAGCCTCGACGAGCTGCGCTACTACCGGGCGGGGATCTTCCTCCCGCGCCCCACCGGCACCGACAGCTGACCGCCGGACCCACACCCGGGACGATACCGAACTTGACACACCAGTCAGGTAGCCTGGAGCCATGGCTGTCCAGGAATCGCCCACGCTCGACGCGGCACGAACCGTCCGGCAGGAGAAGCGTGCGCCCGAACCGGCGGCCACCGAGGTCGCCCCGGGCGTCATCCGTCTGCAGCTGACCATCGCGCTGCCCGGTCTGGGCCACGTCAACTGTTACGCCATCGAGGACGAGCGCGGCATCGCCCTGGTCGACCCCGGCCTGCCCGGGCGCAAGCCCTGGCTCGAGTTGGTCCGGCGGCTGCACGAGGCCGGGATGCCCATCGAGCGGGTCCACACGGTGATCATCACCCACTCCCACCCCGACCACTTCGGCGCCGCCGGGCACATCCGCCGGGTCACCGGGGCCGAGATCATCACCCACGCCAACTTCAAGACCTTCTTCGACCCGGCCGAGGAGGACGACGAACACAAGGAACTCGCCGACCCCGCCGATCTCGACGGTTGGGCCGCAGCGAAGGAGCGGGCGCTGAAGGCCGGCCGCGCCGCCGGCCGCGAGGTGGTCGGCCGAGGCCGCCAGCAGGTCCGTCAGTGGCAACGGTGGAACGGGACGGCCCCGTGGGGCGGACCCCATCCCCACCCGCCGCGCAAGGCGCAATACACCTATGCGGTCCAGCAGCTCACCGGGCTGGGTTACTTCAAGCCGCCGAAGCCCTCGAGCCGGGTGATCGACGGGCAGGTCATCATGCTCGGCGGCCGGGAGTGGATCTCGGTGCACACCCCCGGTCACACCGTCGACCACCTCTGCCTGCTCGACCCCACCACCGGAGCGTTCATCTCCGGCGACCATGTCCTGCCGACCATCACCCCGCACATCTCCGGGCTGGTCCAGGCCGACGACCCGCTCCGGCTGTACTTCGACTCCCTCGAGCGTCTCCACGAGTTCTCGGGCGTCACCACCGTGCTGCCGGCCCACGGCCTTGCCTTCGACGACCTCCATCAGCGCTGTCGGGACATCCAGCACCATCACCTCGAGCGGCTCGACCTGCTGCGAACCGCCGGTGCCGATCTCGGTGAGGCGTCCGTCGCGTCCTACTCGGAGCGGCTGTTCAAGCCCGCCGTGTGGGGTCCGATGGCCGACTCGGAGACCTACGCCCACCTCGAGCACCTGGTACGGCTCGGCGAGGCCCGGCGACGCGATATCCCCGGTGAGGGCCTCTACTACCGGCTGTTGGACTAGCCGGCGATCGGCCCTCGGGCGGCGGCGGCCGCCAGCAGGTCCCCGTCGCACACCCACAGCCGCTCTCCCGAGCGGCACAGCCGGACATCGGCGACCCGACCCAACGCCTGGTGGTGCTCGACCTCGACGCGGAACGGGTTCGACGCCTCGCCGTCGACGGCGAACGCCTCCTCCACCATGGCCCAGTAGACGGCGTTGTTGACGTGGCCCAGCACGTCGAGATCGCTCCAGCGCACGGGGAATGACGAGACCGCCGCGTCGGGTGGAACCGGGTCGGTCAGCCGGTGACGGGCCTTGATCGTGCGTCCAGCGGCCGAAGGCCCGTACACCTGCACGAAGTCGGCATCGAGCCGTATCGGCCGGCCGCTGGCGGCGTCGATCTGCACCCACAGCGTGGCCGCCTCGACCGAGGCGCCGCTGTTCCCGCGGATGCTCGTACGGCGTTCGGCCCAACACGGACCGGTGCCCGAGCAGAAGGTCAGCAGCTCGAGGTCCTCACGCAGCACCGCCGGCCGGTGCACCTCGATCACGGTGCGTCGCACCACCCACTCGGCGGGGTTGCTGATGCCGCTGTCGTAAGCATCGTCATTGGCGACGTCCTGCAGATAGCGGGCCATGGCGTCGAGGCGGAGCACCCCTGACGGGGTGATGTCACCGAGCCGAACCCGCTGGGCACCCCGGAACACCCGACCGATCGCGGGCACCTCCGGCAGCGCTTCGGGACCCTCACCTGATGCGCCGCCCATGGGGCGGCCACGGTAGTGCCACCGCCGGTCCCGAGCACGATCGAGCCGATCGGGGAATGCATCAGCGCGAAATTCGGTTGACGGCCTCGACGATGACGTGATGAAGTCTCGGCCACTATCGGATCAAGGCTCGTCTCGAGTCCGTCCCCAACGTAAAGGCGCACGTCGTGCACCAGCTCCAGGTACGCAACCCGCAGATCGGCACCACCGCCGTAGCGGCGCGCGCCGACGTCGCTGCTGCGCACGCCTACGCCACCACCATGGCCGCCGGAGTCGCCGCCCATGCCCGGCCGGCCGCCTGCACGCTCAAGCGCAACAAGGCGGCCACCACCAAGCGCCACGAGCAGCGGCCCGAGGAGGCATCCGAACGGTAGGCACCCGCCCACCACGAACGGATCGAACTCCGAAGGCCGCCGGGATCACCCGGCGGCCTTTCTGCTTCCCAACCAGCGCCTCTCCGTCGACCCGCATCTTCCCCCGACCCGAACCACCCCGCCTCGAACCCAAGCGAGACCCCGCATGACCTTCAGGTCCGGCCTCATCCAAGAACCCGACGAATCCCCGACCGAGCTGGTCTTCGCCCGCCGCGACTGGTGGGACCGCGCCCACTGCACCGACAACCACGCCAGCGCCGTCGGCCTCTTCTTTTCCGAGGATCTGCACGACATCGCCCGGGCCAAGACCATCTGTGGCGGCTGCCCGGTACTTGCGGAGTGCCTCGAAGGCGCCATCGACCGACGCGAGCCCTGGGGGGTCTGGGGGGGCCAGCTGTTCCTCAACGGCCGCATCCTCGAGTCGAAGCGCCGGCGCGGGCGACCCCCAAAGCACCCCCGCCCGGAGGACGCCCTCCCTGAGATCCCCATCCCCGAACACCTCCGGCCGACCGCCGTGTACGTGGCGCGACCCGCCTGACGGTCGGCCGTCACCGGACACCACCCTGCGCCACGATCAGCGCGGGTCGAGCAACGCCGAGCGAGCTCGACCCGACCGTGGGTAGGGAGGGTGCGGTGCGCGGCGCAGTGACCGTCCCCCGGCCGGACCCGAACCGGCCGGGGGACGCCGGCCGTTCGCCAGGCCGGGACCGCCCGGTAGGTTTGTCTCGCTATGCGTCTGCTGCCTGCGATCCGCCCGTTCCCCGTGATCGCGGTGGCCGGGTTGGTCCTGCTCGGGGCCTGTGGTGGCAGCGACACCACGGTGCGCTCCGGTGGCGGACTCACCGTCGGCGGCCTCGACACCGAGCAGACCCTGCCCGGCGGTGGGGTCGCCAAGCTCGACTTCGTCGATTTCGACGGGGTGCCGGGTACCTTCGCTGAGTTCGTCGGTCGGCCCTTGGTCGTGAACTTCTGGGCATCGTGGTGCGTGCCATGCATCAAGGAGATGCCGGCTTTCGAGCAGCTCCACCAGGAGCTCGGCGACTCCGTGGGCTTCGTGGGGGTCAACGTCGTCGACCAGCTGGCCGACGCCGAACGCATGGTGGACAAGACGGGTGTCACCTACCGCCTCGTTCGCGACCCCAAGAGCAACCTGCTGAACTGGTTCGGCGGTACCCAGATGCCCACCACCGCCTTCGTCGATGCCAAGGGCAAGGTGGTGAAGGTGGTGACCCGGGCGCTCGACGCCGACGAGTTGCGGGCCGAGATCGAGGCCATGCGCTGATGGGTGGGGCACCGCTGGCGCTGGCGTTCGCCGCCGGCATGCTCGCCACCGTCAACCCCTGCGGCTTCGCCATGCTGCCCGCCTACCTGTCCTACTTCGTGGGGCTCGAAGGCGGGGCCACGTCGCCGCAGGACCATGCGGCCCGTGAGCGCACCGTCGGCCGGGCCCTGGCGGTGGCCGGGGTCATGACGCTGGGGTTCGTGGTGGTGTTCGCGCTGATGGGCCTGGTCATCGTGCAGGTGTCCTCCCGGGTCCAGCAGCACCTGCCCTGGGTCACCATCGCCGTCGGCATCGTCGTGATGGTCCTGGGCGTCGCCGCCTTGTTCGGCCACGCGGTCACCGTGCGCCTACCCCATCTCGAGAAGGGCACCTCGAGCCGCGAGCTGCCCTCGATGTTCCTGTTCGGGGTGTCCTACGCCCTGTCGTCGCTGTCGTGCACCATCGCCCCGTTCCTCGCCACGACGTCGTCCACCTTCACCGAGGACGGGGTCCTCGCCGGGCTGGCCACGTTCGTCGTGTACGGGCTGGGCATGGGTGCGATCGTGGCGATGCTCACCGTCGCCGTGGCCCTCGCCCGCAACGGGATCGTCACCCGGTTCCGCGGCCTGATGCGCCACGTCACCACCCTTTCCGGCGTGCTCATGGTGGTGGCCGGCTCGTACCTGGCGTATTACGGGTGGTACGAGATCCGGCTACGCAACGGCATCGTCGACGACCCGGTGGTGGACCGGGCCCTCGCGGCGCAGCAGTGGCTCTCGGGCATGGTCGGACGCATCGGTGAGATCCGGATCGGCATCCTGGCCGTGATCATCGTGGGGGGCGCGGTCGTGGCGGCGCGCGGCCGGCGGCTCACCCGGCGGCACGGCACCGGTCCCGGCCCGAGTTGAGCAGGTAGGACCGACATGTTCGCCCGGCTGTTGAGCCATCCCCTCGTCGAAGAGCAGTTGGAGCTGCGCAGCGGCTTCGGCTTCCTGGCCTTCCACGGCGGCTCACTCGAACGCGGCACCGACGAGATCGCCGCGGCCGCAGCCGCAGCCGCAGGTGCCTCCTACTACGGGGTCGTGATGCCGCCGGAGTTCCGTTGGCACATCCCCTCCAAACGCGTCGATCCGGCCCACTCGGCACACCTGCAGGCCTTCCTCGACCGGGTGCACACCGTCATCGCCGTGCACGGGTACGGCCGCGCCGGCATGTTCACCACCGTGCTGCTCGGCGGGCGGCACCGGGCCCTCGCCACCCACGTGGCCGGGGTCCTGCGTCGCGACCTCGCCCACTACGAGGTCCGGGACGAGATCGACACCATCCCGGGCGACCTGCGGGGCTTGCACGAGGACAACCCGGTGAACCGCCCTCGCTTCGGAGGGGTGCAGATCGAGCTCCCGCCCCGGATCCGTGGCATGGGGCCCTACTGGCTGGGTTGGGACCGTGCCACCCCCAACCCCCACACCGAGGCACTGATCAGGGCGCTGGCCCACGCCGCTCGCACCTGGCCCGACCCCGCGGAGCCGGTCTGACCGCTACCCTCCGGCCCATGGAACTGTGCGTCTTCACCGAACCGCAGCAGGGTGCGAGCTACCAGCAGCTGCTCACCATGGCCCAGACCGCGGAGCGGTGCGGCTTCACCGCCTTCTTCCGCTCGGACCACTACCTGCGCATGGGCAACGTCAGCGGCCTGCCCGGCCCCACCGACGCCTGGGTGACCCTCGGTGCCATCGCCCGCGAGACCACCACCATCCGGCTCGGCACCCTGGTGAGCGCCGCCACCTTCCGCCTGCCCGGGCCCTTGGCCATCGCCGTCGCCCAGGTCGATGAGATGAGCGGCGGCCGCGTCGAGTTCGGCCTGGGTACCGGCTGGTACGAGGCAGAACACACCGCCTACGGCATCCCGTTCCCGGCTCTGAAGGAACGCTTCGAGATTCTCGAGGAACAGCTCGCCGTCATCACCGGCCTGTGGGCCACCCCGGAGGGGGACACGTTCTCCTACGCCGGTACGCACTACCAGCTGACCGACTCACCGGCGCTGCCCAAGCCGGTACAGCGCCCGATGCCGGTGGTGATCGGTGGCGGCGGCAGGCGCAAGACCGCCAGGCTGGTGGCCCGCTACGGCAGCGAGTTCAACCTGGCGTTCCGGTCGCTGTCCACGTTCCAGGCGGCGATGGAGAACATCGACCGGGCCTGCGAGGCCATCGACCGTGATCCGGCGTCGCTGCGCCGTTCGGCGGCGCTGGTGGTCTGCTGCGGTCGCAACGAGGCCGAGCTGACCCGCCGCGCCGCGCGCATCGGCCGCGACCTCGACGATCTGCGCACCAACGGGGCTGCCGGAACCCCGACGGAGGTGGCCGCACGCGTCGCCGAGTTCCGCGACGCCGGTGCCGACCGGATGTACCTGCAGGTACTGGACCTCGACGACCTCGACCAGGTCGAGCTGATCGCCGCCGAGGTCATGTCGGCCTGCTGAGCGGGCTCGCTCAGGGGTTGAGCCGCTCGATCCGCCAGCCGCCGCCGGTGGCCTCGTAGACCAGCCGATCGTGCAGGCGGCTGGTCCGGCCCTGCCAGAACTCGATCCGTTGCGGATCGATGCGGTAGCCACCCCAGTGCTCGGGACGGGGGACGTCGAGCCCGGCGAAACGTTCACTGGCCTGGGCGAACGCCTCGTCGAGCTCGGCCCGGTCGACCAGTGTCCGGCTCTGAGCAGATGCCCAGGCACCGAGCTGGCTGGTGCGCGGCCGCTGCGCGAAGTAGCGATCGGAATCCTCGGAGCTGACCCGCGACACCTGTCCTTCGACGATGACCTGCCGGGCCAGCGGGGCCCAGGCGAAGACCAGCGACGCCACCGGGTTGATATCGATCTGGCGGGCCTTACGGCTGTGGTAGTTCGTGTAGAACACGAATCCCTTCCGCTCGGCCGACTTGACCAGAACATGCCGCGCCGAGGGACGACCGTCTGCGCCGGCGGTGGCCAGCACTGCGGCGTTGGGTTCGATCAGCTCGCTCTGTGCGACCTCGTCGAACCATCGGGCGAACTGGCGAAACGGATCGGGGTCGAGGTCGGCCAGATCGAACGGCCGCGACTCGTACTCCTTCCGCAGATGCGCCAGGTCCATGTCACTGAGGGTAGCGGCCGGATGCCGTTCCGTACCGGGCAATCTGACGTGGGGTGATGGTCCCGCACCTTCAGCGGCGCGCCACGCACCAGGTCGCTTCCCCCCAGGCCGACGCCACCCCACTCCAGCCCGGCCCGAGCGCCTCGAGCACCTCGACGGGTGCGAGGTAGATGGGCGTGCGGGGACCGAGCGAGCTCACCCACACGACGGCCCCTCCGGGGCGCAGCACCCGGGCCAGTTCGTCCGCGAAGAGGAACATGTTGACCAGCACCACGGCGTCCACCGAGCCGTCGCCCATCGGCAGGCGGGCGGCATCGGCCCACAGACGAGTGCCCACCGTCGCCGGGGCCCGCCGCAACATCTCCAGCGAGAGGTCGACGGCCAGCACGGTCTCGAACCGGCGGGCCAGCACCTCGGTGAACGTGCCGGTTCCCGACCCCACCTCCACACACACCGACGCGTGCACCTCGCCCCGTTCGAGCGCATCGGTCAGCGCGGCACGCCGCTGCGGACCCGACCGCTCTCCCCACTGCGGGGCCAGCCCGTCGAACAGTTCGGCGATCTTCGCCGCCCGCTGCGGGGTCCACCCACCGGGGTCGAAGGCGATCTGCCGGGTCACCGCGCGTATCGGGCTCAGCGAACCGTCCTGATCGGTCGGTGCATCGGGATCGGGAACGGCCCGGGCCGGCAACTCCCGCAAGCGGGCTGCTGCATCGACCCGATCGGTCATCGCGACGGGCCGGCCGCAAGCAACTCCCGACCACCGAGGTAGGGCCGCAGCATCTCGGGAACCGCGATCTGCCCGTCCGGTCGCCGATGCGTCTCGACCACGGCCGCCCAGACAC
Organism: uncultured Acidimicrobiia bacterium; assembly: GCA_903921205.1. GTDB lineage: Bacteria > Actinomycetota > Acidimicrobiia > Acidimicrobiales > CAIXPF01 > CAIXPF01. Next base: position 14,890 of record CAIXPF010000081.1, on the reverse strand, counting down.
GGGGCACGGCGAGGGCCGACCCGTTGAGGGTGTGCAGGATCTCGGTGCCCTTGCCGGGCGCCCCGTCCTCGCCGGTGGGCCGGTAGCGGATGTTGGCCCGCCGGGCCTGATAGTCACTGAACCACGAGATCGACGACACCTCGAGCCATTGATCGACGCCGGGAGCGTAGACCTCGATGTCGAAGCTGCGATGGTGGGACTGGCCCATGTCACCGGTGCAGATCTCGATGACCCGGTAGGCCAGGCCCAACCCGGCGATGGTCGCCTCTGCGCGGCCGACCATCTCCTCGAGCAACGCCGGCGCCTGGGCGGCGGTGGCGTAGGCCAGGATCTCGACCTTGTCGAACTCGTGCACCCGCAACAGGCCACGGGTGTCCCGTCCGGCGGAGCCGGCCTCGCGCCGGTAGCACGGGGTGTAGGCCATGAACCGCAACGGCAGATCGGCCTCGTCGAGGACCTCGTCACGGGCCAGCGACGTCAACGGCACCTCGGCGGTGGGGATCGCCCAGAGGTCGTCACGTTCGACGTGATAGGCGTCGTCGGCGAACTTCGGGAGGTGGCCGGTCGAGACCATGGTCTCGGTGCGCACCAGGGTCGGGGGCCGGATCTCCTCGAAGGCGTCGGCGTTGCGGTCGAGCCCGAGTTGGATCAGCGCCCGCACCAGGGCCGCACCGCCGCCTCGATACATCACGAACATCGAGCCCGACAGCTTGGCGCCCCGTTCGAGGTCGAGGATGCCCAATTCCTTGCCGATCTCCCAGTGCGGCACCCGCTGGTGGGGGCCGTACCCGTCCGGGTCGAAGTTGACCTTGCGAAGCTCGGGGTTGTCGGCGTCGGTGGCCCCGTCGGGCGCATCGGCATGGGGCAGGTTCGGGATGACCAGCAGCGCCGTGCGGATCCGTTCGCTCAGTGCCTCCGCCTCGGCATCGAGCGCCTTCTCCTGCTCGCCGAGGGCACGGCTGCGGGCCTGCAGTTCCCCGGCCTCGTCCTTGCGGCCTTCCTTGAACAGCCGGCCGACGTCGGCGGAGATGGTGCGAACCTGGTTGCGCACCTCGTCGCGACGGCGGGCGGCCTCCCGCTGCTGCCGGTCCAGCTCGAGCACCTGCTCCACCGGGGCGAGGTCCATGCCACGGCGGCCCAGAGCAGCCAGTACCACCTCGGGCTCGCTGCGGAGACGTCGAAGGTCGATCATGAGGCTGACGCTATCGCCACCGCAGGAAAGATCGGCGCCACGGTAGGTCCGCTCCGACCGGTGTGGGCCGGGGGTGGCCGGCGTGGCTGACGCATCGCCACCCGTTGGCACCCGGTAGGTTCACGGGGTGCCCCGGGTGGAGATCGACCGTCTGACCATGCGCTTCGGACCGGTGACGGCGGTCGATGAGCTGAGCCTGCACGCCGATGCCGGCGAGGTCCTCGCCCTGCTCGGCCCCAACGGAGCAGGCAAGACCACCACCGTGGAAGCCCTCGAGGGGTTCCGCACCCCCACCTCCGGCACCGTGCGCGTCGCCGGCCTCGACCCGGTCACCGATCACGATGCGGTGATGGCCCATCTCGGCGTCATGCTCCAGTCCTGCCGCCTGTACAGCGCCATCAAACCGCGCGAGGCCGTGCGGCTGTTCGCCAGCTACTACCGCCGGCCGCTCGACCCGATGGCCCTGCTCGAACGCGTCGGGCTCCAGCAACGTGCCGGCGTGGCCTGGCGCAAGCTCTCCGGCGGCGAGCAGCAGCGGCTGGCGCTGGCCCTGGCCCTGGTGGGTCGGCCTGAGGTGGTCGTCCTCGACGAACCGACCGCAGGCCTCGATGTCGAGGGCCGCCTGTTGGTGCGGCGCATCGTGGCGGAACTGCGCGACGAGGGGGTCTGCGTCCTGCTCACCAGCCACGAACTCGACGAGGTGGAGAAGCTCGCCGATCGCGTGGCCATCATCGACCAGGGCCGGCTCCGAGCGGTCGGCACCCCGGCAGACCTCGCCGCCGCCGCACACCGTCCGGAACTCCGCTTCCGCGCCCCCGCCTCCCTCGACCGGGCGGCCTTGGCCGCACACCTCGGTGCCGCCGTCGACCAACCCGAGCCCGGGACGTTCGTCGTCGCGGTCGAGCCGACACCCGCAACCGTCGCCCAACTGACGTCGTGGTTGGCCGAGCGCGACATCGCCCTGTCCGGGCTGTCCACCGGCGCCGCCAGTCTCGAGGACGTATTCCTGCGGCTCACCGGCACCTCACCGACGATGAACACCGACCAGGAGGACGCCCCGTGAACGCACTGTGGGCGCAGACCCGCAATGAGGTGGTCCTCTCGCTCCGGCAGGGCGAGCAGTTACTGGTCGCGCTGGGTATCCCCATCCTGTTGTTGGTCTTCCTGTCGCAGGTCGACCTGTTGCCGCGTGCGACGGACCGACCGGTCGACGAGCTCGCCCCGGCGATGCTGGCACTCGCCGTGATGTCCTCGTCGATGGTGAGCCTCGGTATCGGCACCGGCTTCGAGCGTCACTACGGGGTCCTGAAGCGCCTCGGGGTCACCCCGCTGGGCAGGCCACGCCTGCTCGGGGCCAAGGTCATCGCCACCTTCGGAATCGAGGTCGTCCAGGTCCTGTCGCTGAGCCTGGTGGCACTCCTGCTCGGCTGGCAGCCCCGCTGGCAGCCCGCCTTGTTGCTGCTCGCCGTCGTCCTCGGCACTGCGACGTTCGCCGGGCTGGGCCTGCTCCTCGCCGGCACCCTGTCCGGCCCCGCCAACCTTGCAGCCTGTAACGGGCTCTACCTGGTGCTCTTGCTGTTCGGCGGCATCGCCGTCCCCGCCTCCGAACTACCCGGACCGGCCGGAGCAGTGGCCTCGAGCCTGCCCACCGGCGCGCTCGTCGAGCTCATGCGCGCCGCCACCACCGACACCCAATCGGTCGGTAGGGCACTGATCGTGCTGGCGATCTGGGCCGTGGTGAGCCCGATCGCTGCGGCCACCACGTTCCGCTGGTCCCCGTCGACCTGACCGTCCGGCTCGGCCGGCACGCCGCTGTCGACGCGGCCGCACGTGCAGCGCCGCCCGAGGCAACCGCGCGGTTCAGGAACGCAGCTCAGAAGCCGGCGGCTCGGACTCCTCGAAGGTGCTCCGTACCTGTTCGAAGGTGAGGACGTCCTCGTGGGTCCGGGTGACCGCCGCCCGCTCGGTGGCTTGATGGCGCGTCGCCCACTGGGCGAACAGGATGATGATCAGACCCCACAGGTAGAAGCCACCGCCGAGCTTCATGATCAGCCCCGCCGCCTGCTGGTCGGAGATGATCGACACCCCCCAGAGCCGATAGGGGCCCCGCTCGTAGGCACGGTAGATCGGGTTCTCCGCCACGGTCAGGAACGCCGCTGGGATCGTCGGGATGATCGACATCCCGAACAGGTAGGCCATCTGAGCGGGCAGCGACAGCCGCATCTCGGGCAGCGGCCCGCACACCGGGTTCCACATCAGCAGCGCCGCAAGCACCAACGACACGTGCAGCACGTAGTGCAGCGGCCCGATCTTGACCGAGGCGTTGACCAGCGGCGCTGCGTGGGTCAGCACCAGCAACCCGTTGTACAGCAGCGCAGCGAACAGCGGCCGCCCCATCTTCTGCAACACCGGACCGACCCGACCCGCCCCGAGGATGAGCCGCACCAGCCATGCCGGCGTTGCGAACAGGAACAGCGGGGGCATCACCAGGGTCAGCACCATGTGCTGCACCATGTGGATGGAGTAGAGGTACTCCTCCGACAGGTCGTGCACCGGCCAGTCCGATGCCAGCCACAGCACCAGCACTGCAGCGGCGAAGAACCGCTTCTGACGACGGGTGACCGGTTCCTCCCCCAGCGCCACCATCTTGGGCTGGATGACCCGGGTCACGTAGAACCCCAGGCCGACCACCATCCCGACCAGTAACCACACCTCGGGGTGTGGTTGCCAGGTCAGTGGTCCTTGCGCACCGAGAATCGCCACGAAGGCTCCTCCGGTCAGTGGGGCATGACCCCCGGGCCGCTCCAGAAGTTGAAGGCCGTCAGCATGATCAGGTACACGACGACGGCAATCACGATTCCGGTGATGAACACTCGCTTGAGGACGGGCTTGTCCCAGCGCAGGTGCATGAAATACGCAGAGATCAAGTAGAACTTGATGCCCATCAGCACCAACAGCACGGCTGCGAAATAGCGCTCGACGCCATCGGGCCAGATGCTCTCGAAGTAGGTGAGCATCTCCAAGAACGTGAGAACCGCCAGGATACAGGCGATCTTCACGTACATGCGGTCGTGGCTCTCGTGCACCTCGCCGCCGTGATCGGCGTGCTCCGGATGTCCTGTGGTGGCGGTGGCCACGGTTTCAGCGCTCACGCGAATGGTCTCCTGCAGCCCGGCTGACGATTACTTGATGAGGTAGACAACGACGAAGATGACGACCCACACCACGTCGACGAAGTGCCAGTAGAGGCCGGCGATCTCGAGGGTCTCGGCATTGCGGGCCCGCAGCTTGCCCTGCAGCGACCGGGCGAACATGGTCATCAGGATGACGATGCCGATCAGCACGTGCGCACCGTGGAACCCGGTGAGCGTGTAGAAGGCCGAGCTGAAGATGTTGGTGGTGTAGCCCAACCCTTCCTTCACGAATGCCGTGAACTCGTACACCTGACCGGCGAGGAAGGTCGAGCCCAGGAACACCGTGGCCAGCAGCCACGTGCGCATCCGCCGTTGGTCGTCACGGGTGAGCGCGGAGACCGCCAGCACCATCGTCAGCGAGCTCATCAGCAGCACGAAGCTCGACACCGAGGTGAACGGGATGTCGAACACGTTGCGGCCGAGACGCACGATGGTGGTGTTCTCGAAGCCCGGGAAGGTGTTGAGCTTCTTCTTGTACAGCAGGAAGGTGGAGATCAGGCCACCGAAGAGCAAGCACTCCGAACCCAGGAACAACCACATCCCGAGCTTTTCGTTGGTGATGCCGGTGTTGGTCTCGTGACCGTGGTCGTCGTGGGCCGCATGCCCGCCCTCGGCAGGTGCGGTCAAGGTCTCAGCCAACGTGGGCCTCCTCGGTGCTGGGCGCCGCCAGGGCTGCTCCGTCGTGATCGCCACCGCCGTGGGCACCATGGCCCCCGTCTCCGGCGTGGTCGTCGGGCTCGGTGGCCGGCTCGAACGCCCAGCCGTAGAGACCGAACAGGAACAGCACCAGGCCGGGAATCGCGATCAAGCGGTTGAAGATCACGCCGTAGCCGATGATCGGCAGCGCCCCGGCCAGGATCAGCGGGTAGAAGGACGGCGACGGCAGGTGAACACCCGTGGCGTCGCCCTTCTGCACGACGTCCTCGGTGGCGGCGATGCGGACCGAACGACCCTACTCGTCCTCACCGTACTTGCGGTGCCAGAAGTCGTCCTGGCCATGGACCTCGGGGATGACGTCGAAGTTGTGCTCCGGTGTCGGCGAGGGGATGCTCCACTCGAGCGACCGGGCGTCCCACGGGTCGGCACCAGGGTTGGGACGGCCGGCCTTCTTCCACGACGACCAGCTCGCGTAGATGTTGTAGAGGAAGACCAACATCGCCACGGCGATGACGAAGACGCCAAGGGTCGCCACCCGGTTCCAGAACGTGAAGCCGTCGGAGGGCTGGTAGGTCTGGATCCGCCGGGACATGCCCTGCAGACCGAGGATGTGCATCGGTCCGAACGTCAGGTTGAAGCCGACGAGGATCACCCAGAAGTGCACCTTGCCCAAGCGCTCGTTGAGCATGAGCCCGAAGGCCTTCGGCCACCAGAAGTACATGCCGGCGAACAGACCGAGCAGCGCACCGCCGAAGAGCACGTAGTGGAAGTGGGCGACGATGTAGTACGTGTCGGTCTGCTGGGTGTCGGCCGGGGCGACCGAGTGGGTGACGCCCGACAGGCCACCGATGGTGAACATCGCCACCAGGCCTGCCGAGAACAGCATCGGGGTGTTGAAGGTGATCTTGCCGCCCCACATGGTGGCCATCCAGTTGAGGATCTTCACCCCGGTCGGCACGGCGATGAACATCGTCGAGAGCGAGAAGGCGGCCACCGAGATGGGCCCGAGACCCGAGGCGAACATGTGGTGGGCCCAGACGCCCCAGCCCATGAAGCCGATGGCGATACCCGAGAACACCATGAACGGGTAGCCGTAGATGGGCTTGCGGGACATCGTCGGGATGATCTCCGAGACGATGCCGAAGGAGGGCAGGATCAAGATGTAGACCTCCGGGTGACCGAAGATCCAGAACAAGTGCTGCCACAGGAGCGGATCGGCGCCCTGGGAGATGTTGAAGAAGTTCGCCCCGAAGGACCGGTCGAAGGTCAGCAGGAACAGGGCGACCGTGATGACCGGCAGCGAGAACAGCAGCAGGAACTGCACGACCAACTGCATCCAGGTGAACACCGGCATGCGGAACAGCGTCATGCCCGGGGCCCGCATGTTGAGCACCGTCACGATCAGGTTGACCGCACCGATGAGCGATGCCGCGCCGGCGATCTGCAGGCCGACGGCGTAGAAGTCGACGCCGTGGGTCGGCGAGAAGGCCACGCCGGAGTTCGGCGCGTAGCAGAACCATCCGCAGTCGGCCCCACCGCCGCCCACGAACCAGGCGGTGTTGAAGAACAGACCGCCGCCGAGGAACATCCAGAAGCTCAGGGCGTTCAGCCGGGGAAAGGCGACGTCACGGGCGCCGATCTGCAAGGGCAGCAGGTAGTTGGCGAAGGCCGCAGCCATCGGCATGATCACGAGGAAGACCATGGTCACGCCGTGCATCGTGTACACCTGGTTGTACACGTCGGCGCTGAGCACGGTGCCGTTGGGCTGGGCCAACTGGATGCGGATCAGCATGGCCTCGAGGCCGCCCACGAGGAAGAACAGCAGCGCCGCGGCGCCATACATGATGCCGATCTTCTTGTGGTCGACCGTCGACACCCAGGAGCGCCAGCCCGTCTTGGTGTGCGGCCGCGCCAGCACACCGAGCGGTTCGACGGCAACGCCGGTACCCGCTCCGGATGGCAGGGCGAGTGGTTCTCGTTCAACGAGGGCCATGTTGGGAATCCTTCGTAGCGCTTCGTTCGGCGATCAGGGACGTCAGGCGCTCGTCGGCGCGAGCGTGGAGAGGTAGGCGACCAGATCGTCGATCTGATCCTCGGTGAGGTTGATCTTCGGCATGCCGCGGCCGTACGTATTGCCCCGGGTGGGTTCGGGTGCCATCGGCTTGTAGTCCTCGGGGTTGCGGATCCAGCCCTCGAGGTTGTTCACGTTGATCTCACCGGTGTCGACGTTGCGCAGTTCGTAGAGCGCACCGACGAAGACGTAGCGGGTCATCAGATGGGTCAGGTTCGGCGCCATGCCGGACACCTGGGGCGCACCGGTGTACGGCGAAGCCCCGACCCAGCAGGTGTTGGCCTTGGCGTCGTACTCGGCCTCGGTCTTGATCGGCGTGCAGTCGGGGGTGTTGACCCCGCTGATCAGGTGGCAGCCGGCGCAGTTACCGGTGAAGGCCTCGAGGCCCCGCCGCTCGGCGGTGCCCGCTGCGGGGATCTTCGCATTGGTCATCTGACCGGCGACCCACTTGTCGAAGTCGGCCGGTGACTTCGCAACGGCGTACATGCGCATGTAGGCGTGGGAGAGCCCGCAGAACTCGGTGCACTGACCGATGAAGCGGCCCTCCTCATCTGCTTGCATCCACAGCTTGCTCAGCCGACCCGGCGCAGCGTCCTTCTTGCCGTTCAACGCCGGGATCCAGAAGCTGTGGATCACGTCACGGGAGGTCATGGTCAGGTCCACCGGGACGCCCGTCGGAATGACCATCTCGCTCGCAGTCACGAAGTCGACGGTGCCGTCACGTCCGAGGTCGTACTCGAACTGCCACCACCACTGCTGACCGACGACGCGGACCTCGAAGTCCTTGGCGGTGTTGTCGGGCTCGGTGTTCAGCGTCACCAGGGTGGCGACGGTGCCGACGGCGATACCGGCCATGATCAGCGCCGGGATGATGGTCCAGCCCAGCTCGAGCTTGGTGTTGCCGTGAACCTGCTCGGGGAACTCGTTCTCCTCGCCCTTGCGACGGCGGAAACGGACGGCCACGTAGAGCACACCGACGTTGATGAACACGAACACGATGCCGGCCACGATGAAGACGGGCACGACGAGGTTCTGGATCGCCTGCGACGCCTCACCCCGGGGGTCGAGCGTCGTGAGCGGGGTGCGCTCGGAACCACAGCCGGCCAGGGCGAGAAGAGAGACGCCCAGCAGCACGGTCACGTACTTGCGGACCCGCTTGAGGTGGTCGTACTTCGGCGACATCTTCCTTCTTTCAACCTCGCCGTTGAACTGGTCGCTCACCGTTGGCACCTCGACAGTCTGTCTGCGCCGCCGTCGGCCTGCCAACCAGGAAGGACTGCGAACATGGTCACTCACCCTTCTTCTCGGAGTGACCGGACTGTTCCTGCACCGCAGCCGTGGTGGTCGGGACCTGACCGTAGACGTAGAGATCCTCGGGTCCACCGGTGCCCTCGACGGTGAACTCCTCGTCCTCGTTGTGGAACTCCCGAGGACCGGTGACCGCACCGGCGATACCGATGGCCAGAACCGCGATCGCCGCGAGCGCCAACAGGCCACGCACCGCCGCCTTCGGTACCTTCGGCGCAGCCGCCAAGGCGATGGCCGTCACGAAGATGAGGGCGGCGATACCCAGGAACAGCCAGGTCGCCGACAGCTTGGGCACGGTGAGGAACAGACGGCTGATCGACAGCGCGATGAACAGGGCGACGATCGCCCCGAACAGCGGCACCTCGATCGGATTCATGATCTTGTTGCGCAGCGAGGCGTTGACCGCGGCGTCGCCGGTGGCGCGATCTGCCCAGGCGTACATCGCCCATTCGAGGGCGGCGATCGTCAACAGCACGGCACCGGCGATGATGAACCATCCGCTCGTGGCGACGCCGACGGCGATGACCGCCACGGCGAAGGCGCCGATGGTGGCCCAGACGTTGCTGCTGCTCACCGGCTGCAGCGGCGGAGCGACCGGAAGGCCGGCGACCTCGGCGAGTGGCTTGTCGTCGGCGTCACGGAAGGCGACCATGAACGAGCCGATGGTCGTCGAGGCCGCGGCGCCTCCGAGGAGCACCCCGTAGCCGAGGTGGTCACCGACGGCGCCCTTGTAGCCCAGGGTCAGCGCACCGAGCATCTCGAAGTACAGGTCACCGAGGTGGCCGGGGAAGAGGCCCCAGTCGACACCGCCGCTCGTCCAGCCGTAGAGCACGGCCGCCACGAGCAGGAGGAATCCGAGACCGAAGTAGAACTTGGCGCCCGTCGTAATCATCTCTGCGCAGCCTCGTTACTTGGTGATGTAGACGGCGTACCAGACGACCGCGTAGACGCCGACGGTGATGGACCAGTAGATGGCGGCGGCCGTCACGCCCTCGGGCAACTGACGATAACCACCGAAGAGGGCTCGAAGGGTCACCAGCAGCATGAAGACCATGCCCCCGATAACCATGGCCAGGTGCGTACCGGAGATGGCCCAGAACAGCACACCCTGGCCGAGCGGAGCGTCGACCGTGACGCCGCTGATGGAGAACAGGTACGTGGCCTGCACCACGTAGGCGAAGGCCAGCAGGGTGGTCAGGCCCAGGGCCACGTAGGCGTTCTGACGGTCGTCACGGCGCAGTGCGTACGCACCCCAGGCCAGCGTGACACAGCTGATCAGCAGCGTGACGAACATCATGTTGGGCTGGGGCAGCGGGATGACCGAACCCTTGGGCAGCCACTTCTGGCCGGTGTTGAGCACGTCGGACCGACGGGCCAGGTAGAGCCCGACCATGCAGAAGATGGCGAAGCCGATCGTGCAGGCCGTGATGGCGGTGCCGACCAGGAGGGTTCGCGGCCGCTGCGGCGGGGCCGGCGGGGCCGTGGAGACGGACACGACAGAGGCAGCCATCAGACGATCTCCTTTGCAGCGCCCTCGCGGACGTCGAGCAGCGGACTCGGGCTCGTCACCTCGGCGATCGGGCCCAGGAAGTTCCCGTGGGGAGGCGGCGAGGACGTGGCCCACTCGAGCGTCTGGCCGCCCCAGGGATCGGCGTCGGCCTTCGGACCCCGGCGCAAGGCCGCAGGCAGTGCGGCGAGGATCACCAGAACCGTGACCACCGCCAGGAGTGCACACCCGACGGTCGACAGCATCGCCCCGAGCTCGGCATTCGCTGCCACGCTGTCGACGGTGCCGTCGGGAAGGACCGGCAACTGGCCGTTGGCCCCGGCGATCAGCTGTCCTGCGGCGTAGAGCGCGCCACCGGCCAGAACAGCCAGGAAGACCAGCTTGCCGATCGGTTCGGCGACGCGGTGACCCCAGATCTTCGAACCCCAGTGGAACACCCCGGCAGCGATACCGGCGACAGCGGCGGCCGTTGCGGCGTTACCGACACCGGCACCCCACACGGTGAAACCAAGGTTCAAGGGCTCGAGGGCGTAGAGACCACCGGCGACCGCGGCCCCGAGCAGCAGCAGCATGCCGGCTACCGCGACCAGGAACGCCGACGTCGGACGGAGGCGGCCCCGGCGTACCGAGTCGGCGACGCCGCCGAGCAGCGCCAGGAGGGGCAGGATGACGGCCAGGCTCTGCAGGACGAACAGCCCTTCGGTGATGAGCGCCGGGTTGAAGGCGGTCTGGGCGTAGGCCCCGAAGGTGAGCGCGCCCGCAGCGCCGATTGCCCCGAGGCTCACGCCGTACCGTGCCGGGCGGATCCGGGTGGCGACTGTGGTGGCGTCACCCAGGATGCCGAGCAGGGGAAGGGCGAAGGTCAGCACCGCAGGCTGGGCGAAGATCCAGGTGAGCTGGATCCACCGATTGGCCGGGGCTCCGTAGAGGACCTGGCCGTGGGTGGTGTCGATGTAGACGATCAGCAGGTTCGCCAACAGCGCCGCGGTATTGAGCAGCCACATGCTGCCGGCCACGAGCATGGACCAGGAGAACAGGGGCACCCGCATCAGGCTCATGCCCCGGGCACGAGCGGTGGCGACCGTGGTGACCACGCACACCGAGGCAAGGCCGAGCGAGAGGATCACCATGGCGAAGGCCACGAAGAACAGCTTCACCATGTCGCTGTTGCCACCGATGGGCCCGCCGTTGCCGATGTAGGCGGCGATGAGGAGGCCGGCACCGAGCAACCAACCCCAGAACGAGGCGGCGGCCGCTCGGGGGAAGGCGATGGTGGGCGAGCCGACCTGCAGCGGCACCACGAACAGCGCCAGGCCGAGGAAGGCCGGCATCAGCCCGAGGAACACCACGCCGATCTGCGAAAGCGTCTGGACCTGGAAGAACGAGTTGCCGTCGAGGATCGACAACGAAGCTGCATCCATGGCCTCGGCGTTGACCAGGGCGCTCGTGACGAGGAAGGCCGCCAGGAACAGCAGCGAGAACCCGACATAGAGCCGGCCGACGGTTTTGTGGTCCGCCGTTCCCAGGACGCCAGCGATGCCGCTGGGTGGTTCAGGCGGGAGGGCAGGTTGTGCCGGAGCGGCACCCAGGTCGGGTACCACCTCCTCCGGTTTGCTCTCGGTCACGGTCATGGGCGTTGTCTGGCCTCTCGCACCGGGCTCACCGACACCGCCGCGGTGTCGAGGAGCGCGCTGATCGGGGTTGTCGTTCGGTCGGGACTCTAACCGCACCGTGCTGCCGCATTCGAAACCGCCGGGCGGCCTGTGTCGGCGGGGTCATACACCGTGGGCGACGAGAACGTCGACCACCATGACCAGGAACAGCACCGTGAGGTAGGTGATGGAGAAACTGAAGACCCGCATGGCCCCGTCGGTGTCGTGGCTGCGATGCAGCCGCACGGTGAGGGCGAGAAAGGCCAGGCCGAGCACCGCAGAGGTGGCCTGGTAGATCCAGCCCATCCCGGCAACCAGGCCGAACGCCGTGGCGCAGGCCACGGTGGCGACGGTGTACACGACCATTTCGAGCGACGTGCGCCGCAGGCTCGCAACCGCGGGCAGCATCGGCACCGATGCCGCCTGATAGTCGTTGCGGTACTTGATCGCCAGAGCCCAGAAGTGGGGCGGCGTCCAGAAGAAGATGACGGCGAAGAGCATCACCGCCGACCAGCTGACCTGGTTGGTGACCGCAGCCCAGCCGATGAGCACCGGCGCCGCACCGGCGGCGCCGCCGATGACGATGTTCTGGGTCGACCGACGCTTGAGCCACAGGGTGTAGACGAAGACGTAGAACAGGCAGGCGGCCAGGGCGAGCAACGCGCTGAGCAGGTTCACCAAGGTCCACAGCCACACGAACGAGACGATCTCGATGCCGATGGCGAAGACGAGGGCCTCACGGGGCGAGACCTCGCCGGTGACCAGCGGCCGGCCCTGGGTCCGTTTCATCAGCTGGTCGATGTCGCGGTCGACGTACATGTTGATGGCGTTGGCACCCCCCGCCGAGAGGGTGCCGCCGATGACCGTGGCGACCATCAGCCAGACGCCGGGCAGCCCGCCTTCGGCCACCACCATCGTCGGCACGGTGGTGATCAGCAGCAGCTCGATGATGCGCGGCTTGGTCAGCGCCACATAGGCCAACGCCTTGGGCCTGGTGCGGGTGGCCGACTGCAGAAGCACGGTCTCTGAGCGTAGAGGCTCGCGGCCGATGTCGTGCACTCCGCACGGTGGACGTGTGCCCTCCGCGGCCCGTTCGCGGCGCACCGGGGTCGCCTCGACGGTGCCGGATCGGCTTCGGCATGGCTGCCGGCAGCCGGTACGGTCGGACCCATGCGCCTTCGCCGTTCGGTCAGCCCGGCCGCCTTCCGGCGGGTCGCGTGGTGGGCGTTGGCCGCCCAGATCGGCATCGTGGTGACCGGAGCGGCGGTGCGGCTGACCGGATCGGGTCTCGGCTGCACCGACTGGCCGGGATGCACCGAAGATCGCCTGGTCCCGGAGTGGGGCTTCCACCACTGGGTCGAGTTCGGCAACCGGCTGCTGACCTTTGCGGTCATCGCCACCGCCGCCGTGGCAACGGTCGCAGCACGCCGGCGCCAGCCCTACCGAGGCGCTGCGTTCGGCCTGTCCGCCGTTCTGGTGGCAGGCATCGTCGTCCAGGCCCTGATCGGGGCGGTGCTGGTGGTCTTGGAGCTCGACCCGCGTCTGACAGTGCTGCACTTCGCCACCTCGGTGGTGCTGATCACCGCAGCGGTGGCCCTGGTCCATGTCGGCGCACACGATGGCGGCCTGCAGGGCAACTCGATCATCGGCGTCGACGACGCCGGCGATGCAGATCGTCACGATTCGGTCCCCCCCCTGCCGAGCGCCGTGGGGCGGCTGACCACGGCGCTGGGTATTGCCGCGGGGGTCGTGGTCGCGACCGGGACGGTGGTGACGGGTAGCGGTCCCCACGGCGGGGACGAACGAGCCGACCGCTTCGGGTTCGCCCTGCGGAACGTGACCCGTCTGCACTCCGGGGCGATGTGGCTGTTCCTCGCCCTGCTCGTCGTGCTCATGGTGGTCGTGGCCCGTTCGCCTCGGGTCCATGATCTGCTCCGACCGAACCTCACCGCCCTGATCGGGCTGACCGTCGCTCAGGGGGTCCTGGGGTACGTGCAGTACGCGCTGGGGGTTCCCGCCGGGCTGGTCGCCTTGCACGTGCTCGGTTCGACGCTGGTGTGGTCGGCCGTGGTGGCCCTCGTGCTGAAGGTACGTGCGATCACCCGCGCGAAGTCAGCGGGCCTTCACCGCGAGCCATCCGGTTCCGGCGGGCAGGCGCGACCGGTACTCTCGGAGCAGTGAGCCCCGACGTCCTGCGCCCGCACGAACGGCACCCGGCCGGCACCTCCTGCCCGGGGGGTCGGTTGGCGGCCCCGGCGATGGCCGGCTCGACCAGCCCCGCCGAGCTCGACGACCCGAGCACCGATGTCGTGGTCGACCAGGACAAGCCCTGGGTCGTGATCGTCTGGAACGATCCGATCAACCTGATGCAGTACGTCACCTACGTCTTCCAGAAGCTGTTCGGGTTCAGCAAGGAGAAGGCCGAACAGCTGATGATGGACGTCCACCTCAAGGGCCGGGCCGTGGTGTCCAGCGGTCCACGGGACAAGGCCGAGATCGACGTGTTCCGCCTGCACGAACATGGCCTGTGGGCCACGATGCAGCAGGACTGACCCGCGTGTTCTTCCGACCCAAACCACCCATCCGGCGTACCGGCAAGGGCGTCGAGGTCGATCTCGGCCGCGACGAGCGCGCCCTGCTGCAGATGCTCACCACCGAGCTGCGTCACCTGATCGCCAACGATGCCGACGATCCGGGCCTGCGGCGGCTGTTCCCGACCGCCTACCTCGACGACCCCGAGCGCGATGCGGAATACCAGATCCTCGCCCGTCACGAGCTCATCGACGCCCGGCTGAGCGCCATCGACACCATGCAGGCCACCGTCGCTGCGGCCGTCCTGTCCGACGACGAGCTGCGGGCCTGGATGACCACGGTCAACCAACTCCGGCTGGTGCTGGGCACGCGCCTCGACATCAGCGAGGACGACCCGGACGAACTCGACGAGCCCGAGGACCCCGAAGACCCGGAATTCCAGCAGCGGCTGATCTACCACTGGCTGAGCGGAGTCCTGGCCCTCATCATCGACGCCAGCACGCTGTAGAGGTCGGTAGGGCGCCCGCAGCGGGCGCTGCGGTGCGCCGGCCGGCCGGCACCTTCCCGAGGCGACCGCCGACCCCACCGGACCGTCCGGCCGCTGCGGTACTGGCGAAAGCGTCCTGCTAACTTCGACAACCGTCCGGCCCCCATCGTCCAGCGGCCTAGGACGCCGCCCTTTCAAGGCGGCAACACGGGTTCGAATCCCGTTGGGGGTGCACAGTTCTCCTCGGTGGGCTATACTCACCGAGCCTCATGGTCCCGTGGTGCAGTTTG
>CAIXPF010000080.1 GCA_903921205.1 uncultured Acidimicrobiia bacterium | reverse complement strand
TCCGCCGCGGCGGCCGGCGCCCAACTTCTTCCGGTCCGGCGCCGGGCAGGCCGGTGTCTCCTGCGGCACCCGGCGCCTCTGTACCCGCCGGTATGGCTTGCGGTGGCCGTGGCGGAATGGCGGCCCATCCGTGCGGGTCCGGACCGTGGCTGGTCGCGCCGGCTCGTGCTGGTTCGCGTCGGCCGGCGCGACGACCATGGCGTGACGCACGGACCGAGGGGGAGCGATGGGCGAGCGGTTGCAGGGCAAGGTGGCGATCATCACCGGGGCGGGCCAGACGCCGGGGGAGACCATCGGCAACGGTCGGGCCACGGCCCTGCTGTTCGCCCGCGAGGGGGCGCAGGTGCTGCTGGTCGACCGTCGGGGCGACTCGGCGCAGGACACCGCCGACCTGGTCCGAGCCGAGGGCGGGGTGGCCGAGGTGTTCGAGGCCGACATCACCTCCGAGACGGCCTGCGCGGCGTTCGTGGCCGCCGCCGTCGAGCGCTTCGGCCGGGTCGACATCCTGCACAACAACGTCGGCATCGGTGCCGGTGATGCCGGGCCGACGTCGTTGACGGAGGCCAACTGGCACCGGATCATGGACGTCAACCTCACCGGGCCGTGGCTGGCGGCGAAGCACGTCCTGCCCGTGATGCGGGCCCAGGAGTCCGGGGTGATCACCAACATCTCGTCGGTGGCCGCCATCGCGTCGACACCGATGATCGCCTACAAGGTCTCCAAGGCCGGCCTCAACGCCCTCACCCAGGCGTTGGCCAACTCCAGTGCCCGCTTCGGGATCCGGGTCAACGCCATCATGCCGGGCCTGATGGACACCCCGATGGCCATCGAGGGGTTCGCCGCCCAGCGGGGGGTGTCACGCGACCAGGTACGCCAGGACCGGGCCCGGCAGGTGCCGTTGCAGCGTCGCCAGGGCAGCGCCTGGGACACCGCCTACGCCTCGCTGTTCCTCGCCAGCGACGAGGCCGCCTACATCACCGGGGTGCTGCTGCCGGTCGACGGCGGCCTCCACGTCCAGGTGGGGTAGGCGGGGCGCTAGCGTCCGGGCATGCATTTCGGACTGTTCCTCGGGGCGTTCGTGCCCCCGTCCACCCCGGCGTTCCTGGCCACCGCAGCCAAGGCGGCGGAAGCCCGCGGGTTCCACTCGGTGTGGGTCGGCGAGCACGTCGTGCTGTTCGACCGCTACGCCAAGGAGTATCCGTACGCCGAGAGCGGCGAGTTCCCCGCCAGCGGCGAGGCGGGCATGGCCGAGCCGTTCACCACGCTGGCGTGGCTCGCCGGACAGACCAGCACCATCCGCCTCGGCACCGGCGTCATCCTGGTGCCGCAGCGCAACCCGCTCTACACCGCCAAGGAGGTCGCCAACGTCGACTGGCTGTCCAACGGCCGGTTCGACTTCGGCATCGGTGTGGGTTGGCAGCGTGAGGAGTTCGAGGCCCTGCAGGTCCCGTGGGAGCGCCGTGGCGCCCGCAACGACGAGTACATCGAGCTGATGCGACGGCTGTGGATGGACTCGGAGTCGGCCCACGAGGGCGAGTTCTGGTCGTTGTCGCCGTCGCGGGCCTTCCCCAAGCCGGTGCAGACGCCCCATCCGCCGATCCACGTCGGCGGCGAGAGCGACGTCGCGCTGCGCCGCGTGGTGCGGCTCGGTGCCGACTGGCTGCCGTTCAACGTCACCCCGCCGCTGCTCGCCGAACGGCGCGCCGCGCTGGCGGAGCTGCTCGCCCCCACCGGTCGTTCGATCGACGACGTGCACATCACCGCCAGCCCGAACCGCGAGGCGGCGCGTCCCGAGTTCGCCGCCGCGTTCGCCGAGGCCGGTGCCGACCAGCTGATCGTGCACCTGCGCAAGAAGGTGACGGTCGACAACGTCGTCGAGGCCATCGACGAGCTGGGTACCGCCTATGGCGTGGGTGCCTGACCGACCGACGGGTCGGGGGTACGGCGGAGGCGTTCGACCGACGGTCGGGTGCCCCGGCTAAGGTCGGCCATCGGATGACCGCAACCGGATCGGGGCCGACCGGCTCGCCACAGCAGGATCTCGCTCCCGCCGAGGCCACCGCACCGACCCGCTCGAGGGGCTTCCTGCTCGGCGTGGCCCTTTTCGGGCTGTTCAGCACCAACTTCAACGTCAGCGTGCTGGCCCTGGTGATCCCGCGGCTGGTGGTCGAGTTCGACGCGCCGCCGTCGACGGTGTCGTGGCTGGTCGTGGGCCCGACCCTGGCCTACGCCGTTTTCGGGCCGACCGCGGGCAAGCTCGGCGATCTCTACGGACGGCGGCGGGTCTACCTCATCGGCCTGGCCGGGTGCTGCTTCTTCGCCGGCTGCACCGCGGCGTCGCCGACGATCCTCGCGGCGATCCTGTTCCGTACGGCCTCTGCGGTGTTCGGCCAGTCGACCTCGCCCACCGGGGTGGCGATCATCAGCGAGGTCTTCCCCCGTGAGCAGCGGGTCAAGGCGTTGGGCTATTGGGGCCTGGTCATGGCCGGCGGCCCGGTGCTGGGCATGGTGATCGGCGGCCTGGTGGTCGACCAGGTCGGTTGGCGCTGGCTGTTCATCGCCCAGGTGCCGCTGACCATGCTGGCGTTCGTCGCCGCGGCCAAGGTGCTGCCGCCGAGCCGTCGCCAGCGGGGGGTGCGTTTCGACGGTCCGGGCACGGTGCTGCTGGCCGCCTCGGCGTTCTCGGTGCTCTTCGCGGTCAACCGCGGTCCGCTGTGGGGGTGGAGCAGCCCGGTCGTGCTCGGCCTGCTGGCGCTGTTCCCGGTGGCGGCGGTCGGCTTCGTGCTGTGGGAGCGCCGGGTGGCCCATCCGTTGCTGCCGTTGCGTTACTTCCGGATGCGTGAGTTCAACATCCCGATGGTCACCCAGGCGTTCTGCCAGGTGGCCTACCAGGGCGGGTTCGTGCTGATGCCGCTGATGCTCAGCCAGCTCTACGGCTACAGCACCACCCGGATCAGCTTCCTGACCGTCGGCCGGCCGTTGCTGTGGGGTCTGGCCGGGCCGCTCTCGGCGGTGCTGGTGGCCAGGGCGGGCAATCGCAAGGTGGTGCTGGGCGGGGTGCTGCTCAACACCGCCGCCTGCCTGTCGTTCCTACGGATCGGGGAGGGCACCTCGCAGTACGAGATCGTGCTGCTGCTGGCCTTCGCCGGGGTCGGGGTCGGCATCATCGTGGCGCCGTTGATGGCCATGCTGACCACCGCGGTGGGCCCGGAGGACCTCGGCGTCGCCTCGGCCACCAGCACCATGATGGTGATGATCGGCTCGGCGGCCGGGGTGCAGATGATGCAGACCATCCAGGTGTCGCGCCTCGACAGCGTCGGCGTCGCCGCCTCCTACCACTCGGCGTTCATCGCCGCCGCAGCGGTGTCGTGCGTGGCGTTGATCTCGGCGTCGATGATCCGCAAGCCGGGCTACCGGGCGGCGGGCTGAGCGTCGCTCCCCAGGTGTCGATGAACGGCGGCGAGCTGACGCCGGCCCGGGATGACGCCAACTCTCTCGATCAGAGCAGTCGATGTCAGGGCGGTTCCCGCTGTTGTCTCGAGGAGGTGCGGGGCGACTCGCCGGGGGAGGACGTCCCGACGTCCGGCGCGCCGCAAACGGGCCGGGCCTCGGTGGCGGGGTCAGGGCACCCGACCCGCGGCGTGCAGCGGGCCAGGAGCCCGGCCGGCCGCGATGGCCGGCCGGGTGTCGTCACCTTGCGAGCGGCCCCCGCAGCAACTGGCCCGGGTAGGCGCCGGTGTGCTCGCCCCGTTCGGTGAGGACCTCGCCGCCGACGACGGTGGCCAGGATGCCGACCGACTTCTGCACCAGCCGGGTGGCCCCGGCGGGCAGGTCGTGGGCGACCGACGGCATGGCCGGGGCGATGGTGTCGGGGTCGAACACCGCAAGGTCGGCGACCATACCTTCCCGTACGAGGCCCCGGTCGTGGAAGCCCCACAGTGCTGCCGGCATCGAGGTCAGCTTGCGGACCGCCTCCTCGAGCGTGAACGCCTGCTTCTCGCGGGTCCAGTGGCCGAGCACGTGGGTGGGGATCGAGCTGTCCATCAGCTGGCTGACGTGGGCGCCCGAGTCGGAGAACGTGGGCAGGCAGCGAGGGTGGCGCATGATCTCGAGCACCACGTCCTGGTCGCCGTTGAGGATCGGTTGCAGGAAGAACTGCTCGAAGTCGCTCTCGACGGCGAGGTCGATCATCAACTCGGCCGGGTCGACACCCCGCTCGGCGGCGACGTCGGCGACGCTGCGCCACGGCGGCAGCGGCGAGTCCATGACCCGGATCCAGTCGTAGTCGGGTTTGCGGGCCTCGGCACCGACTCCCTTGGGCCAGGTGCCGTGCTTGGCCGCGTCGAGCAGCTTGGCCCGCATGGACGGGTCGCGCAGGGCGATCTTCTGCTCGTCGAGCGGCCAGGAGCGGAACTCCTTCCACTCCGCCAGCCCGTCGAAGGGGACCTGCGTCTTGAACGAGAGCACCACGTTGAACTCGCGGGCATGGGCCTGGCCGAACATCCGCCCGCCGGCAGCTGCGGTGCGGTCGAGCAGGTCGAGCATGGCCCGGTGCTCGCCCTGGGGGACGCGGCCGGAGGCCACGCCGAACGTGATCGGCACCCCGGTCTCCACGGCGAGGGCCTGCAGACGTCCGTAGTAGTCGGCCTGACGCTCGGGGTCGCGGCCGACGTCCTCGCCGGCGATCTCGAAGATGCCGGCCCCGGTCTCGCCCATGGCCCGAACCAGCGCCGCCACCTCGTCCCACGCAGCGATGCGGGAGGCCACCGGCCGGTCGTCGGAGGTCTGGTGGTTGAACGTGCGCGAGGTGGTGAAGCCGATGGCCCCGGCGCGCAGGGCGTCGCGCAGCTCGCGGGCCATGACCTCGAGGTCCTCGGGCCGGGCCTGTTCCTCGAACGCCCGCTCGCCCATGGCCCACGTCCGCAGCGCCGAGTGGCCGACGTAGCCGGCGTAGTTGATGCCCTTGGGCAGCCGGTCGATGGTGTCGAGGTACTCGGGGAAGGTCTCCCAGGTCCAGGTGATACCTGCCGCCATTGCTGCCGGGGAGATGTCCTCGGCCCGTTCGAGGTTGCGCACGACGAGGTCGCGCTGATCGGCCCGGGCCGGTGCGAGGGTGAAACCGCAGTTGCCCATGACGACGCTGGTCACGCCGTGCCAGCACGACGAGGTGCCCAGCGGGTCCCACGAGATCTGCGCGTCCATGTGGGTGTGGCCGTCGATGAACCCGGGGGTCACGACCTGGCCCTCGGCGTCGATCTCCCGCCGGCCGCGGTCGCGGATCCGGCCGATGGTGGCGATACGCCCGTGCCGGACACCGACGTCGGCCCGGTACCGGGCCAGACCGGAGCCGTCGACCACGGTGCCGTTGCGGATGACGAGGTCATAGGACATGTGAAACCCCCTGGAAGCTGCGGGAAGCGTACCTGTTGGTCGGCTTCCTGTCGGTCGCCGACGTGCCGGCGGGTCGCTGGCGCTCCCGGCGCCGGCCTGGCGCCGCGGGCGGTGGTGAGCAGCGGGGGTTCCCCAGGTCTGGGGTGCGGCGCCGGCGCGGGCCGTGCTCCGGGCGTGCCCGCGACGCCGGGCCGGTGTGTGGGCGAGCGGGCCCTGCGGCGGGGCCGGGGGGTCGGTTCGGGGTGCCTAGGATCCACGGCGTGTCAGCGAGTGGCGAGCCTGCAGCGGCCTGGACGGAGGTGGCGATCACCGTCCGTTCGTCGGACCTCGGATCGGACCAGTACGTACGCGGGGAGGTGTATTTCACCTTCTTCGAGCAGAGCAGGCTGGCGCACCTCCGCCGGCTGGGCATCGTGCCCCACTTCCCCGTCCCCGACGATGCGCCCAACTACTTCGCCATCGCCGAGACGACGGCCCGTTACCGGTCGGCGGCCCACTTCGGCGATCGGTTGCTCGTGCGCACCCGCACCGAGGCGGTCGGGCGGAGCAGCTTCACCCTCGCGTTCGACATCGTGCTGGCCGCCGACGACTCCCCGGTGGCCGAGGGCCGCTCCGTCCAGGTCTGGCTCGACGCCGACCGCCGCCCGGCACCGATCCCGCCGCAGTGGCGCGCCGAGCTCGAGGCAACCCTCACCCCACCCACCCCCTGACCCCCCGCCCGGCCCGCCCGGCAAGCGTCTTGCCCGTGTGGGATGCAGGCCCGCGCCGGCGCCGTTCCCCCGTGCTGGGGAGCGGTGCTGTTCACGAATCGTGGCGGCGTCAGGCCGGCGTGGGAGCGCCAGCGACCCGCCGGCACCGTCGGCGACCGACAGGGAGCCGACCAGCAAGCACAGCCGACCAACATTACGGCCGGTAGCCGTGTGAGTACCGGCCGGTCTTGCGGACCGGGGCGACGAGGTTGGCCCATTCGCACAGCAGCGGGCGGGTGTCACGGGGGTCGATGATGTCCTCGATGCCGAAGGTCTCGGCGGTGCGGAACGGCGAGCGGACCTTGTTGAGGCGGGCCGAGATGTCGGCGAGAAGGGCGTCACGGTCGTCGGCCTCGTTGAGCTCGGCCTTGTAGGCGACCTCGATGCCGCCCTCGATGGGCAACGATCCCCAGTCGGCCGACGGCCAGGCGAAGCGGTACGGCGCCCGTTGCGGGACCGACACGGTGCCGCCGGCCACGCCGAAGGCCTTGCGGATGACGACCGTGCAGAACGGGCTGTTGCCCTGCATGAGTGCGGCCAGCGCCCGTGATCCCTTGCGGATGGTGGCCTCGCGTTCGGCGGTGGAGCCGATGTAGAAGCCGGGCACGTCGGCGAGGTGTACGACCGGCAGATGGAAGGTGTTCGCCAGATCGATCAGGCGGATGGCCTTCTCCGAGCCGTCGGCGGTCCAGCCGCCGGCGTAGATGTACGGATCCTCGGAGATGACCGCCACCGGCCAGCCGTCGAGGCGGGCCAGCCCGGTGATGACCGATTTGCCCCAGTTGCGGCCGATCTCGAAGAACGACGACGTCCAGCCGTCGCCGTCGGCGGCCGGCTCGCGGTCGAACACCGCCTCGAGGATCGTGCGCATCTTGTACGGGCGCCGCCGGTTGCGGGGCACGATCTCGATGAGCTGCTCCTCCCGGCGCTGCGGGTCGTCGGTGACCGGTCCCCGGGGCGGCAGCTGATGGGCCGACGACGGCAGGTACGACAGGAAGCGGCGGGCGCGGTCGAACGCCTCCTCCTCGCTGTCGACCACATCGTCGACGGCGCCGTTGGTGGTGTGCACGTGGGTGCCGCCGAGGTCCTCCTTGGTGATCTGCTCGCCGGCGTGGTCGATCAACGCCGGCCCGGCGATCATCATCAGGGAGATGTCGCGGACCATCAGGCAGTAGTGGCTGGTGACCACCCGGGCGGCGCCGATGCCGGCCACCGAACCCAGCGCCAGGGACACCTGGGGGATGGTCGACAGTCCCTCGACCACGTACGGCCAGAACCACAGGTCGGGCACGTAGGTGTGGCCGATGTGCTCGAGCTCCTTCACCGACCCGCCGCCGCCCATGCCGTCGATGAGCCGGATGATGGGGATCTCCAGCTCGAGGGCCAGTTGCTCGGCCATCTGCGACTTCTTGGCGATGGACAGTTCCGACGAGCCGCCCCGCACCGTGAAGTCGTCGCCGGAGATGATGACCGGCCGTCCGTCGACGGTGGCCCGGCCGAAGAGCAGGTTGGCGGGGGTGAACTCGACGAGGTTGCCGTCGTCGTCGTAGTCGCCGATGCCGGTGAGGTGGCCGATCTCGTTGAACGTGCCGTCGTCGGCCATGCGGGCGATGCGTTCGCGCACGGTGAGCTTCCCGAAGAAGTGCTGGCGTTCGACCTTGTCGGCGCCGCCCATCCGGTCGGCCAGCTCGCGGCGGCGGTTCAGTTCGGCGATCTCGGGTTCCCAGCTCATCGTCGGGGACCGTAGCAACCGCTCGCCGGTCGGACTGCCCCCGGTGCTCCCGGTGCACTAGAACGGCAGGCCGATCGATGGAAGGGAGGCCTCATGGGCCGATTGGACGGACGGGTCGCCGTCATCACCGGGGGAGCCCGGGGCCAGGGTGCGGAGGAGGGCCGCCTGTTCGCGCAGGAGGGCGCCACCGTGGTGCTGACCGATGTGCTCGACGAGCAGGGCGAGCAGACCGCCGCCGAGCTCGGCGTCGAGTACCAGCACCTCGACGTGACCTCGGAAACGGAGTGGGAGGCGGTGGTGGCCGATGTGCTGGCCCGTCACGGCCGTCTCGACGTGCTGGTCAACAACGCTGCGATCTGGTTCGGGTCGAAGATCATCAGCACCGACACCGCGGCGTACCAGAAGCTGATCGACGTGAACCAGAAGGGCGTGTTCCTGGGCATGCGCGCGGTGGCCCCGGCCATGAGCGCGGCCAAGGGCGGCGCCATCGTCAACATCTCGTCGGTGGCCGGCATGATCGGCGCCCCGACCCAGGTCGCCTACAGCGCGTCGAAGTTCGCGGTGCGCGGCATGACCAAGATCGCGGCAAAGGAGCTGGGCCGTTACAACGTGCGGGTCAACTCGATCCACCCCGGCTTCATCGACACCGACATGTTGGCGGAGCTGCCGGCGTTCCAGCGGGGCGACGACAAGCGGATGCTGCGCTCGGTGCCGTTGGGCCGGGTGGGCGAGGCCCGCGACATCGCCAACCTGGCGCTGTTCCTGGCGTCGGACGAGTCGGGTTACTGCACCGGGCAGGAGTTCGTGTGCGACGGGGGGATGCTGCCGTGAGCGACAACGCAGGACGCGGCCGGCTGGCCGGCAAGGTGGCCCTCATCACCGGCGGCGCCCGGGGCCAGGGCGCTGAGGAAGGACGGCTGTTCGCCGCCGAGGGTGCCACGGTGATCCTCACCGACGTGCTCGAGGACGTCGGCGGGCAGACCGCGGCGGAGATCGGGGCCGAGTTCCTGGTCCACGACGTGGGCGACGAGGCGGCGTGGGAGACGGTGGTGGCCGATGTCATCGCCCACCACGGACGCCTCGACATCCTGGTGAACAACGCCGGTATCTTCCAGCCCAAGCAGCTGCTGAAGACCTCGGTCGAGGACTGGGACCGCACCATCCGCATCAACCAGGTCGGGGTGTTCCTCGGCCTCAAGGTCGGTGGGCGGGCCATGATCGAGGCCGGCAACGGCGGGTCGATCATCAACATCAGCTCGGTGGCCGGCATGGAGGGCGTGTTCGGGTCGATGGCCTACGGCGCCTCGAAGTGGGCGGTGCGGGGCATGACCAAGGTGGCGGCCAAGGAGTTCGGCCGCGACGGCATCCGGGTGAACTCGGTGCATCCCGGCATCATCGAGACCGACATGGTGTCGGGCATGCCCGCCATGAGCGACGACGCCAAGCGGGAACGGCTGGCCCGCTCGTTGCCGGTCGGCCGCCTGGGGACCCCCACCGACATCGCCAACCTGGTGCTGTTCCTCGCCTCGGAGGAGTCCGGCTTCTGCACCGGCCAGGAGTTCGTCATCGACGGCGGCACCTTCCGCTGAGCCGGTCGGATCGGGCATACCGTTCGGCATCATGCCGAACGGTATGCCTGGCCCGCCGATGCGGCCCGGGCCGGTACCCTCCCGGTCATGAGCGACACGCAGACCCGCGTCCTGTTCGTCAAGCGGCCGGTCGGCTGGGTCGACGAGACGTCCTTCGCCGTGGTGCGCGAGCCGGTCCCCGAGCCCGGCCCGGCCGATGTGCTGGTACGCAACCTCTACCTGTCGGTCGACCCGTACCTGCGGGGCCGGATGGCCGGCGCGTTCCGGGAGGGTGACGTGATGGTCGCCCGGGGCGTCGGCGAGGTGGTGGCCTCGGGCCACGAACGCTGGAAGCCGGGTGATCTGGTGTGGGGCTTCCTGGGCTGGGAGCAGTACACGGTGATCCGCCGGGGTGAGGGGCTGTACCCCGTCGATGCCTCGCTCGGCGTGCCCATCTCGTACTACCTCGACGTGTTGGGCATGCCCGGCCTGACGGCCTGGGTGGGGGTCCACGTCCTCGGCCGGCCCGAGCCCGGCGAGACGGTGTTCGTCTCCTCGGCAGCCGGTGCGGTGGGGTCGATCGCCGGTCAGTTGGCCCGCCTCGCCGGGGCCCGGGCGGTGGGATCGGCCGGCTCGGAGGCCAAGGTGCGCCATGTCGTGGACGTGCTGGGCTTCGACGACTGCCTCGACTACAAGGCCGAGCCGTCGCTGCCCGCGGCGCTGCGCCGGACGTGCCCGGCGGGCATCGACGTGTACTTCGAGAACGTGGGCGGGCCCCTGCTCGAGGCGGTGCTCGGCCACATGAACCCGCTGGGGCGCCTCCCGGTGTGCGGGCTGATCTCCGGCTACAACGCCACCGAGGACCCCGGTGTGAAGGGTTTCGCCCACATCCTCGGCAAGCGGCTGACGGTGACGGGCTTCTCGATCTACGACCACATGTGGCGCTTCGAGGCGTGGCAGCCCCGCATGGCCGAGTTGCTCACGTCCGGCCGCATCGTCTACCACGAGGACGTCTGGGAGGGTGTCGAGCAGGCCCCGGCGGCCTTCATCGGCATGCTGCGCGGCGACAGCCTGGGCAAACGGGTGCTGCGAGTGGGCTGAGCTGCCCGCCTGCCCGCAGGGTGGGCGGATTGCTGCCCAGGGTGGCCCTCGGTCGATCGGGCGGCGCAGGTGTCGCCAGGATGTAGCGAAACGGTTCGGCGGGTCCGGCGCCCCGCGATCCTCGTGGCGCGAACCTGCTGGTCAGCGCGTTTCGTCGGTCGCAGTCCCGAAGGCCGGCGAACCATTTCGCTACAAGCTCGATCACCGACCCCGTCGCCGGGCCCGGCCGCCGGGCCTGGTCGCCGGGCCTGGTCGCCGCCGCCCGGCGCGGCGTACCGCGCGGTCTACCAGGTGTCGACGGGGTGCTTCTTGGTGGTGCGGCCGGTGGGGCGGGGCAGGTGGGCGAGCATCGCCACGATGCGACGACGGGTGTCGGCGGGGTCGATCACGTCGTCGTAGGCGTT
Source organism: uncultured Acidimicrobiia bacterium (assembly GCA_903921205.1). Lineage (GTDB taxonomy): Bacteria > Actinomycetota > Acidimicrobiia > Acidimicrobiales > CAIXPF01 > CAIXPF01. Next base: position 16,502 of record CAIXPF010000080.1, on the reverse strand, counting down.
GGCGTTGCGGGTGGCGGAGAACCCGTCGCGACGGCCGAGCTCGACGGTTGGCCACGCCACCGACATCACCGGCACGCTGCGGGCGTTGGGCGAGCCGGCCAGCAGGTGCGGGGCCATGCCCCGGCCGTGGCGGACGGTGACGGCGAACAACGGCACGCTGCGGTGCTGATGGATGACGATGGGACGGCTGTGCCACCGGCTGACGCCGCTCTCGAGCACGGTGTTGCCGTTCTCGTCGAGCCAGGTGGTCACGCAGCCGTCGCTGTCGATGAGGGTGACGATGGGGAACTCGTAGACGTCGCACAGCTCGACGAAGCGGCCGATCTTGACCGCAGCGAGCTCGTCGAGGGCGCCGTCACGGTGCGCAGGCTGGCTGGCGAGGATGCCCACGCTGCGGCCGTTCATGCGGGCGAAGCCGGTGCGCACCGACGGAGCGAAGGTGGCCCGCAGCTCGAAGAAGCTGTCCTGGTCGACCAGGGCATCGATGACCGGGCCGATGTCGTAGGGGCCCTCGTCGGGCACCAGATCGGCGATGGTTGCCGCGGTGGGCGCTGCCATACCGGTTGGTAGGTCGCGCTGGTAGGACAGGTAGCGTTTCGCTGCGGCGATGGCCGTGGGCTCGTCGGGGACCAGCAGGTCGATCCCTCCGGTCTGCTCGTGCATCTCCACACCGGCCAGTTCGTTGGCGGTCAGCTTGAGGCCCAGTGCGGCCTCGACCATGGGCGGACCGCCCATGCCGATGGACGAGCCGGCGGTACCGATCACGAAGTCGGAGAAGCCGGCCAGGCTGGCATGGCCGGCGAAGGACGGCCCGGACACGATGGCCACGGTCGGCACCCAGCCCGACAGCTCGGCCATCCCGTCGAAGAGCTGGTACGGGCCGAACGGGCCGTTGAGCTCGAGATCACCCCGGCCGACACGAGGGTGACGGGCCCGGCTTCCGCCGCCGTCGACGAAGAACACCACCGGCCAACGGTGTTCCTTGGACAGGGCGAACAACCGCTCGAGTCGGGCTGCGCCGTAGCCGCCGCCGTGGTCGGTGTAATCGGTCGACGAGGCCACCACGACCTGCCCGTCGATGGTGCCGACGTAGTCGATCCCGCCGGCCTCGGGGACCCAGCCGCCGTCACGGTCGACCGCCGCGATCGAGCCGTAGGCGACCGCGGCGTCGACGTCGTCGAGCAGCGCGGCGAGCCGTTCGCGGGCGGTGAGCTTGCCGGTGTGATGCACCCGGTCCACCGCGTCGGGCCGGTTGACATCGAGCTGGCGGGCCTTCGCCGCGGCCAGCTCGTCGATACGTCGGGGATCCATGTCCAAGACCTCCAGCTCAGCGCGGGTCGACGGGATGCTTCTTGGCAGCCGGCAGGCTGCGGACCGTACGGCGGAGCATGGCGATGATGCGGGGCCGGGTCTCCTCCGGCAGCACGACGTCGTCGAAGGAGTAGGTGCGTCCGGCCCGCACTCCCGAGGCCACGTCTCGCATCTGCTCGGCGTAGCCGTCGCGGATGGCCCGGGCCTCCTGCGGGGTCGCCGCGGCCTGGATCTCCTTGCGCTTCACCAGGTAGGCCGCGCCTTCCAGCGACATGCCTCCCGACTCCACGCTCGGCCACGACAAGCGCAGCTCGGGTACCAGGCGCGACGAGCCGTAGCCGGACATGGCGTAGGGACCCAGTCCGTAGGCCTTGCGGACCTGCACCGCATAGAGGGGCACGGTGCGGTGGTGCAGCGCCGACAGGGGCCGGGCGTGGTGACGGGCGATCCCGCCCCGCTCGGCGTCGGGCCCCACCATGTAACCCGGGTTGTCCACGAAGGACACCAGCGGCAGCTCGTAGGCGTCGCACAGCTCGACGAAGCGTGCCGCCTTGTCCGCCGCCACGCTGTCGATGGCGCCTGCGTTGGGTGACAGCGGCTGGTTGGCGAAGATGCCGATGCTGCGGCCGCCGAGGCGGGCGAACGCGGTCACCATCGACGGTGCCCATCCCCGGCCGAGCTCGAGCACGCTGCCCTCGTCGGCGAAGGCGGTGATGAGCTTGCGCATGTCGTAGGCCCGCCGCCGATTGTCGGGCACGATGGCGCCGATCCCCTCCGCGGTCGGCGAGGGCGATCCCGGGGCGGCGCCGTCGGCCGCTGCGCTCGAGGCGTCGTCGTCGAACCAGTACGACAGGTAGCGCTGCACCGCAGCGACTGCGGCATCGGCGTCGTCGACCACGAGGTCGATGTCGCCGCGTGCCGCGAGGTCCTCCACCGGTCGGGCGGTGGCCCGCCCGCCGTCGCCGCTGCCGACGGTGGCACCGCGCACGGCGATGACGGTGTCGCAGAGGAAGGCGATGCCGGCATGGCCGTCGCGGATCGGTCCGGTGATGACGGCCACGGTCGGCACCCAACCCGACAGCTCGGCCAACCCGTCGTAGACGTCCCAACGGCCGCGGGTGTACACCACGATGGGTGGTACCGGCAGGACGTCGTCGGGGCGGGCCCCGTCACCGTCGAGGAACACCACGAGCGGCCAGCGGTTGGTGCGGGCCAGGAAGATCAGCTTGTCGAGCTTCTTCTGGTTGCGGTCGCTCTGGGTGCCGTCCACCACGCTGCGGTCGTAGGCGGCGGCCACGGTGGGCCGGCCGAACACGTCGCCGACGCCCCCGACGAGGCCGTCCGCCGGAGCGTCGTCGTCGACCTCGGAGGTGCGTCCGGCCAGTGGGCCGTACTCGACGAAGTTCGCCCCGCGGCCGTCGAACAGCGCGGCGAGCTGCGCCCGGGCGTCGGCACAGCCTGCGGCGGCATCGGCGCGCGCCCGAAGGATCTGATCGATGGCGAGTTGTTCCACGAGCCGTCCCCCCGACGTCGAAGCCGTCCCGGCAGCCTGCCACATCGACCACCGCGACCCGCAGCGCACGCCCACGGGTTGCCGCCCCGCCGGCCCGGGAGGAGGCAACGCCCGAGCCACCGGCGAGTAGGGTCCGGCCATGCCCGACGCGGACGAGACCGAGTCGCCTCCCGTGGAGGTCGAACCCGCGTCCGCGGCAGCGGTCGTCGTGCGACACCCGTTCCTGGCCATGCTGGTGGCCGCCGGCGGGTTCGTCATCGTGCTGGACAGCTTCGCTGCGGCGGTGGCCTTCCCGCGCATCGTGCAGTCGTTCCCGGACACGCCGCGCACCACGCTGGCGTGGTTGTCGACGGGGTATTCGATCGCGCTGTCCGCGCTGCTGCTGGTGGCGGGCAAGCTCGCCGATCGTTACGGGATGCGGCGGGTCTACCTGATCGGTATGGCCGGGTTCATGGCCGGCGCGATCGCCTCGGCCCTGTCGCCGACCCCTGCACTGCTGATCGGGTCGCGGGTGCTGCAGGGCAGCGCCGGGGCATTGATGGTGTCGACCTCGATCGCCCTGGCCCTGCTGGGCTACCCCGCCGAACGACGCGGTACGGCGATGGGTGCGATCGGCATCCTCGGGTCGTTGGCCTCGCTGGCGGGGCCGGTACTGGCCGGGAACATCATCGACATCGGTGGGTCGTGGCGGTGGGTGTTCCTGGTGTCGGTGCCGATCGGGGTGGTGGTGCTGGTGGCGGGGCCGCGGGTTCTGCCACCCGGTGCGCCTCGCACCGACGAGCCGGTGGTGATCGACCTGGTCGGGGTGGTGGAGATCGTGGTGGCGTCGGGCCTGCTGACGCTGGGTCTGTTGCAGTCGGGGACCTGGGGCTGGGCCGATCCCCGCACCCTGGGGGCCTTGGCCATCGCCGTGGCATCCGGCACCGCCTTCGTGGTGCGTTGCCGCCGGGTGAGCGCCCCGTTGCTGCGCTTCGAGCTGTTCCGCCGCACCAGCTTCCTGGTGGCCACCGTGAGCCAGCTCGGTTCGCAGCTGGGTATCTACGCCTTCTTCTTCTGGGCGCCGTTGTTCCTGACGAACGTGTGGGGCTGGTCGGCGTCGCTGATCGGCTGGGTGGCAGCCATCCCGCTGGTGGTGTCGTGCAGCTCCCTCCCGATCGGTCGGTTCGCCGACCGTCACGGCTACCGGGGGTTGCTGGTGATCGGCGGCATCGCCGGCGCGGCGAGCTCGTTGTGGGACATCGTGGCGCTCGGTGAGACGCCGAGCTTCTGGCGGCTGCTGCCGGCGCTGCTGCTCTTCGGCGCCGCGATCGGCATGGTCGGCATCACCTCCCATTCGGGCGCGCTCGCCGGGGTGGAGCCGGGGGAGCTGGCCGAGGCCAACTCGGTGTTCCAGACCAGCCGGCGGCAGGTGCAGACCTTCGGTATCGCCGTGGTGATCGGCCTGCTCGGGGATCGCTCCGCGGATTCCGTCGACCGGTTCCGCCTGGTGTGGATCGTGACCGGCGTGTGCTTCCTGCTCTCCTCGGTGATCGCGGCGCGCTACCCCCGCCACGAGAGCCGCCCGGCGTGAGCGGTCGGTGGGTCCTCCCGGGCGGTTCGCGAGGACAGCACCGCCTCCGGTGCGCTACGAAGGGGCCATGACGGCACAGCAGCGGGTGGAGCTCCTCGAACGGGTCGATGCCATCGGGCCGGTGCTCGAGACCAACGGCCCCATCGGCGAGGGCCTCGGCCGGCTGAGCGACGCCACGGTGGAGGCACTGCGGCAAGCCGGGTTGCTCACCCTGAAGGTGCCGGCCGCCCTGGGTGGCTTCGAGGCCGAGCCGGCGTTGCAGTACGAGGTCTTCGAGCGGGTGGCCCACTACGACGCCGCAGCGGCATGGTGCCTGTTCATCTACGCCGACACCGCCGGCATGTTGGGGGCCCGGCTGCCCGACGACGGGCTCGCCGAGGTGTTCCCCGGGGGTGAGGTGCCCGTGTGCTGCGGTGGCGGTGGGCTCAAGCCCGGCGCGCTGCGCGTCGCCGACGGCGGGGTGGTGCTCAACGGGAGCTGGCGCTACGGCAGCGGCATCGCCGCGGCCCGCTGGGTGATGGTGTCGGGCTACCTGCCGGGTGTCGACGGGGCCCGCGGCCAGGTGCTGAGTTGCGTGGTGCCCCGCGACGCGCTCGAGGTGGCCGACGACTGGGATGTGCACGGCATGCGGGCCACCGGCAGCAACGACTTCTCGGCGACCGACGTGTTCGTTCCCCGGGAGCGCACCTTCTCGCCGATGTCCGCCCCGTTGCGTGGTGGCCGCCAGTACCGCACCGGCGTCGCCGGCTACCTGTCCTACACCATTCCGGCGGTGTGCGGTGCCGTCGCCCGCCGGGCCCTCGACGAGGTCATGGCCGGCGCCGCCGATGCGGCGCGGGGCTACGCCAAGCCGACGGCGCTCGCCGGCCGTGGCGCGTTCCAGCGGTTCTGCGGCGAGGCCGACATCAAGCTGCGCGCGGCCCGGGCGTTGATGCTCGACGACGGCGAGGACCTGATGGTGGCGGTGGACACCCCCGGCGTCGACCTGCGGGCCCGTGAGGCCCGCACCCGGGCCGCGGCGGCGCACGCCACGCGGGTTGCCGCCGACGTGCTGCACGAGCTGACCGGGTTCGCCGGCGGTGGCCCGCTGCGCCGTGGCTCCTACCTCGAACGGGCCCGGCGTGACGTCACCATGGCGGCGAGCCACGTCCTGATCGACCAGGCCGCCTACGACAACCTCGGTCAGTTCCTGCTCGGCCTGCCCGGCGCCGACCCGCTGGGCTGAACGCGCCCGGCCGGTAGGGTGCTCGACGATGATCCGCCTCGTCGCCACCGACCTCGACGGCACCCTGTGGGACCGCACCGTGACCGTGCGTCCCGGGGTCCGTGCTGCTGTCGAGGAGTTGTCCCGGCGTGGGGTGATCGTGCTCGCCGCCACCGGGCGGCGTCCGCGCAGCGCCCGGACCGCCCTGGCCGACAACGGCCTGGCTCTGCCTGCGGTGTGTCTCGATGGCACCTTCGGCGAGGACTTCGTTCGGGGCGAGCGGTTCCACGAGTCGCTGTTCGGCCCGGCCGACGCGCTGGCGGTGCTCGACCTGTTCGTCGCCCATGACGTCGCGCCGAACGTGTTCGTCGACCATACCGAGGTGGATGTCCTGCTGGGCAAGGCCCCGACGCACCGGCCGGAACGGGCCGAGAGCCTGCTCGACTGGGCGCACGTGGGCCCGTTGGCCGACAGCGTCCCCCGCCATCGGGTGGCGGCGTTCACGGTGATCGGCGGGGTGTTCGACGAGCTCGCCCCACTGGCGGCGGCCATCTCCGCCGCCGGGCTGGCCCGGGCCACGCTGACCAGCGATTCGCTCTACGGCGGCACCTCGCTGTCGGTGATCCCCGCCGAGGCCAGCAAGTGGGCCGGGGTCGCGGCCTTCGCAGCGGGCGTGGGGATCGACGCCTCCGAGATCCTCGGGGTCGGCGACGCCGCCAACGACATCGAGCTGTTGCAGGGGGCCGGTCACGCCGTGGCGGTGCGTACCGCTGCGGCCGAGGTGCTCGCCGAGGCCGACCAGCTCATCGACCCGCCCGGCGAGGACGGCTGGGCGACGCTGGTGGAGCTCTGCCGCGACCTCGGCTGAGGGCGCACCGGCGCCGCCCCCGAGGGGAACGGCGCCGGCGGCGGGATGGTCGAGGGCCGGTTGCCCGGCCGGTGGGGTGGTGCCGGGGCTCAGCCGCGGCCGTGGCGTAGCAGCTTGCCCGGGGTGGCCCCGGTGCAGACGCCGTCCTCGAAGGTCACCTGACCGTTGACGATGATGTTCTTGTAGCCCTGCGCCCGCTGGACCCGGCGCCACTCGCCGCCGGGCAGGTCCTCGACGACCTCGCCGATCCACTGCGGGTCCATGTCGAGCTCCTCCATGGCGTACACCACCACGTCGGCCGCAGCGCCCTCGCGCAGCACGCCGCGGTCACGGAAACCGGCGGCGTGGGCCGGCAGGGCCGACAGGCGGTAGTGGGCCTCCTCGAGGGTGAGCATCGCCTCGTCGCGGACCAGCCACTTGAGCAGGTCGGTGGGCCAGGCGCCGCCGGTGAAGAACTTGGTGTGGGCACCGCCGTCGGACACCCCGGGCAGGGTGTAAGGGGCTTCCATCAGCTCGACCATGAACTCGGCGTTGGAGCCCTTGTCGGGGCCGAGGAAGTCGGCCTTCAGGTCGGTGGCCAGCGCCAGGTCCAGCATGACCTCGCCCGGGTGCTTGCCCTCCTCGCGACCGATCTCCTCGAGGCTGCGGCCCACGTATTTCTGCAGTTCGGGCCGGCGGGCGACGCCCTGCACGACGAGGTCCTCGAGCGGACCGCCCACCCCGGGGCGCAGCTTGCGGTAGATGGCCTTGTTGCGGACCTCGTCGGCCACCATGGCCTCGCGCAGGGCGGGGTCGGCCATCTTGGTCAGCTTCTCCTCGTGGGTGCCGGTGGTCAGTGCCCGCCAGGTCTTGGAGAAGTCGTAGAGGTTCCAGTGCTCGAGGCTGAACACGAACCCGGAACGCACCGTGGCGCACTGCCCGTAGACCTGCAGGCCCTGGTTCCAGCAGCGCTGCAGCCAGTCGAGCGACTTGCGGTGCGGGTCGGGGTTGCGGCGGGTGGGGGCGATGGCGTTGTGGATGACCGGCCGGCCCGACACCGCGGCCAGCTTCTCGACGAACTCGAGGTCCTTCTTGATCTTGCCGGTGGCCTGGGTGATCTGGATGAACCCCTCGTCACGCTCGGCGAGCACCTCGGCGAGGGCGAGGATGTCCTCGTCGACCATGGTGTCGGTCACCATCGGCGTGCCGTCGTAGTCGGCCTGGGTGGAGTTGCGGCCGAGACGCTGGATGGAGAAGCCGCACAGGCCGGCGTCCATGCCCTCGTGCAGCAGGCGCTGCATCTCCTTGCGCTCCTGGGGGGTGGCCGCACGGGTCTTGGCGGCCTCGAGGCCCATGACGTAGGTCATCAGCGACGCGGTGGGCATGTACTGGATGCAGTTCACGCCGAGCGGGGCCCGCTCCAGCGAATCGAGGTATTCGGGGATGGTCTCCCAGTCCCAGTGCGGCAGCATGCCCTCGACCATGGACTGGTAGGGGATGGCCTCGGTGCGGACCATGGTCAGCATCGAACGCTCGCGGAAGTCGGGCTTGACCGGGGCGAAGCCGAAGCCGCAGTTGCCCAGCACCACCGAGGTGACACCGTGCCAGCCGGAGATGGTGCAGTACGGGTCCCAGCGGATCTGCGCGTCGTAGTGGGTGTGCAGGTCCACGAAACCGGGGGCGACGATGAGGCCGTCGGCGTCGATCACCTTGTCGGCACCGCCGGTGGCACGTCCGCCGAGCTGCGCGATCTTGCCGTCCTTGATCCAGACGTCGCCGCGGTAGCGGGGCACCCGGGTGCCGTCGACGATCGTGCCGCCCTTGATGTGGATGTCGTACTCAGCCATCTCGCTCCCCCTCGGACCGGGCCGTTCGTGGCGTGCTGCGCCACGGTGACTGCAGTCACGCTACCAGCCTGTTCTCGCCCCGTCGCCGGTTCGAGCGTGGCTGCGGCGCGGGGTCCGGCAACCCGGGTTGTTCACGGTTGTTGACCATGCCCGAAACACTGTGGAAACAACTGTCTCCTATCTTTCGACCGATGCCGGGATTGCTGCCGGCGAAGTGGTCAGGAGTGATTCGATGAGTGGAAGTTCGGCGAGGTTGGATGCCATCCAGTCGGTCAAGCACTATCAGGCGCCGACCGGGTCGATCGCCGAGGGGGAGCGCCCGGGCGAGATCTTCGGGCAGAACGTCTTCAGCCGGACGGTCATGAAGGCCCGTCTGCCCAAGTCCGTGTTCAAGGCACTCATGAGCACGATCGAGGACGGCAAGCCGCTCGACCCGACCGTGGCCGACACCGTCGCCTCCGCCATGAAGGACTGGGCGCTGGAGCGGGGGGCCACCCACTACGCGCACGTCTTCTACCCGCTGACCGGTCTCACCGCCGAGAAGCACGACAGCTTCCTCGAGCCCGACTCGACCGGCGCCTCGATCGCCGAGTTCGCCGGCAAGACCCTGATGCAGGGCGAACCCGACGCCTCGAGCTTCCCCAACGGCGGCCTGCGCGACACCTTCGAGGCCCGTGGCTACACCGGCTGGGACGTGACCAGCCCCGCCTACATCCTCGAGAACACCAACGGCAACACCCTGTGCATCCCCACGATCTTCGTGTCGTGGACCGGCGAGGCGCTCGACCACAAGACCCCGCTGCTGCGCTCCCAGCAGGCCATGAACACCCACGCCCAGCGGGTGCTGCGACTGTTCGGGCACACCGACATCGACACCGTGGTGTCCTTCGCCGGTGCCGAGCAGGAGTACTTCCTGATCGATCGCAGCTTCTACTACGCCCGTCCCGACCTGCAGTCCTCCGGCCGCACCCTCTTCGGCGCCCACCCGCCCAAGGGCCAGGAGTTCGACGACCACTACTTCGGGGCCATCCCCGACCGCGTGCTGGCGTTCATGATCGACGCCGAGCGGGAGATGTTCAAGCTCGGCATCCCGGCCAAGACCCGTCACAACGAGGTCGCCCCCGGCCAGTTCGAGATCGCCCCGGTGTTCGAGAAGGCCAACCTCGCCGCCGACCACCAGCAGTTGCTCATGGTCACCCTCGGCCGGGTGGCGCAGCGTCACGGCATGGAGGTGCTGCTGCACGAGAAGCCGTTCAAGGGCATCAACGGCTCGGGCAAGCACGTCAACTTCTCCATCGGCAACAACAACCAGGGCAACCTGCTCTTCCCGGGCGACACCCCCCACGACAACGCCCAGTTCCTGGTGTTCTGCGCCGCGGTCATCCGCGCCGTGCACCTGCACGGTGGTCTGCTGCGGGCGTCGGTGGCCTCCGCCGCCAACGACCACCGTCTCGGCGCCAACGAGGCGCCGCCGGCCATCATGTCGATCTTCCTCGGCGCGCAGCTCGCCGACGTGTTCGACCAGGTGGCTGCCGGTGGGGCGACCGCATCGAAGGAGCGGGGCACGCTCAAGGTCGGGGTCGACACCATCCCGCACCTTCCCGCCGACGCCGGTGACCGCAACCGCACCAGCCCGGTGGCCTTCACCGGCAACCGGTTCGAGTTCCGTGCCGCCGGTGCCTCCCAGACCATCGCCGGTCCGATGGTGGTCATCAACACCATGCTCGCCGACTCGCTGGACTTCATCGCCACGTCGCTCGAGTCGGCCGTCGCCTCGGGTACCGAGTTCAACGCTGCGGTGCAGCACGTGCTGCAGAGCATCATCACCAACCATGGCGCGGTGGTGTTCAACGGCAACGGCTACGCCGAGGACTGGCAGCACGAGGCCGAAGCACGTGGCCTGCTGAACCTGCGTAACTCGGTGGACGCCCTGCCCCAGTACGACACCGCCGAGGCCAAGGAACTGTTCGGCAAGTACGGCGTGCTCAACGAACGCGAGCTCGCCAGCCGCTACGAGGTGGCACTCGAGCAGTACGCCAAGAGCGTCAGTGTCGAGGCCCGGACCACGCTGGAGATGGCCAAGACCATCATCCTTCCGGCGGCCATCCGCTACCAGACCGAGTTGGCGGCCAACGCCGCGGCGCTGACCTCGATCGGCTACAGCTTCGACTCGTCGTCGCTCGACGAGGTGTCCGCCGGCGTCACCGCTCTGCAGGGTGCGCTCAAGGACCTCCGGGCTGCGCTCGACCACGACGGTGGCCATGACGTGGCGGACGAGGCCAAGCATGCGCTCGAGGGGCTGATCCCGGTGACCAACGCCGTGCGCGCCGCGACCGACCAACTCGAGGACGTGGTGGCCGACAACCTGTGGCCGCTGCCGACCTACCAGGAGATGCTGTTCATCCTGTGAGTGCCCCGGCCGCGTCGCGGTCGAGCACGACGACCACGTCGGGGTGACGGCGCACGGCGCTCGCCGGCACCGCCACCCCGATCGGCCCCTCCAAGGCGGACGCCACGGCGTCCGCCTTGTGCGTTCCCGTGGCGAGCAGCACCAGGCGTCTGGCCTCGAGGATCGTGCCGATGCCCTGGGTGAGGGCGAACCGGGGCACCTCGTCGACGCCGGCGAAGGCCCGGGCGTTGACCGCCCGGGTGTGTTCGCTCAGCTGCACGAGCCGGGTCCGGCTGTCGGGTGCCGAGCCCGGCTCGTTGAAGGCGACATGGCCGTTGACGCCGATCCCGAGCAGCTGCAGCCCGACCCCGCCGAGCTCGGCGAGCTGCTGCTCGAAGCGGCGGCATTCGGCGTCGGGGTCCGGGGTCGTTCCGTCGAGGGTGTGGATGCGTCCGGGCGGGATGGCCAGGGGCCCCGCGAGCTCGGTGTCGAGCTGGTGGCGGAACGACGCCGGGTGGCCGGCGTCGAGGCCCAGGTACTCGTCGAGCAGCGCCAGGTGCAGCTCGGCGGCGGGCAGCCGGCGTTCGACCAGCAGCCGGTGCACCGGGCGGGGGCTGTCGCCGGCGGCGAGGCCGAGCACCATGGCCGGCGTCCGGCGGACCGCGGCCTCGATGCGGTCGGCGACCGCGGCGGCCGCTCGGTCGGCGTCGGCCTCGACGATCAGCTCGATCATGCTGCCGAACGGTCCGCGTCCGGCGTCGTCGGCCCGCCCTCGACCGCCGACGCCCGGGCTGTGGCGACCACCACGGCTTGGGCCGGGGCCAGGGTGATGCTCTCGACCTGCGCGCCGACCTCGGCCAGCCCGAGGCTGTCGAAGGCGACGGTGCCGGCGACGGGTGCGACAACCGGCTCGGTGCCGAGGTTGGCGGCGACCGTCCAGGGCCCCCGGTGGAAGGCACCGAGCGCGTCGTGGCCGAGGTCGGCCCAGGCGAAGGGGCCCTGGCGCAGGGCCGGCGTCGCCCGGCGCAACGCCACCAGCGCCCGGTAGCGCTCCAGCCAGCTGCCGTCGCGGCCGAGTTGGGCGGCGACGGTGTCCTCGGCCCGGCGGCCGCCGTCGGGCAGCCAGGTGCGGGCCGCGGTGGAGAAGCCGAAGTTCGGGCCCGGAGCCCAGGGCATGGGTGTGCGGCAGCCGTCGCGGCTCTGCTGCACGTCGGCGCCGACGGGGTCGGTGCGGCTTTCGGGGGCCACGATCCCTTCGAGCAGGCCGAGCTCCTCACCCTGGTACAGGAACGGTACGCCGGGCAGGCAGAACAGCAGGGTCGCCAGGGCCAGGGCCCGCCGCCGTCCCTCCTCGCCGCCGCCGAGCCGGGTGGCCACCCGGACCTCGTCGAGGCTCGAGGCGGCCCACGCGATGACCCGGTGGTCGTCGACGTGCTGCAACGGGGCGGCGAGGGCGTGGCGCAGCGCAGCAGCGTCCCAGCCGGCGTGCATGGTGCCGAACCAGAACCCGAGGTCGAGCCCGTCGCCGCGCAGCATCGCCGCGTAGCGATCGGCCTCGAGGACGTAGGTCTCGCCGATGAGGACCGCGCCGTACGCGTCGCAGAGGCGACGCCAGCGGCCGAACACGTCGAGCGTTTCGGGCTGGGCGATGTCGTAGCGATGCTCGAACGCAGCCCACTGCTGCTCACGTCGCTGGCCCGGGTCCCACGGGGCCAACTGCGGGTTCGAGCGCAACGCAGCGTCCTTGACCAGGCCTTGGGCGACGTCGATGCGGAACCCGTCGACGCCGAGCTCGAGCCAGAACCGGATGATGGCGTCGAACTCGTCGGCCACCGCCGGGTTGCGCCAGTCGAGGTCGGGCTGCTCGGGCAGGAACAGATGCAGGTAGTACTGGCCGCTGCCGGGGTCGAGGGTCCAGGCCGGGCCGCCGAAACAGCTGACCCAGTTGTTCGGCGGGCCGCCGTCGGGGGCGGGGTCGCGCCACAGGTAGTAGCCACGCTCGGGTCCGGCCGGGTCGGCGAGCGCCGCCCGGAACCAGGGGTGCTGGTTGCTGGTGTGGTTCGGGACGAGGTCCATCACCACGCGGATGGACCGCCGGTGGGCGGCGTCGAGCAGGCGACGCACCGTCTCGAGGTCACCGAGGGTCGGGTCGACGCCGTAGTAGTCGGTGATGTCGTAGCCGTTGTCGGCCAGGGGTGAGGGATGGAACGGGGTCAACCACAGCAGGTCGACCCCGAGTGCCGAGAGATGGTCGAGCCGTTCGATGACCCCGGCGAGGTCGCCGATCCCGTCGCCGTCGGCATCGGCGAACGAACGCAGGTACACGGCATACCCGACGGCATGGTGCCACCAGGCCCGGCCGGACGCGGAACCGCCGGGCTCCGACGATGCATCGTCGAGGCCCGGCGGTCGGTCGGTCACGTTCGGACCGGTCAGCCCTTGCCGTTGCGCAGCAGCTTGCCGGGGGTGGCCCCGGTGCACTCGCCGTCGGTGAAGGTCTCCTCGCCGTTGACGAGGATGTGGCGGTAGCCGTGGGCCCGCTGGATCCGGCGCCACTCGCCGCCGGGCAGGTCGTAGACGGCCTCGCCGACCCATGCGGGGTCGATGGCCAGCTCGTCCATGTCGTAGACGATCACGTCGGCCGGGGCGCCCTCACGCAGCACGCCGCGGTCGCGGATGCCGGCGGCATGCGCGGCCAGCGCCGACATGCGGTAGTGGGCCTCTTCCAGCTCGATCTTCTTCTCGTCACGGACCATCCACGCCAGGAAGTCGGTGGTCCAGGCGCCGCCGGTGAAGAACTTGGTGTGGGCGCCACCGTCGGACACGCCGGGGATGGTGTACGGGGAGTCGTTGTACACGCCGGCCATGTTGTCGACGTTGAAGTCCGGGCCCTCGCCGAGGAACTCGGTCTTCAGGTCGGTCATGAGCGACAGGTCCAGCATGACGTCGAGGTAGTGCTTGCCCTCTTCCTCGGCGATCTGGCCGAGCGACTTGCCGACGTACTGCTGCATGTCCTGGCGGCGGGCGACGCCCTGCACCACCAGCTTCTGCGGCGGACCGCCCACGGCGAGCTGCGTGTTGGCGAACAGGGTGTTGGCCTGCTCGGTCTCCTTGCGCAGCTTCTCGCGGATGGCGGGGTCGCTCATCTTGCGGATCTTGTCCTCGAGGGTGCCGGTGGTGGCCTCACGCCAGGCCGGGCTCGAGTCGTAGAGGTTCCAGTTGTCCAGCGAGAAGGCGAAGCCGGTGCGGATGGTGGCGCCCTGGCCGTAGATCTGCAGGCCGTCGCGGTGCGCCTGCTCCAGCCACTCGAGGCGCTCCTGGTAGACGCGGGGGTTCTTCTGGCTGACCGGCACCACGTTGTCGATGATCGGCCGGCCCGACACCTCGGCGAGGCGACGCTTGAACTCGAGGTCCTCGGGGTTGTTCGGGTTCGGGTCGGTGGCCTGGGTCAGCTGGATGTTGCCCTCGTCGCGCTCACGCAGCACCTCGGCGAGGCAGAAGATGTCCTCGTCGCACATGGTGTCGGTGACCATCGGCGAGCCGTCGAAGTCGGCCTGGGTGGAGTTGACGCCGAGGCGCTGGATGGAGAAGCCGCACAGGCCGGCGTCCATGCCCTCGTGCAGCAGGCGCTGCATCTCCTTGCGCTCGGCGTTGGTCGCCGGGCGGGTCTTGGCGGCCTCGAGGCCCATGACGTAGATCATCAGCGACGCCGTCGGCATGTACGACAGCACGTTCACGCCGAGCGGGGCCCGGGCCAGCGAGTCGAGGTACTCGGGGATGGTCTCCCAGTCCCAGTGGGGCAGGAAGCCCTGGCGCATGGCCTCCATCGGGATGGCCTCGGTGCGGACCATGGTCAGCATCGAACGCTCGCGGAAGTCGGGCTTGACCGGGGCGAAGCCGAAACCGCAGTTGCCCAGCACCACCGAGGTGACGCCGTGCCAGCTCGAGATCGAGCACCACGGGTCCCAGCGGACCTGGGCGTCGTAGTGGGTGTGCAGGTCGATGGCGCCGGGGGCGACGATGCAGCCGCCGGCGTCGATGACCTTCTTCGACGGAGCCGACGGGCGGCCACCGATCTGGGCGATCCGACCGTCCTTGATCCACAGGTCGCCGCGGTAGCGCGGGACCCGGGTGCCGTCGACGATGGTGCCGTCCTTGATGTGGACGTCGAACATATCCATGAGTTTTCGAACCCCCCTTTGATTCGCGAACCCGAACAGTACCGCGCCATGGCCGAGCTGTGTAGGGCGATGCGGCCCTTTCGCCGCGAAGCGGACGGAGCGGACGGGAAACGGTGCCCGGGGCGGGTTCCCGGCTGACCCGCCGGATCAGCCGGATCAGCCGGATCAGCCGGATCAGCCGATGATGCCCTGCTCGCGCAGCTGCTCGAGGACTGTCGGGTCGAGGCCGAGCTCCTGGCCGAGGACCTCGGCGGTGTGCTCGCCGAGCTCCGGCGCGACCACGATCGGGACGCTGCTGGCGGACATGCGGGCCGGCCAGCCGAGCATCTTGGCCGGGCCGTGGCCGGGGATGTCGACGTCGTGGACGAACCCGCGTGCCACCAGGTGGGGGTCGCGGTGCAGCTCGGCGGTGTCGAGCACGGCGCCACAGGGCACCCCGGCCTCGGCCAGCGCGGCCATCGCCTCGTGCTTGGTGAGGGTCCGGGTGAAGGCCTCGATGGCGTCGTGCAGGGCGCCGGCGTTGATCATCCGGCCCTTGTTGGTGGTGAAGCGCTCGTCGGTGAGCAGCTCGGGCCGGTCGATCGCTGCCGGCACCGCCCGCCACATGCCCTCGGTGACGGCCATCAGGTAGATGTAGTCGTTGGGCCCGAACGGCCGGCACGGGTACAGGTCGAGCAGGGCGCCACGGCCACGTCCGGTGCGCGGCGCAGGCTCCTGCCCCCACCCGCCGCTGACCCCGATGCGGGTGCGCAGGTAGTAGGTGACGGCCTCCTGCATCGACAGCTCGATGCGCTGGCCCTCGCCGGTGCGCAGCTTCTGGACGTAGGCCGCGGTGATGGCCAGGGCCAGCTGCATGCCGGTGCCGGAGTCGCCCACGGTGAGGCCGGGCGGCAACGGCGGCCCGTCGAGCTCGCCGGTCACCGAGAAGGCGCCGGCCATGGCCATGGCCACCGAGTCGAAGCACTTGTAGTCGGCGTAGGGCCCGGACGCACCGAAACCCTTCACCGAGGCGTAGATGATCGACGGGTGCAGCGCCCGCACCTCGTCGTAGCCGAGGCCGAGCTTCTCGATGACCCCCGGCCCCATGTTCTCGACCATCACGTCGAAACCGGGCAGCATGTCCACCAGGAGCTGACGTCCCTCCGGGGTGGACAGCTCGAGTGCCACCGAGCGCTTGTTGGCGTTCCAGTGGTGGAAGTAACCCGACGGCGAGGCGCCGGTGGCGCGGCCGGGGTCGCCGATGTCGGGGCGTTCCACCTTGACCACGTCGGCGCCGAGCCAGGCCAGGGCCTGGGTCGCCGACGGGCCGGCTTCGTACTGGGTGAGGTCGAGGATGCGCATCCCGTCCAAGGCAGGCATGGCGAAACCGTACCTGCCCGGCGTCGCCGATGGGTACGGAACGCGCCGGGGGCCGCTCCGGCGGGCCGTGATCCGGCTCGTCGGAGCGGCCCCGAGGGCTGCGTTGCGGTTGTTCCCGTCCGGCGCGTGCGCCGGGCGGAACGGGTCAGTCCGTCGAGCGCAGCAGACGGCCGGCGAGCACACCGGTGTGCACGCCGTGGTCCATGAACACCTGGCCGTTGACGACCGTGTAATCGAACCCGGCCGACTTCTGGATGTACCGGCCGGCGCCGCCGGGCAGG
>CAIXPF010000079.1 GCA_903921205.1 uncultured Acidimicrobiia bacterium | reverse complement strand
GTCCACAGGTGGCCGCCCCGTTCGGGGATGCCGTAGCTCATGCAACCCAGACAGATGACCGACACGTCCAGCCCGGTGGAACCCAACTTGGTGTAGCGCATGGCCGTCACTGTTGCAGATCGGCCCGTCTGCCGGGCGACGGGGTCGGTTCGGGCCTGCTGTCGGGCCGGTTACTCGTCGGGCACGTGGGCGCTGGCGTTGTCGAAGCGGACCTCGTGGCCCGGCCCGGCAGGGTCGAAGCCGATGTTCATCGCGTTGAACCCGTGCCGGTAGAGCAGTTCGTGGCTGACGTGCATCATGGCTTCGCCGTTCACCAACCCGGTGAGGCTGATCGAGGAGCCGCCGAACGGGTCCTCGGTCCGGCAGGACAGTTGCAGGTGGTCGCCGGCCTGCAGGGTCCGGCCCCGTTCGGTCCTGGCCAGGATCCGGGCACCGCCGGCGGTGGCGTCGTGGTGCAGCATCAGCACCTCGGTGCCGCGGATGCCGAACAGGAACGCCGAGGTCGGCTCGTCGTCGGTGTTCTCCGAGCAGCCGATGAAGACGAAGTCCGACGGGTCGTTCAGCCATGCCACGACGATCGAGTGATTGACGTTGAACGCAGTACGGGCGTACCACGCCGAACTGAACTGCAGCGACGCCGATCCGGAGGGAAACGGGTCGGTGGAGCGGCCCCGCAGCGTGCCGTGAGCGGTGTCGTAGCGCACCTCGATGCCGGTTCCGGTCCCGAACGGCGAGGCACCGTCGCTGAAGTCGGCCTCGACCAGGTCGTGGGTGAGCGGGTCGGCGCCGAGAAGGATGCCGAGCACCACGAGCGCGACGACACCCATCGAGACCAGCGAGAGGACCACGATCAGCGCGATGACGGGCCGCGACAGCCGCCGCGACGATGCGGCCGGAACGGTCGGGGCGAGGCCGTCGGGCGCAGGCCACCACACCGCCGGGCCCGGCGGCGGGGGAGGCATCACAGCCGGGCCGGTCGGGCCGGTCGGGCCGCTCGGGTCGGTCGCCACCTCGAGCAGTACCGCGCCGCCGTCCTGGCCGTTGTCGGCGGGCGGCGTCATGGGCGTCGGCCCAGCGGCAGCGTCGGGCGGGGTCGGTTCGGTCGGCATCGGGCGCTCCTCTCAGCTCGGCCCTCGCGGCTCCGCCCATTCGACCGTTGCCGAGGTGATCCGTCCCAGGGCCGAAGGCCCCTGCCGGGCAGGACGATCGCCCGGTTCGCCCGGGCCCGCGCCCTCAGCTCGTGTAGTACATCCCGCCGTTGAGGCTGACCGTCTGGCCGGTCATGTAGGCGTTGGTGGCCAGCAGCACGGCGACGTCGGCCACCTCGTCGACGGTGCCGAACCGACCGACCGGTATGCGACCGGGGTCGGCGAGGACCGCGGTGTGCAGCATGTCGGTCTCGATCAGGGCCATGGCGATGGCGTTGACGGTGACGCCGTCCTTGACCACCACGGTGGCGAAGCCGTGGGTGAGGCCGATGATGCCGGCCTTGGACGCCGCGTAGTGCGGCCCGACGCTGCCACCGGTCTGCGCGGCCAGCGACGAGATGTTGATGATCCGGCCCCAGCGCCGGGCCCGCATGGCCGGCAGCGCGGCCTGGGTCAGCACGAACGCCGAGGTCAGGTTGGTGGCCAACGTGCGGTTCCAGGTGTCGAGGTCGCGCAGCTCGAGCCGCTCGGCCCGGACCCCGATCCCGGCGTTGTTGACCAGGATGTCGGGCGCACCGAGGGCCTCGGTGACCCGGGGCACCAGGGCCGAGGCCTCGGCGGGGTCGGCCACGTCGGCCTGCACGGCCACCGCCCGCCGGCCCAGCGCCTCGATCCGCTCCACCACCTCGGCCGCGGCGTCGGCCCGGGTGTGGAAGTTCACGGCCACGTCGGCGCCGTTGGCTGCGAGGGCGACGGCGATGGCGCGACCCATGCCGCGAGAGGCGCCGGTGACCAGGGCGACCCGGCCGGTGAGGGGGAGTGGTGTCGACACGCCCGTCAGCTTCGGACCCCGGCGTCCTGCGGCGCAAGCACGGCGGTGGCCGCACGCACGGCCAGCGGACCGGGTGGGCTCGGGGGCTAAGGTCCGAGGCGTCGTGCACCGCCGTCGTGCACCGTTGTCGAGGACGGCTCCGGCATGTGGACGGGGCCTCGGGAAAGGACTGGTCATGGGGCCGCTCACCGGGATCAAGGTTGTCGAGCTGGCGGGCATCGGGCCGGGCCCGATGTGCGCGATGTTGCTGTCGGATCTCGGCGCCGAGGTCATCCGGGTCGATCGCCTCGCTGCGGTCGACCTCGGCCTCGACCGCGAGCGCCAGTTCAACGTGCTCAACCGGGGCCGCCGCTCGGTGGCGGTCGACCTGAAGTCGCCCGAAGGCGTCGAGACCGTCCTGCGTCTGGTCGAAGGTGCGGATGCCCTCATCGAAGGGTTCCGGCCCGGGGTCATGGAGAAGCTCGGCCTCGGCCCCGATGTGTGCCTGGCCCGCAACCCGCGCCTGGTGTTCGGCAGGATGACCGGCTGGGGTCAGGACGGTCCGATGGCCAAGGCAGCAGGCCACGACATCAACTACATCGCCCTGACCGGTGCGCTGCACTCGATCGGCATCGCCGGTGGTCCGCCGGTGCCGCCGCTCAACCTGGTGGGCGACTTCGGTGGCGGTGCGCTGTACCTGGCGTTCGGGGTGTGCGCGGCGCTGTTGGAGGCCCGTTCGTCCGGCCAGGGCCAGGTGGTCGACGTGTCGATGGTCGACGGTGCCTCGTCGCTGATGGCGGCGATCTACGGCCTGCACGGCTCGGGTGCGTGGGCCAACGAGCGCGGGACCAACGTGTTGGACACCGGTGCCCACTTCTACGGCACCTACGAGTGTGCCGACGGCAACTACGTCTCGATCGGCTCGATCGAGGGCAAGTTCCACGACGAGCTGCTCGAGAAGCTCGGCCTGACCGCCCAGGACATACCAGACCGTATGGACAGCGAGCGCTGGCCGGCCCACAAGGCCCGCCTGGTGGAGCTGTTCCGGGCCAAGACCCGCGACGAGTGGTGCGCCATCATGGAGGGCACCGACATCTGCTTCGCCCCGGTGCTCAACCTCGACGAGGCCCCCAAGCACCCCCACAACGTCGCCCGCGGCACCTTCGTGGAGATCGAGGGTGTGGTCCAGCCCGGCCCGGCACCTCGCTTCAGCCGCACCCCGGGCCAGGTCCAGGGTCCGGTCGCGGCCCGCGGCGAGCACACCCGGGAAGCCCTCGCCGACTGGGGCTTCTCCGCTGACGAACTCGACAGGCTCGAGGCCGGCGGCGTCATCGGCTCGGGCGACTGAGCCACGGCGGGTGGGGTCCGATAGCGCTTCGGGCCCCACCTGCGCACTACACTTGAGGGTCTTTGTCTTCCCCCGGAAATGTTGGTGACATGCCCGAACCCTCTGCTGCCCTGCCCGGCCGCTTCGACGACCTCGACTTGCGTCCGGAGTTGCAGCGCGCCCTGACGGCGCTCGGCTTCGAGGAACCGACCCCCATCCAGCAGGCCGCCATCCCGGTGCTGCTCGAAGGCGGCGACGTGGTCGGCCGGGCGGCGACCGGCACGGGCAAGACCGCAGCGTTCGCCCTGCCCATCCTGCAGCTGCTCGCCGAGGGCGCGCGCCCCAAGGCACCGGTGGCGTTGGTGCTGGTACCCACCCGCGAGCTCGCCCTGCAGGTGTGCGCAGCGATGGAGAGCTACGGGCGGGACCTTCGGGCCCGGGTGCTCGCGGTGTACGGCGGGGCGCCGATCGGCAAGCAGTGGCGTGCGCTCGAGGACGGCGTCGACGTCGTGGTGGCCACCCCCGGACGGGCGCTCGACCACCTCCGCCGTGGCTCGCTGACGCTCGACGGGTTGCGCACCGTGGTCCTCGACGAGGCCGACGAGATGTTCGAGCGCGGTTTCGCCGAGGACATCGAGGCCATCCTCGAGGAGACGCCGGCCGAGCGCCAGACCGTGCTGTTCTCCGCCACCATGCCGCCCCGTATCGACGGCATGATCCGCCGGCACCTGCGCACCCCGGCCCGCATCGAGATCGCTGCCCCGGCCCAGGTGGCCGGTGAGGCGCCGAAGGTGACCCAGAAGGCCTACGTGGTGCGCCGCTTCGACCGCGCTGCGGCCCTCGCCCGGATCCTCGAGCTCGAGTCGCCCACTGCGACGCTGGTGTTCTGCCGTACCCGGACCGATGTCGACGACCTCACCGAGCAGCTCAACGGCCGCGGCTACCGCGCCGAGGCACTGCACGGCGGGCTCGGCCAGGAGGCTCGTGACCGGGTCATGGGCCGTCTGCGCGCCGGCACCGCCGAGCTGCTCATCGCCACCGACGTCGCCGCCCGCGGGCTCGACGTCGACGTGCTCAGCCATGTGGTGAACGCCGAGCTGCCGTCCTCGCCGGAGATCTACACCCACCGCATCGGGCGGGTGGGTCGCGCCGGCCGTGACGGCGTGGCGATCTCGCTGTTCGATCCCCGCCAGCACAACCAGCTGCAGTTCATCGAGCGGATCACCGGCAACAAGATCTCGATCGAGGCGCTGCCGTCGGTGACGCAGCTGCGCACGGCCAAGATGGCCCGCCTCGTCGGCGAAGTGGCCACCCTGCTCGCCGCCGGCGACGTCGCCATCAACGATCCGGCGCTCGACGCGCTGCTCGACGAGCACGACCCGGCCAAGGTGGCGATGGCCGCGCTGCAGCTCGCCGCCACCAAGGACGGCGACCGGCTGAGCGAGGACGCCATCGAGGACCTGTCCTACCGGCTGCTGCGCCGCAGGAACGAACGGCCCGATCGCCCGGTGCGCGCCGACCGCCCCCAACGCACCGACCGGCCGGAACGTGCCGACCGGTTCACGCGGAACGATCGCCCGGGTCGTGACGACCGGCCCGAGCGCAGCGAACGGTTCGATCGGCCCTCGCGGGAGGACCGTCCGGTGCGCGCCGATCGCGACGAGCGCCCCGGCCGCCCCGAGCGCAGCGACCGCCCGGAACGCGGTCCCCGTCCGGCCGGTGGGCCGCGTGGCACCGCTGCGGGGATGACCAAGTTGTTCGTCGGGGCCGGTCACGATGTCGGACTGCGGCCCAAGGACCTTGTCGGGGCCATCACCGGCGAGGCCGGTCTGCGCGGCTCCGACGTCGGGGCCATCGACATCAACGATCGGTTCACGCTGGTCGAGGTGCCCTCCGACCGTGCCGACGACGTGATCGTGGCCCTGCGGGGCACGACCATCAAGGGCGCCCGGGCCACTGTGCGCCGGGAGCGGTTCACCGCCGGGTCCGGCCCCGCCGCCGGCCGTGGCGGACCCGCCCCGTTCAAGAAGAAGAAGTTCGACGGCGACGGCAAGGGCCGTCCCGTCAAACGCCCCGGCTGGTGACCGTCGCCGGCTGACCGTCGCGGCCCTGCGCCGGCGGTCGGCCCGGCCCGCCGTGGGCAGGCCCGGCCAGGCGGGCGTTCAGCCCTGACGGTCGGTGGTGTCGCCGTCGGTGTCGGTGGCTGCGTCGGCGCGGTCCTGCCAGTCCTGCCAGTCCACCCCGGAGTGACGGACGTAGTCCTTCACCGCCTCGCCGACGGTCCGGGCGAAGTGATCCGGGCCGATGCGTTCGACCAGGCCGAACGCGGTGACCTGGTCGCGCACCCGGCCCTTGAGCTCGGCGAAGGTGAGGGTGACGCCGCGTCGGGTGAGCTCGTCGAGCAGGCCCTCGAGCATTTCGGCCGCGGTGATGTCGAGGTCGGTGATGGGTTCGGCGGTCACGGTGACCTGGCGGGTCTCGGGGCGGAGCCGACTCAGGAGGTCCTGCTGGAAGTAGCCGGCGTTGGCGAAGAACAGCGGCCCGTCGAAGCGGTACAGCAACAGGCCCGGTACCTGGCGGCCCTCGGGATGGCGGTCGGCCTCGTGGTAGCCCTTGAGCCCGTCCACCCGGACCAGCACGGTGGCGTGCGGTCGCCACGCCCGGCGCATGAAGTCGAGCACCGCCACCCCGATGGCCAGGGCGACGCCGGTGACCACGCCGAACAGGACGATGGCAGCGAACGCGGCAACCGACAGCAGGAACTCGCTGCGCCGGATGCGGGCCCAGCGCAAGGGCGAGCGGATGTCGGCCATGCCGGCGGCGGCCGCGATCACCACGGCGGCGAGC
>CAIXPF010000078.1 GCA_903921205.1 uncultured Acidimicrobiia bacterium | reverse complement strand
GGCGATGCGTTCTGACGGGGTGACAGTGGCCATGGCGCAGGTCTACTCCAGATCGACGAGGCTGTGGTCGCCCAGCATCAGCCGGGTGGCCCGAGGACGGTGACCGGACCGGAACACCTCGGTGTTACGACCCAGCAGGCTGTCGGCGAGGCGGGGGATCCCCACGATGCGGCTCGCCTGCAGCACCACCGAGTTCTCGATCTCCGAATCGACGATCTCGCAGTCGGCGGCGATGGAGCTGTACGGGCCGACGTAGCTGTCGCGCAGCACCGTCCCGGCGCCGATGACGGCCGGTCCGCGCACCCGGGAGTGTTCGAGACGGGCGCCGGCCTCGATGATCACCCGGCCCTCGACACTCGAGTGCTCGTCGACGTCGCCGGCCACCGAGCCCACGATGGTGTCGAGCACCAGCCGGTTGCACTCGAGCAACGGGTCCTTCTTGCCGGTGTCGATCCACCAGCCCTGCAGCACCTCGTGGCGCACCCGGTGACCCTGGTCGATCAGCCACTGGATGGCGTCGGTGATCTCGAGCTCGCCACGCGGCGACGGGGCGATGGCCCGGACGGCCTCGTGGATGTGCCGGTCGAACAGGTAGACGCCCACCAGGGCCAGGTTCGACGGTGGCACCTCGGGCTTCTCGACGAGGTGCACCACCTCGCCGTCGGCCCCGACCTCGGCCACACCGAAGGCCTTGGGGTTGTCGACCTCCTTCAGCAGGATCTGGGCCACCGCCGCCCGATCCGAACCGGCCCCGCCGAGCGGAAGACGCCCTGCCTCGGCGCGCTCGGCCTCGAAGTTCTGCACGAAGCCGGCGAGGCCGGCCTCGAGCATGTTGTCGCCGAGGTACATCACGAAGTCCTCGTCACCGAGGAAGTCAGCGGCGATGAGCACGCAGTGGGCCAGCCCCCGTGGGGCGTCCTGCGGCAGGTAGGTGACGTGAACCCCGAACTGCGAGCCGTCGCCGACCGCTTCCATGATCTCGTCGCGGGTGTCGCCCACCACGATGCCGATCTCGGTGATGCCGGCCTCGGCCATGTCCTCGATCCCGTAGAACAGGATCGGCTTGTTGGCGATGGGCACCAACTGCTTTGCGCTGGTGTGGGTGATGGGGCGCAGGCGCGTGCCTGCCCCGCCGCTGAGGATCAGGCCTCGCATAGGCAGCCGAGCCTACCCACCGCACCCACCGGCCTCCAGCCCACCCCGACCGGCAGACGCCCGAACGGCAACCGCCTGACCGGCCGGGGCGACCGGGCTGGCCAGGACCGCCCTGCATCCCCGAGGGGACCAGCCGGGCGGTCGTGCCGCCGATAGGGTGTTGGACCGACGTGGCGCGACCGGTCGCGAGACCCGCCGAGACCAACCGTCGGCTCCACTCGCCGAGACGAGCGGGACGTCACCGTGACCGAACCAATCTCCCAGGCCCCGGGGCCGTCACCCACAACGCGAGCCGCACCCCGCCGCCGTTGGTGGGGGGATGCCGCGGCGCTGGCCGTGATCTCGGCGCTCACCATCGTCTACTTCGCGCCGTTGCTGGCGGGTCGGACGAGCACGGTGACCGGCTCGTACAACAACGTCGTCTATCCGTGGGCCGCCGCCCCCAACGACGAGCAGCACTTCTACCCGCAGAGCGACTACCCCGAGCTGAGCTATCCGTGGAACGTGCGCACCGACGCAGCATTGCGGCAGGGCACGGTGCCGTTCTGGAGCGCCGACGCCTACGGCGGCGGGTACGACCTGTACGCCAACGGGTCGAGCGCCGTGTTCTACCCGCCACGGCTGCTTGCGCTCGCGGCGACGTCGCCGTCGCGGGCCCACGACCTGTTCCTGGTGTTCCATCTGTGGGCGTCGGGAGTGGCGATGTACCTGCTGTGCCGCCAGCTCACGAGGGGCCGGCCCGCGTCGACGGTGGCAGCCGTGGCGTGGATGTTCGCCACCTGGAACACGGGCTGGATGCAGCTCGAGGTCGTGACGCCGATGGCGCTGTTCCTGCCGGCCACCGTCGCCGCCGTGCACCGGGCCATGACGCGCCGCACCGCGGCAGCCGTGATCGCTGCCGGTGCGGTGTGTGCCCTGGCCGCCCAGGCCGGGCATGTCCTGATGTTCGGGATCACGCTGGTGGTGGCGGGCGCGTACGCCGTGGCGTTGACCGTTTCCGGGGCGATCGAGCAGTACCGGTCGCCGGGGAGCGGGACACATGCCCGCCGGCGCCCACCGGCGCAGGTCCTGGCCTGTCTCGGCGGGCTCGGGCTCGTCACCGCTGGTCTGGCGGCCGTGCTGCTGGTCCCGACCGCCGCCACGTTGCTGGCCGGGCAGCGAACGCGGATTCCCTACCACGAGCTCACCGCCCACTCCCTGGCCGAATGGGGGATGTTCAGCCGGCTTCTCCTACCGCCACCCCTGCCGCTGACGGCCAAGGGGATGAACTACCTCGGCTACACGGGTATGACCACTGCGGCCCTCGCCGCTGTCGGCCTGTTCTCCCGCCGTCGCACCGGGGCATGGCTGGCCCGGACGCTCGTCGTCATCACCCCGGCGGTGATGCTCGGCACTCCGCTCATCTGGCTGGTGTGGCGGTTCGTGCCGGGCATGAACGTGTTCCAGGTGTACGCCCGGCTGATCGTGCTGGTCGCCTTCGGCATGGTCGTGGCCGCCGCCATCGGTATCGACGTCCTCGCCGACGCCTGGCGTCGACGGTCGCCGAGGACGGCAGTACTGGGCCGGGGCGTCATCGGCATCGCGGTCACCGCGATGCTCGTCGTCGTCACAGCGGTACAGCTGATCCCCTTCGGCCGGCACGCCAACCCACCGTGGCTGCCCCACGAGACCCGCTACCTGCTCCCGCCGATGCCGATGACCGAGTACCTGCGGACGCAGAGCGCGCCGGGCGGCTGGCCGGCGCGCACCGCAGCGGTGCTCCTGCAGATTCCGAACCGGCCCGACCCCACCCCGTTGCTGTTCGGCAACACACCCCAGGTCGTCGGGCTCGACACCACCAGCGGCTACGACTCCAACGTCGACCGGCGGACCCTCGGCCTGCTGCAGGTCCTCGACGGCGCCGACCCGGCGACACCGGGGCTCGGAACCCTGGGAAGCGCCTACCGGACGAGCCTGGTGAGCGACCACACCCGCTTCGAGCTGCTGGCCCGCCTCGGCATCACCCACATCGCCACCGTCCCCACGCCCGCCGACGCCGGGGTTTCGTGGTCACCGTCGTGGACACCCCTCGGCGCGCAGGTCGTACAGGCCTCCAACGACGGCATCGTGTACCGGGTCCCCGGCGCCGTCGCCGGCCCGCGCGTCGTGGCCGGCGACGAGGTGGTCGACGACGGTCAGGCCGCGCTCGAGCGATTCGTCGACCCGGCGTTCCCCTGGACCGACCGTGTGGTCATCGAACGGTCCGAGCTGGAGCGCACCGGGCTCGATCCGCTCGGACCGGCAGGACCGGGCGCCGGCGACGGTGCGGCCGGCACCGTCGTGGCAGCGACCCGTGGCGTCAACACCATCACCGTGTCGACCCGGGCCGATCGGGCGTCGTGGCTGCTCGTCCCGGACCACTGGGCCGCGGGATGGCAGGCGACGCTCAACGGCAGAGCGACTCCGGTGGTCCGGGTCAACTACGGCTTCCGGGCCGTCCGGCTCGAACCGGGCGAGTCGACGGTGAGGATGCGTTACCGCCCGCCGGGCCTGCTCGCCGGCGCCACGATCAGCGCAGTCACCGCCCTGGGGTGCATCGTGGTCCTCGCCTGCAGCACCCTGGTCGTGCGGACACGGCGACGGCGCGATCAGGAGCCGGACGGTTCGAGCTCGAACACCAACTGATAGCCGAACAGGCTCGGCATGGCGGCGACCCCCAGGCGGTCGACGGCCCGCACGACTCGTCGTCCCAGCCCCGGAGACGGTGCCGCGGCACCGTCGTCGGCCAGCACGTCGAGCGGGAGGCCGGTGGCCTCCTGGCGGCGGCAGCGCAGTCCGGCATCGCTCGCGACCTGCAGGAAGCTGCGCCCGGTGAAGAAGCGGACATGGGTGCGGTCGAGAATGCCGCGCTGGTCGTACCCGAACCGACCCGACGCCACCCGCAGCCTCGGGTACCAGTGGGCGATGTTGGGCACGCTGGCGAGCACGAACCCGCCCGGTCGCACCCTGCTACGGATATCGGCGAGCAACGCCTCGCTGGTGCGGACGTGCTCGATCACGTCGGCGGCGAGGACGACG
>CAIXPF010000077.1 GCA_903921205.1 uncultured Acidimicrobiia bacterium | reverse complement strand
GCCCGCCTCGATGCGGGCCTGCCGCCCGGTGTCGTCGGCCAGCACCTCGGCCAAGCCGGCCGCGAGCGCATCGGGGTCGCCGGCCGCAACGAGCCGTGCCGCCGCTCCGGCCACCTCGGGGAGGGGACCGGCATCGCTGCACACCACCGGTACGCCGACGCTCATCGCCTCGAGCGGCGGCAGCCCGAACCCCTCGTAGAGGCTCGGATAGGCCAGCACCGCAGCGCCGGCCAGCAGATCGGCGCGGCCCCGGTCGTCGACCCAGCCGACGCGCACCACCCGGTCACGGTGCCGGCATGCGGCGACCGCCCGGTCGAACGCCTCGGTGCCCCAGCCATCGGGGCCGGCCACCACCAGGTGGACCTGCTCGCCCGGTGGGCGATCGCCGTCGTCGAGCGCAGCCACCGCGTCGAAGGCCCGGACCAGGTCGGGTAGGCCCTTGCGGGGTTCCACCGTGCCCAGGGCGAGCACGTACCGCGACGATCCCGCCAGCTGATGGCCGGCTGCGGGGTCGCCGCTGGCCGGTGGGTCCACCCCGAGGTGGATCGGCACCACCCGGTGGGCGTCGGCGTCGCGGACCCGCAGCCACTGCCGCACCTCGTCCGCGACGTAGGAGCTGTCGGTGTGGATCCATGCGCCGGCCCGCCAGGCCCGTTCGATGAGACCCGGATACGCCAGGGTGTCTGTCGAGCACAGCTCGGGATAGCGGACCGGGGTCAGATCGTGGACGGTCACCAGACGCGCCGCCCGACGGGTGGGCGGGACCAGGAAGTTCGTGCCGTGCACCAGGTCGAACGAACCGGTCAGCCACTCCAGCGGGGGCAACGGCCCCCTGCTCCACAGCGCCCGTAGCAGCCTGGCCGGCAGCGGCCGGTCGACCACCTGCACCGTCGAGGGGACCAGCGTGGGCAGCTGCCCTCGGCCTCGCCAGGTGGTGGCGTAACCGACCAGGTCGAGGTCGTCGCGTCGGGCGAGACCCTCGACGAGGTGCCCGGTGAAGACCCCGATGCCGGTCGGTCGGCCCAACAACGGGGTCAGGTCGAGGGCCACCCGCGGCCGTCGCGTCGTGCCGGCGCGGCCATGACCGTCGCCGGTCACGGGTGTGAGGAGGAGGAGCCGCCGGTCAGCCGGCCGACGAGCCGGGTGACCGCATCACCCAGTTCGCGGCTGGTGTCGGCAAGCGTGTGGTGGCCCAGGCGGTCGAGTTCGGCCTCGAGATCGGGACGTACGCTCATCCAGCGTTGGACCCCCAGCAGGGCGAGACCGACCCCCATCTCCACTCCACGGCGCGTCGGTCCTTCCATGGCCTCCCACCGTACCGGGTGCCGTCCGACCAATGGCGTACGCGGACCACCCCGGCCGAGCCATCGCCGGAGGTCCGGAGGTGGGCGAGTAGCCTCTCCCCATCGTGGATGAGCGCCTCGCCCTCGATCCGGATCCGCAAGGGGAGGAGTCCGTCGACGACGGTGCCGACGAGGCACGTGCCGCGGCGGCTGCCCTGCCGGCCGTCGTTGCGGTGATGGTGACCCATAACCCCGGGCCCTGGTTCGAGGAGGCTCTCGAGGCCCTCGCCGCCCAGGAGTACCCGAACCTGTCGATCCTGGTGGTCGACAACGCCGGTGACGCCGACCCGACGCCGCGCATCGCCGCGGTCGCTCCCCGGGCCTATGTCCGACGGCTCGAGACCAACAACGGGGTGGGTGCGGCGGTCAACACCGCCCTCGGGATGGTCGAGGGCGCGCCGTTCTTCCTGGTCTGTCACGACGACGTGGCCCTCGCGCCGAACGCCGTCGGGCTGCTGGTCGAGGAGGCGTATCGCTCCAACGCCGCGGTGGTGGGCCCCAAGGTGGTCCGCTGGGACCAGTCCGATGCCCTGCTGGCCGTCGGGATGGGGGCCGACCGTTTCGGCGCGCCGTTCCCGCTGTGCGAGCGCGGTGAGCTCGACCAGGAACAGCACGACGCGGTGCGCGACGTCTTCTTCGTGCCCGACTCGTGCTTCCTGATCCGCGCCGACCTGCTGCGGGCCCTCGGTGGTTTCGACGAGGAGATCACCTTCCACGGCGAGGACACCGACCTGTGCTGGCGGGCGCACCTGCTCGGCGCCCGTGTGCTGGTGGCGCCCTCCGCCCGGGCCCGTCACGTGGAGGCCCTGGGCGAGCGCCGCCCCGATGATCGCCGCCGCCTGCAGTTGCGTCACCGGCTGCGCATGGTCTGCACCAACTACGGCTGGTTCTACCTGGTCGGCGAGCTGGTGCAGCAGGCCGTGCTGTCGCTGCTGGAGTTGGTCGCGGTGGTGCTGGTCGGACGGTTCGCCCACGCCCGCGACGTGGCCGGCGCGTGGACGTGGAACCTCCGTCGCACCGGTTCCATCGTGGCCAAGCGGCGTCAGATCAAGCAGCAACGCCAGATCACCGATCTCGAGTTGCGCCGTCTGCAGTCCCGCGGGTCGGCCCGGCTCACCGGCTTCGTGCGCGGTCAGGTCGGCGACCATGAGGCGACGGCCTCGCTCGGTGACGCCGTGCGTCAGTGGCTCGCGAACCGGGGCGCCGCGGCACAGCCGCAGAACGTACTGCTGGCATTGGCCGTGGGGCTGGTGCTGCTGTTCGGCAGCCGCCATCTGATCACCCAGGGGGTGCCGGCCATCGGCGAGTTCGTCCCCTTCCCCGACCGTGCGGTGGAGCTGTTGCGCACCAGTTGGGGAGGGTGGGTCGTGGCCGGGCTCGGAGCGGCGGGGCCGGGCGCCACCGGCCTGTGGCTGACCGGTCTCGGCGGCCTGGCGATGCTGGGTGCCACCGGCCTGCTGCGCACCGTGCTGATCCTCGGGTTCGTGCCGTTCGGCCTGGTGGGGTTGTGGCGGCTCGGCTCGTTCACCCCGCACAGCCGGGCCAAGGGAGCGATGCTGCTGGCCTACGCCGCCAACCCCTTGCCGTACAACGCCCTGACGGGCGGTCGCTGGGCTGCGCTGGCCCTCTACGGCGTGCTGCCGTGGTTGGTGCGCTCCATGGCCGAACTCGGCGGTACCGAGCCCTACGGCCCGCCGACGCGGCGCTCGCTGGTGCACGCCACGGCGGTGATCGCCCTCGGTGTGGCCGCGGTGGTGGCCCTCTCACCGGTGACGGCGCTGGTGGTGGTGCTCGCTGCAGTGGCCTTCGGGCTGGGCTCGTTCGTGATGGGTGACGGGCGCAGCGTGGCGCGGCTCGCCGTCGGCACCGTGGTCGGCACCGTGGTCGGTCTGGCGCTGCACGCCCCGTGGCTGATCTCGTCGTGGCAGGGCGACGATCCCGACGTGCACAGCCTCGGCGGCATCGGTGGTGCGGCAGAGCATCGCCTGTGGGAGTTGCTGCACTTCTACAGCGGTCGCCTCGGCGGTGCCTGGGTCACCTGGGGCCTGCTGGTGGCCGGCTTCGCCGGGCTGGCGATCGGCCGGTCCTGGCGGTTGGGATGGGCGGTGCGCGGCTGGTGCCTGTACGTCCTGCCGTTGGCGGTGGTCGCCGTGGTGCAGGCCGGCTGGGTCGATGTCGCCCTGCCCCCGGCCGAGGTGCTGCTTGCCCCGGCCTCGCTGGGCGTCGCCGTCGCCGTCGGTGCCGGTATGGCAGCGTTCGATCTCGACCTGCGCGGCTACCGGTTCGGCTGGCGGCAGTTCGCCAGTGTCATCGCGGCCGGCGCGTTGTTGCTGGCGGTCCTGCCGATCATGCTGATCTCCATCGACGGCCGGTGGAAGATGCCACGGGGCGGCTACGACCGGGTGTTGGGCTTCGTCGGGACCGAATCGGCGACGACCGGTCCGTTCCGGGTGCTGTGGCTCGGAGCCGAGGACGTGCTGCCGGTCGCCGGCTGGCCCGTGGGTGACGGGGTCAGCAGCTACGCCACGACGCTGGGCCCCCCGACGCTCGACGCCCTGTGGACCGGTCCGCTGACCGAGGCGACCGAGGTCATCCCCGAGGCTCTGGACACCGCCCGGCGCGGCGGCGACAACCGCCTCGGTCAGACGCTGGGCCTGCTCGCGGTGCGCTACGTCGTGGTGGTGGATCGGCTGGCCCCGACCCCGTTCGTGAGCAACGAGCGCCCGGCCCCGCCGTGGATCGACGCGACGCTCTCCAGCCAACTGGACCTCGCCCAGGTCGACCTGAACGGGGCCATCCGGGTGTACCGCAACACCGCCTGGCAGCCGATGACGGTGCTGGTGCCCGCCGATGCGACCCGGGCTGCGGACCTGTCCTTCGCCGACGGCACGGCGCCGGCCCCTGCGGCCTTGGAGGCCGTCGGGCCGCGACGCTTCGAGGGCGAACTATCCGGTGGCGACGTCCTGCAGCTCGCCGAGTCCTTCGATCGCCGCTGGAACCTCGAGGTCAACGGTTCCTCGGTGGCTGCCGGGGAGGGTATCGGGTCCACCAACCGCTACGAGGTGACCAAGTCGGGAACGGCGACGTTGCGCTTCGCGTCGCCGGCGACCGGGCGCTTCCTGTGGGTGCTGCAGATGGCGGGCTGGCTGGCGGTGGCCGTTGTGGCGGTGCGGACCTCCGCCCGTCTGGCCCGTCGCCGTGCGGATGCCGGCGCCGGCGCAGCAGACGGTCCGGTCCAGCCGGGTACCGCGGCATCCGGTGTCATGACACCGGGTATCGCCGGACCGGACGTCACGGTGCCGGGCGGTACCGGCGACGACGACCCGGGATTCGAGGGGGGTCTGCGATGATCCTGCGCCGTATCCCCGTGGTCGTGGCCTTGGCCGGTCTGGCCGGCGCTGCGTTGCTGCTCGACCCGAGTACCACGCCCGTCGCAGTCGAGGCCGATGTGGTGACCGCCGCGGCGTTGAGCCCGCTGGTCACGCCCGAGGAGGCCGGGTCCTCGACCTGGTTCTGTGCCGGGGGGTCGGCTCTGGGCAACGGCCCGGCGGACCAGACGGTGACCATCGCCAACCCCACCGACACCGCGGTGGCGGGCGTGCTGCAGGTCTTCGTCGAGGGCAAGGACGTCGTCCGTGTGCCGGTTGCGGTGGGTCCGCACGACCAGTCGCAGACCACCCTGTCGAGCGTGGCCAAGGGCGAGTGGGCGGCGGCGCTCGTCGAGCTCGACCACGGCGGGGCCGTGGTCACCCACGAGGTGCGTGGGGTCGGCGGCTGGGACAGCGACCGGTGCAGCTCCCAGGCGTCCACCCGGTGGTACTTCCCGTGGGGCCAGACCTCGCCCCAGGACGCGTCCTCGCTCCGCCTGGCCCTGTTCAACCCGTTCCCGGCGGAGGCGGTGGTCGACATCACCTTCGACACCGACGACGGGTTCCGTGCTCCGGAGGCCCTGCAGGGCTTCCTGGTGCCCGCCCGCCGGCTGGTGAGCGTCGACGTGACGGGCATCGTGCCGGTGCGCCAACGGATCTCCACCACGGTGAGCGCCCGAAGTGGCCGGCTCGTGGTGGACCGGTTGCAGACGCTGACCGGCACCGACGGCACGGTCACGCTCGACGTCACCCCCGGCGCCCCGGCGCCTTCCACCTCGTGGTACTTCGCCGACGGGCGAGTGGACGCCTCCACCTTCGAACGCATCGCCGTGTACAACCCCTCCGAGGAGACGGCCGAGGTCGAGGTGACCGTGGACCGGCCGCGGACCACCCAGGAGCTGGGCATAGAGCCCTTCGAGCTGCAGATCCCCCCGCAGTCCTACGGTGAGGTCATCCTCAACGACGAGGGTCGGGTGCCCAAGCCGCTGCGGCACACGACCACGGTCCGGTCACTGAACCGGGTCCCCGTCGTGGCCGAACGGGTACAGCTCAGCGGTTCGGTCGTCGCCGCGGCCGCCGTGGCCGAGGACGAGACTGCCGGCGCGAAGGCACCGCCTGCCGCGCCGTCCGGTTCCGCAGCTCCCACCGCAGCGACCTCCACGCCTTCGGCCACCCCGACCGGAGGGGCCGAGGTGACGTTGGGCCCGCTCCCGGCCGGTCTGTCGGCCTCGCTGGGAACCCCGGTCGTGGCGACGGACTGGGTCGTGGTGATGGCCACCAGGTCCGAGGTGAAAGAGGCCAAGGTGGTCATCACCAACGCCCTGCCCGACCAGCCCGTCGATCTGACCGTCACCGCATGGGGCAAGGGGCGTTCCGTCACCGTCGAGCTGCCCGCGTCGTCCCGCCGTCTCGACGCCCGCCAGCAGATCGAGCTGCCGTTGGCATTCGCCGCCGGGTCCGGCCCGTTGCTCGTCCGGGTGAGCGGGAGCGGCCCGATCGTCGTGGACGGTGTCCAGGTGTTCACTCCGGTGCCCGACACCAGCTTCGCCCCGGCGGTGCCGATGGCCGTCGGCGTGGTGGTGCCCGGCCCCCTCGGCGACATCGCGCTCCCGACGGTCGTCCGTACGACCGTGCCGGTGACCACCACGACCGCCGGCGTCACGACGACCGTCTCGACCTCGACCACCCGGGCCACGACGACCACTGTGGTGACCACCACGACGACCGTGGCCGGCGGGGTCACGACCACGACGGTGAACGTCTCGACGACGGCGGCGCCGACCACCATCGCTGTGGTGACACTGCCTGCCACCACCACGTCGCAGGGAAGCAACTGAGTCGTGCTGGTCCGCCTCGTTGCCGTCGTGGTGTTGGCCGGGGTCGCGGCGATCGTGGCCGCCGTGCTCGCCCGTCGCAGCGGCACGGTACCGGAGTCGAGCCCGTCGTGGACGGTGCCGGCCCAACTGGACCGCCGTGACTTCGCCCGGCCGGACGCCCCGTGGCTGGTGGTGCTGTTCAGCTCGGCAACCTGTGAGGTGTGCGCCTCGGTCTGGGAGCGGGCCCAGATCGTCGAGGGTGCCGAGGTGGCGGTCCAGAACCTCGAGGCCAAGGCCGACGTGGGGCTGCACGAGCGCTACCGCATCGATGCCGTGCCGCTGCTCCTCCTCGTCGACGCCGAAGGCGTCGTACGCCGGCACTTCCTCGGCCCCGTCTCCGCTGCGGACCTGTGGGGCGCGCTCGCCGAGCTGCGCTGACACGGAGCGGGGCTCGACCGCGCCGACGCGCCGACGCCACCCCGCAGGGTGGCGTCGAGCAGCAGTGCCGGGATCGACGATGGGCGGTCAGCCCACCGGGGCCGGAGGAGGCGGCGGCGGCGGCGGCGGTGCGACCTCCGCAGCTGGGGTGGCCGGGGGTTGCGACAGCTCGATCAGCCGGTTGACCTCACGGCCGTCGACGGTCTCTCGTTCGAGCAGCGCCCGGGCGATCATCTCCAGGGCCTTGCGGTTGTCGTGCAGCAGCTGCCGGGTGCGGTCCTCGGCCTCCCGCAGGATCCGCTCGATCTCCTCGTCGATGATCCGGGCGGTCTCCTCGGAGTACTCCTTGGTCTGCATCCAGTCCTCACCGAGGAAGACCGGGGCACCCGAACCCCACGCCATCGGGCCGATCCGCTTGGACATGCCCCACTCGCGGACCATCTTGCGGGCGAACTCGGTTGCCTTGCGCAGGTCGTCGGAGGCACCGTTGGTGACCTCGCCGTAGACGGAGTCCTCGGCGATGCGGCCGCCGAGCATCATCGCCAGGCGGTCCTCGATGCCCGACTGCGACAACGAGTGGCGGTCCTCCTGGGGCAGGGTCATGGTCACGCCGAGGGCCATGCCGGTGGGCAGGATGGTGACCTTGTGCACCGGGTCACACCCGGGCAGCAAGGCAGCGACGAGGGCGTGGCCGGCCTCGTGGTAGGCGGTCATCTCCTTCTCGTGGTCGTTCATGACGACCGACTCGCGCCGCTGGCCGATCATGACCCGGTCGCGGGCATCCTCGAAGTGGCTGGCCCGGATGACGTCCTGGCCGCCGCGCACAGCGAACAGCGCGGCCTCGTTGACCAGGTTCGCCAGATCGGCACCGGCCATGCCGGGGGTGCCCCGCGCCACGACGTTGAGGTCCACGTCGGGGGCGATCCGCTTGTGCTTGCAGTGCACCTTCAGGATGGCCAGGCGCTCGGAGAACTCCGGCAGGGGCACGATCACCTGACGATCGAAGCGGCCGGGCCGCAGCAGTGCCGGGTCGAGCACGTCGGGGCGGTTGGTGGCGGCGATGATCACCAGGCCTTCGGTGGCCTCGAAGCCGTCCATCTCCGACAGCATCTGGTTGAGGGTCTGCTCGCGCTCGTCGTGACCACCGCCGAGGCCGGCGCCGCGCTTGCGGCCGATGGAGTCGATCTCGTCGATGAAGATGATCGCCCGGCCCATCTTGCGGGCGGATTGGAACAGGTCGCGCACCCGGGAAGCGCCGACGCCGACGAACATCTCCATGAAGTCCGATCCGGTCACCGACAGGAACGGGACGCCGGCCTCGCCGGCGACGGCCCGGGCGATGAGGGTCTTGCCCGTGCCGGGAGGGCCGACGAGCAGCACCCCCTTGGGGATCCGGGCGCCGATCGCGGCGAACTTGGCCGGGCTGCGCAGGAAGTCGATGACCTCGCGGATCTCCTGCTTCACGCCGCCGTACCCGGCCACGTCGTCGAAGGTGGTGGACGGCCGTTCGGTGGAGTACGTCTTCGCCCGACTCCGGCCGATGGACATGATGTTGCCCATCTGCCCCGACGCCCGGCGCTGCATCCACCAGAAGAACCCGATGAGCAGGGCGAAGGGCAGCAGGATGGGCAGGAGCTGCGCCACGAACCCGGACTGGGGGGTCGCCGGTTCCTGGATGACGTTGTGTTCCTCGAGGAGCAGCCGGTCGGCCTCGGTGAAGTCGAGGTAGCCCGTGGTGTGGAACTTCTCGCTGTTGGTGTAGGTCCCGTCGATGCCGCCGGTCGTGTTGTCGAACACGATCCGCTCGACCCGGTCTTCCTTCACCGCGGTCATGAACTCGGTGTAGGTGATCTTGGTTCCGGTCTGGCCCTTCAGGATCGTGGGCACCACCAGGACGAGGACGACCAGTCCGACGAGCGCCCAGATGGCCCACTTGGGGAAGCCGTTCTCGCCTCGGGCGCCTGATCCCGGCGTCTTGCCCCCGTCGGGGCCGCCGGGCGGGTTTGCCTTGGGTTCCATGGGCTCATGCTAGGTCTCACCTGGCCGGAATGCGGATCGGTGGCGCCCGGGCGCGATGGCTAGCGTCTGGGCCGTGAGCCGTCTCGTCGGTCGCCTCGGCGCCCCTGCCCCGCCCGGCCCCGATCGTCATCCGCCGAGGGTGTCGGGATGGGTGTCGCTCGGCGTCGCCGGTTGGCTGGCCGGCCAGGTCGTCGGGGCGCTGGTGTTCACCCTCTCCGGCCCGTTGTTCCTGGTCACGGGGGTGGCTTCGGGCGTCGCTGCCGGTGGCACCCTGCAGGACGAGATCCTGGCGGTGTCCGCCGGGGCTCCGCTGGTGGCTCTGGCGGTGTGGCAGATCCCGGTGTGGGCCACCGAGTTGGCGGCCGTGGCGCTGGGCGTCGCCGGCCGTGGGCGTCGCTGGCGCGACGATCTCGGTCTGCGCTTCTCGGCCCTGGATCCGGTGGTCGGACTGGCCTGCGGGCTGGGCGCCCAGGTGGCGATCGGGGCCGCCTACGCGCTGTTCGGCATCGACGCCGAGGGGCCGGCCCGGTCCTTGATCAGCAAGGGCAGCGGTTGGGCGGGGCTCGTGGGCCTGTTCCTGTTGTTGGCGGTAGCCGCCCCCTTCGTCGAGGAGCTGCTGTTCCGCGGCCTGCTGCTGCGGGGTCTCGCCGGTCGTCTGCCCGGGTGGGCGGCGCTGATGGTCAGCTCGGCGGTGTTCGCCGCGGTCCACTTCCAGCCGGTGCAGTTCGTCGGCCTGTTCGTGGCCGGCCTGACCTTCGGCGGACTCGCCCTGCTCTACGACCGGCTCGGGCCGGCGATCATGGCCCACATGGTCTTCAACGCCAGCACCGTGCTGTACCTGGCCAAGCGCTGACGGCCCGGGGCGCGTGGCGACCGTGGCGTGACCGGTCCCGGCGGCGGGTGTGCGTAGGTCGATGGTCCTGGTTTTTTGTGTCAATTGGATGACGACACTTCAGCAGAATCCCCCAGACGGTCGATGCAGTGCTGCCGAAACGCTCCGGGTTGGGTAGGCCCCGGACCGGGCGGGAGCACACGAGGGGCAGGACATGGCCAGACAATCGAGGTCGGCGACGACGGAAGTGACCGTGACGGACGAGGTCGCGGTACCGGTGACCGCCGGACGGTGCAGCAACGGCTGCAGCGGCAACCTGGTCACCATCACCAT
The DNA here is from genome assembly GCA_903921205.1 of uncultured Acidimicrobiia bacterium. Taxonomy (GTDB): domain Bacteria; phylum Actinomycetota; class Acidimicrobiia; order Acidimicrobiales; family CAIXPF01; genus CAIXPF01. The sequence goes on along the minus strand of CAIXPF010000077.1, from coordinate 42,633 downwards.
GTTCGTCCGCAGCGAGGCGGTCACGATGACCTCGTGCTCGACCTGTGACAAGCGTTCGTGGAGCCGCGCCGGTGAGCCGGTCGAGCTGCGCTCGCTGCTCGACGACATCAAGGCATCGCAACCGCAGCGGGCCAACCCCGCGCCGGTGCTTCGACGGGCCGGCTGATCGCCGTTTCCCCGATCCCGTCGCCGTTCGAGGGTCTGTGACCTCGGCAGCGCGGCGGACCTGGTGTGTCGGTACACGCACGTCGCGTTGAGCCTGGCGTCGCGGTGAACCCGGGTCCCGGTGACCCCAGCAACGGTGGACGCGCGGTTAGCGTGGGTCGAGCGCCCCGGAAGGGAGACGCTCACCCGCCGACTGCACGATGGACGACACCACGCAACCCCTCAGCGACCCCGCCCCGCACGCCGCCGCGGACTCGACCAGCCTGACGGCAGACCCGTCCCGTCCGGTCATCTGGGTGGCCGAGGAAGATCCGGACAAACAGCCGGTGTCGGGTCGCCGGCGGGGGCGACGCAACCGGGCCCGGACCCCCCTCACCACCGAGCAGATCGTCACCGCTTCGCTCTCCGCCGTCGGGGTGCTGGCGGCGATGGTGTTCGTCTGGCTGCAGCTGCAGCCCTCGGAGCTGCTGCGGAACACCCTCACCGCCGGTGGCGACATGGGGGCGCACGTCTGGGGCCCCGATTACCTGCGCCGTGAGATCCTCCCGCACCTGAGCCTGTCGGGCTGGACGAAGGACTGGTACGCAGGCTTCCCCGCCTACAAGTTCTACATGGTGGCCCCGGCGTTGCTGGTGGTACTGCTCGACCTGGTGCCCTTCGTCAGCTATGCGGTTGCCTTCAAGTTGGTGACGGTCCTCGGCCTCGTGGCGCTTCCCGGCGCGGCGTTCTTCATGGGCCGCATGTTCCGCATGCCGTTCCCCGGCCCGGTGCTGCTGGCGTTCGGCACCCTGCCGTTCATCTTCGACTTCGACGAGCGCTTCCGGATCATCGGCGGCAACGCGGCGTCGACGCTGGCGGGAGAGTTCTCCTTCTCGGTCGCGCTCGCCGTGTGCCTGGTGTACCTCGGGGTCGTGGCCCGTGGCCTCGAGACCGGACGTTTCCGGGCGTGGGCGGCCGTGCTGTTCGCCCTGGTGATGCTCAACCACCTGATCCCGGCGATGTTCGCGGTGGTGGCCACGGTCCTGCTGGGGCTGTGGCGGCTCGCCATGGACACCCGCAAGCCGCTGAGTGGTCTGTGCATCGCAGCGTTCATCGGGTCGGTGGTCGCTGCGGCCTGGGGAGGCTTCGGTGGCGCCCTGCCCGTGCCGGTCGCCGCGCTGCTGCCGGTTCTGGCGGTGGTGCTCATCGGGGTCATGGCCTGGAAGGTCGAGCCGGCCTGGCGGGCCACGATGTTGTGGGTCGCACCGGTCGGGATCACCGGTGCCCTGCTCACCGGGTTCTGGGCCTTCCCGTTCGTGCGCAACCACGCCTACTTCAACGACATGGGCTGGGAGCGGTTGCAGAACTACCGCGACAACCTGGCCCCGGCGCACTCGCTGACCATGGTCTGGTACGTGGTGTTCATGCTCTGCGTGCTCGCCGTGGTGCTCTCCATCATCGAGCGCCAGTTGATCGGCGGGTTCCTGGCCTCCTCGGCGTTGACCATGGGAGTCCTGTTCACCACCTGGCCCGACAGCCAGATGTGGAACGCCCGGTTCCTGCCCTTCTACTACCTGTCGCTGTATCTGCTGGCGGCGGTCGGACTGGCGTTGTTCATCAACATCGTGCCGGGAGTGGCGCTCCGCTCGTTCGGGGCGACCCTCGGGGCGCTGGGCATGCTGTTCGCCGCGGCGCTCCCGTTGGGCATCGTCCCCGGTTCGCAGCTCAAGGACGGCCAGTGGAACTTCTTCGGCCTGTTCGATGCCCCGCCGTCGTTCGTGGACGACTGGGCCCGGTGGAACTACAGCGGTTACCAGGGCAAGCCGAAGTGGCCGGAGTACGAGGAACTCATCGCGGCGATGAGCGAGATCGGCGGCGAACGTGGGTGCGGCCGGGCCATGTGGGAGTACCAGACCGAGACCCTGAACTCCTACGGCACGCCGATGGCCCTGATGCTCCTGCCGTACTGGACCCGCAGCTGCATCGGCTCGATGGAGGGCCTGTACTTCGAGTCCTCGGCGACCACGCCGTACCACTTCCTGAACCAGTCGGAGCTGTCGGCGTCGCCGTCGCGGGCCCAGCGGGCCCTGCCGTACTCGCCGCTCAACGTCGATCTCGGGGTCCAGCACCTGCAGCTGATGGGCGTGAAGTACTACATGGCCCTGTCGCAGTCGGCGAAGGACCAGGCCGACCGCAACAGCGACCTCAGCTACATCCGCGACTCCGGACCGTGGTCGATCTACGAGGTCACCGGCAGCGAGTTGGTTGCCCCGCTGTCGAACGAACCGGCGGTGCTCACCGATGTGGGGCCCGGTCAGAAGAGTTGGCTGGACCCGAGCACCCGCTTCTACAACGACCCTGATCGTTGGGATGTGCCCCTCGCCGGCGACGGCCCCGCCTCCTGGCAGCGGATCACCCAGGGCAGCGAACCGGAGCTGCGTGCGGTCCCGCCGTTTGCGGTGACGAACATCGACGAAGGATCCGACACCATCTCCTTCGATGTGGACGAGATCGGTCGCCCGGTCCTGGTGAAGACCTCGTACTTCCCGAACTGGAAGGTGAAGGGCGCCAAGGGTCCCTATCGGGTGATGCCGAACCTGATGGTGGTGGTGCCGACCAGCTACCACGTCGAACTGTCCTACGGGCGCACGATGACCGACTGGCTGGGCATCCTCATGACCCTGACCGGCCTGGCCGGGGTGGTCGTGCTGGCGAAGGCGTCGCCGCTCGAGCTGCGCCGGCCGCAGCGCCGGCGGGCGATGGTGCTCACCGCTGCCGACCTCGACGTGTCGCGCTATGTGCTGGTCTTCCCCGACGAGGCCGGGTTGTCGGCGCTCGACGGGTTCACCCTGGAGGACACCGCGGCCGGCGGGTTCGGGAACGACCCGGCGGCCTCGGCGTGGGCCGATCCCGACGAGATCCTCTGGGGTGCCGTCGGACCGGTCGGTGACGCGCCAACAGTCGGGCCCGACGGCGAGTCAGGACCCGGCGATGACCCCGTTGCCGCCCCGGTGGTGACCCCGACGTCGTTGACCGGGCAGCATCACGGCCCGGACCACCCGGACCACCCGGACCACCCGGACCACCCGGACGGCCCGGACCACCCGGCTGCTCCGCCGGGGCCGGCGGATCCGGGCGCCACGCCGTGAACGAGCCGCCGGCCGGCGGTCGGCGGCCGGGTGCCGATCGTCGCGGGACTCCCGGTGCCGATCGGCGGGTGGGCGGGTCCGAACCGGGCCCGTCATCGGGGCCGGATCGTCGTGGAGTGACGGGGGACCGGCGTCGTCGGTCGTACTCGATGCGCAGCGCCCTCGGCCGCTTCGCCGGGGTCGGGCTGGCCGTCACTGCCGTGGACGTGGTGCTGCTGGTGTTGCTGTACCGCGGCCTCGGTTGGCCCCTGGCGGCAGCCGATCTCGTTGCGGTCGCGGTCGCCGCCGCCACGTCCTACGTCGGCAACCGCATCCTGACCTTCCACAACGACCCCTTCGTGCGTTGGGTGTACCAGCCCGGCGCGGTCGCCTTGGTGGTGATCGTCGCCGGACTCGCCGACCTCGGGATGCTGTTGGTGGTGACGGGTGGTTCCCCCGGGCTCGCCGCCTTGGTGGGCGCCAAGGTGCTCGCCCTGAGTGTGGCCGCGGTGATCCGTCTGGTGGCCTATCGCTGGGTGCTGTTCCAGCGGGTTCGCCGGACCCGACAGGTACGGCCCGGTCGGCCGGTGGCGCCCGGCGAGGTGCGGCTGTCGGTGGTGGTGCCGGCCTACGGCGAGCAGGAACGGATTGCCTCGACGGTGCAGCGGTTGCGCACCGAGCTGGCGTCGGTCGGGACCGACGGCGGACTCGAGATCATCGTGGTGGACGACGGGTCACCCGACGACACCGCCGGCGAGGCGGCCCGCGCAGGTGCCGACCAGGCCATCAAGCTGCCGGCCAACCGTGGCAAGGGCGGCGCGGTGCGGGCCGGGATGTTGGCTGCCCGCGGACGGACCATCGCCTTCACCGACGCAGATCTCGCCTACTCGCCGGACCAGATCCTCAACCTGCTCGTCGAGGTCGAACGGGGCTGGGACATGGTGGTGGGCAGCCGGCGCCATACCGGTACGACCACCTTGGTGAAGGCCCGGCGGTTGCGCGAGATCGGCGGTCGGGCGATCAACGTGTTGACCACCACACTGCTGCTCGGCCAGTACCGCGACACCCAGTGCGGGCTCAAGGCGTTCCGTTCGGACTGTGCCCGGCTGTTGTTCGGCCAGACCCGCATCGACGGGTTCGCCTTCGACATCGAACTGTTCCATCTCGTCGAGCGCTACGAGCTGTCGGTGCTCGAGGTGCCGGTCCGGGTGGAGAACTCGGAGCGGTCCACGGTGAAGGTCGCCCGTGATGCGATCCGCCTGACCCGCGACCTGATCCGGGTCCGGCGATGGGCCAAGCAGGGCGTCTACGCCGAGTATCCCGAGGCCGTGTCGGCCGGGCCGGCCGGGTCGTGACGGGCCGGCCGACCGGTCGATCGTTGCGGGCCGCGACAGGCCGGGATGGGTCCTTCGCCGGGGTTGGGTAGCCCGAGGAGGTCGCTACATTGGCCAGGGCATGCTCGACCAGATCTTCAAGGCCTATGACGTGCGGGGTGTCTACCCCGACCAGATCGACGCACCGACCTGTGCCCGGATCGGGGCGGCTTTCGCCCGGTTCGTCGCGGATACCGAGGGAGCGACCCGGGTGATCGTCGCCCGGGACATGCGTCCCTCGGGGCCCGAGTTGGTGCGCGCCTTCACCGAGGGTGCGCTCGGTCAGGGCCTCGACGTGATCGACATCGGCTTGGTGTCCACCGACCTGCTGTACTTCGCCGCCGGCAAGCTCGACGCCCCCGGTGCGGTGTTCACCGCCTCGCACAACCCGGCGCAGTACAACGGCATCAAGATGTGCCGCGCCGGTGCCCGCCCGATCGGGGCCGACACCGGCCTCGAGACCATCCGCGAGGCGAGCCGAGCGGCGTTGGCGCCGGTGGCGGTGGCCGGGACCCGCAGCGAGCAGGACCTGCTCGCGGCCTACGCGACCCATGTGCATTCCTTCGTCGACCCTGCGGCGTTGCGCCCGCTGAAGGTCGTGGCCGACACCGCCAACGGCATGGGGGGCCTGGTGGTGCCGGAGATCTTCGCCGGGCTGCCCTTCGAGCTCGAGGTGCTCTTCCCCGAGCTCGACGGGACCTTCCCGAACCACCCCGCCGATCCCATCCAGCCCGAGAACCTGCGGGATCTCCAGCGACGGGTGCTCGAGACCGGTGCCGACATCGGGCTGGCGTTCGACGGGGACGCCGACCGGGTGTTCCTCGTCGACGAACTGGCCCAGCCACTGTCGGGCTCGCTGACCACCGCCATCGTCGCCGCCGGCATGCTCGAGCGCCATCCCGGCGCCACCATCGTGCACAACCTGATCTGTTCGCAGGTCGTGCCCGAGATCGTCCGGGAGCTCGGTGGCGTGCCGGTGCGGACCCGCGTCGGGCACAGCTACATCAAGCAGGTGATGGCCGATACCGGGGCGGTGTTCGGCGGTGAGCACAGCGGTCACTACTACTTCGCCGAGAACTACCGTGCCGACTCCGGGCTGATCGCCGCGGTGGTCGTGCTCGAACAGCTCTGCCGGGCAGGTATCCCCCTGTCGGAGCTGCGCAAGCCCTTCGAGCGCTACGCAGCCTCGGGAGAGCTCAACACCGAGGTCCCCGATCCGGCGGCGGTGATCGAGCGGGTGGCCGAGCGCATCGCTTCGGCCCATCCGACGGCGGGTGTCGACCGGCTCGACGGGCTGACGGTGCAGCTCGACGGCTGGTGGTTCAACCTGCGGCCGTCCAACACCGAGCCGTTGCTGCGCCTGAACCTCGAGGCGCCCACGGCCGCCGACGTCGAACGGCGGGTGGCCGAGGTCCGGGCCCTGTTCTCGGCCTGAGCGTCGTCCCGCAACGGTGGCGGTTGCGACCCGGTCGCCCGGATGAGGGTGCGTGGCGCCGGTCGGCCGGGCACGATCGGCGGCCGTAGTAGAACTGAGGCCCCGTCCACCTGCTGAGGAGACCGACGTGCCGCTCGACCCGCAACTGCTGGAGATCCTGGCCTGTCCGCAGGACAAGGGCCCCTTGGTGTATTTCGCCGACGAGAACGCGTTGTACAACCCGCGGCTCAAGCAGCGCTACCGGATTGACGATGGCATCGCAGTCATGTTGGCCGACGAAGCGGAGACGGTCGGTGACGACGAGCACGCCCGCCTGTCGGCCAAGGCCGCAGCGGAGAACTTGTCGCCGAGCTTCGCCCCGTAGGCCCCCAACAGTGAGGGCTCGTCGATGATCTTCCGGTTGCGCAACCCGATCCAGCGTTATGCCTGGGGTTCGGTCGAGCGTCTGCCGCGGTTCCTCGGCGTCGAGCCCGACGGCACCCCTCAGGCGGAACTGTGGATGGGTGCCCACCCGTCCGCGCCGTCGCTGGTGGTGCACGAGACCGGCGAGCTGCCGCTGCCGCAGCTCATCGCCTTCGATCCGGGACGCATGCTCGGCGCTGCGGTCCTGACCCGCTTCGGGGCGCAGCTGCCGTTCCTGTTCAAGGTGCTTGCCGCTACCGAGCCGCTGTCGTTGCAGGTCCACCCCGATGCCGAACAGGCCCGGGCGGGTTTCGCCCGCGACGAAGCCGCCGGCCTCGCCCTCGACGACCCCCGCCGTACGTACCGCGACCCCAACCACAAGCCCGAGCTGTTGTGCGCGCTCGACGGGTTCGACGTCCTCAGCGGGTTCCGTCCGGCGGACGAGGTCGTCGCGGTGTTCGAGTCGTTCGGCCTGCATCCCGGCTGGGTCGACCTGGCCCGCCAGGGCGATGTCGCCCGGCTGTGCGCCGCCATGTGGGACCTGCCTCCGGCGGATCGTGCGACGTTGGCCACCTCGATCGGCGCTGCGGCGGTGCGCGGCGGGCCCGTCGATCGGCGTCTGCCACGCGAGGCGGCCTTCGTGCGACTGGTCGCCGCCCGCTACCCCGGCGACATCGGGGTGCTGGTCGGGCTGTGCCTGAACCGGCTGCAACTCGACGCCGGCGAGGCGATGTTCGCCCCCGCAGGCCTGCTGCACGCCTACCTCGGCGGTTTCGGGCTCGAGCTGATGGCCAACTCGGACAACGTCGTGCGGGCCGGGCTGACCACCAAGACGGTCGACCTCCACGAGCTGCGCCGGCTGGTGGTGCCGGGATGCGGGAGCTCCGGGCCGATGTTGGCTGCGGCCGACTCGCTGACCGGTGAGTTGCGGTTCCCGGTGACCGCCGACGAGTTCGCCCTGTCGTCGTTCGTGCTGACCGGCAGCCCGGTGGCGGTGCCGTCCCCTGGGCCGGAGATCCTGATCTGCGTGGACGGCGGTGCCGACGTCATCGCCGAGGACGGCACCCGGGTCTCGTTGGGCCGGGGCGAGTCGGCGTTCGTCGCCGCCGCTGCGGCCCGGTACTGGGTCGAGGGCGTCGGCGAGCTGTACCGGGCCGCCGTCGGCCTGTTCGCCCGCGGCCGGGGGTGACCGGCGGCCCATGGCCTCCGGTGGCGCGGTGTGACCTTCTGTCCTTCGTACACTTGGCTCGGGCTGAGCTGAGAGGGTCAGTGGACCCCAGCCCGGAATCGACCCAGCCGCGACGCACGCTGCGCCGCGGCGGAGGATGCTGCTCGGCCTGCTCAGGCCGAGCTGTCGCGAAAGGAAGAGCGTGACCCTCGCCGAAACCGGGATCAACCCTGACATCGACCGCCGCGGTGACTACGCAGTGCGTGACCTGTCGCTGGCGGCCTTCGGCCGCAAGGAGATCCAGCTGGCCGAGCACGAGATGCCCGGCCTCATGGCCATCCGGGCCATGTACACCGACGAACAGCCGCTGCGCGGTGCCCGCATCACCGGGTCGCTGCACATGACCATCCAGACCGCGGTCCTCATCGAGACGCTCACTGCGCTCGGTGCCGACGTCCGCTGGTGCTCCTGCAACATCTTCTCCACCCAGGATCACGCCGCCGCCGCGGTGGCGGTGGGTCCGGAAGGCACCGTCGACAACCTGCGGGGGACGCCGGTGTTCGCCTGGAAGGGCGAGACCCTCGAGGAGTACTGGTGGTGCACCGAGCAGGTGGTGTGCTGGCCCGACGGTGGCGGCCCCAACCTGATCCTCGACGACGGTGGTGACGCCACGATGCTGGTGCACAAGGGCACCGAGTACGAGGCCGCCGGGGCGGTTCCCGATGCTGCGGAGAGCGACCCCGAGGAGTGGAAGGTCATCCTCGACCTGCTGCGCAGGTCGCTCACCGAGGATCCTCAGCGCTACACCGCCATCGGCAAGGCCGTGCGCGGCGTGTCCGAGGAGACCACCACCGGCGTGCACCGGCTCTACCAGATGCACGAGGCGGGCCAGTTGCTGTTCCCGGGCATCAACGTCAACGACTCGGTGACCAAGTCGAAGTTCGACAACAAGTACGGCTGCCGGCACAGCCTCATCGACGGCATCAACCGGGGCACCGACGTGATGATCGGCGGCAAGGTGTGCGTCGTCATGGGCTACGGCGACGTCGGCAAGGGCTGCGCCGAGTCGCTGCGGGGCCAGGGCGGACGGGTGATCATCACCGAGATCGACCCGATCTGCGCGCTGCAGGCGGCGATGGACGGCTACGAGGTCAACACCCTCGAGGCCGTGGTCGACCGGGCCGACATCTTCATCACCGCGACCGGCAACAAGGACATCATCCTGGCCGAGCACATGGGTCGCATGAAGCACGGGGCCATCGTCGGCAACATCGGCCACTTCGACAACGAGATCGACATGGCCGGGCTGAACCGCCTGTCGGACGTGCAGCGGGTCAACATCAAGCCCCAGGTCGACGAGTACGTGTTCCCCGACGGCCACTCGGTGATCATCCTGTCGGAGGGCCGTCTGCTGAACCTCGGCAACGCCACCGGCCACCCCAGCTTCGTGATGTCGGCCAGCTTCTCCAACCAGGTGCTGGCCCAGATCGAACTGCACCGCAACGCCGAGAGCTACGCGATCGGCGTGTACACCCTGCCCAAGCAGCTCGACGAGATGGTGGCCCGGTTCCACCTCGACGCCCTCGGCGTCCGGCTGACCAAGCTCACCCCCGACCAGGCCGACTACCTCGGCCTGCCGGCGGAGGGTCCCTTCAAGCCGGACCACTACCGCTACTGACGCCGGCACGCCCCGGCACGCCTGTCGCGCCGGCGCGGACCTTCGAGACGACCGGGCCCGGCCGATCATCGGCCGGGCCCGCCTCGTCCCGGGGCGGGCCGCGACGGCGCTCAGGACGGGCCCCGGATCGGCGGTGGGGCCTAGTCTCCGGCAATGGCCTCTCCGGACGAACGCAGCCGTTTCTTCAGCCGCCGCATCGGTGACCTGACCGACGAGGCGGCACGGCGTTGGGGCGACCGCGAGGCGGTGATCCACGGTGAGCGTCGCTGGACCCATGCCGGGTTCGCCGCCGAGGTCGACCGGGTGGCCAAGGGCCTCATCGGCATCGGGGTGGAACCGGGGGAGAAGGTCGCCATCTGGATGACCAACCGGGCCGAGTGGCTCTTCGCCATGTTCGCCGTGGCCAAGGTCGGGGCGGTGCTCGTCCCGTTGAACACCCGCTACCGGGCCGAGGACGTCGGCTACACCGTCGACCAGTCCGATTCGGCGACCCTGCTGATCAACGACCGGTCCGGACCGGTCGACTACAGCGAGATGGTGCGCACCAACCTGGCCGGCTGGACCAAGCTGAAGCGGCTGGTGGTGCTGGGCGAGGACCGGCCCGAGGGGGCCCTCGGCTGGGACGAGCTGCTCGCTGCGGGCGCCGACGTGTCCGACGCGACGCTGGCCCAGCGGGCTGCTGCGGTGCGGGTCGAGGACCCGGCCATCATCATCTACACCTCCGGGACCACAAGCATGCCCAAGGGGGCCGTGCACTGCCACGCAGTGGTGCGCAACGTGGCCGAGCGGGCCCAGATGCACGGGGTCACCTGCACCGACGTGCATGCCGGCTACCTGCCGCTGTTCCACGCTTTCGGGTTCACCGAGGTGGCGCTGTACACGGTGTTGACCGGCTCGAAGCAGGTGGTGTTCGAGACCTTCGACGCCGAGGAGATCCTCGATGTCGCCGAACGCGAGGGCATCACCCTCTTCCACGGGTTCGACACGCACTGGTCGGATTTCCTCCGGGCCCAGCGGCGGCGGCCCCGCGACCTCAAGTTGCGGTTGGGCACGCTGGCGGCAGGCATGCAGTCGACCACGCCGATCGCCCTGCAGGTGCAGGACGAGCTGTGCCCGACGGTGTCGGGCTGGGGTATGAGCGAGGTGTGGACCGCCCTGGTGGCCAGCCATGTGACGGCCACCCGGGAACAGCGCTGCGAGGCGTCGGGTTACCCGATGCTCGACGTGGAGCTGCGGGTGATCGACCCCGAGACCGGCGCCGACCAGCCGGCCGACGTGCCGGGCGAGCTGCTGTGCCGCAGCTACACGACGATGTTGGGCTACTACAACAAGCCGGAGGCCACCGCCGAGACCATCGACTCGGACGGCTGGCTGCACTCCGGTGATCTCGCCCGCATCCGGCCCGACGGGCACCTGGTGTTCATGGGGCGGCTGAAGGACATGCTCAAGGTCGGCGGCGAGAACGTGGCCCCCGCCGAGATCGAGGGCCGATTGCGGGAGCTGCCCGGGGTGATCGACGTGGCGGTGGTCGGGCTGCCCGACGAGCGGCTGGGCGAGGTGCCGGTGGGCTACGTGCTGGCCGAGCCCGGAGCCGAGCTCGACGTGGCGGTCCTGTTGAACCACCTCACGGGCAAGGTTGCCAGCTTCAAGCTGCCGCGCCATCTCAAGGTGGTCGACGCCCTGCCCATGACCCCGACGGGCAAGGTCCGCAAGGTGGAGCTGCGCGACCAGGCGCGTACGGACTTCGGTGGCTGATCCCGCCGATCCCGGCTCAGCAGACCCTGCAGCCGCCGCCGGACCGGCCGATGCCACCGGGGCGGGGTGGAAGCGGATCTTCGCGCTGGTGTGTGCCTCGACGATCGGCACGTTCATCGCCCACGGCCTGCTGTACCCGGCCCTGCCGCTGTACCTGACCGACCAGTTGGGCACGACGAAGGCCACCGCCGGCCTGGTGGTGTCGTCGATGTCGTTGTCGGCGATCTTCGTGCGGCCCTTCGCCGGCAACTTCGTGGACCGCTTCGGTCGTCGTCCGCTGCTGATCGCCGGCCCGCTGCTGATGGTGCTGTCCGCGGTGGGGTTGCTGACGTTGCGCACCGTCACCGCGGTGCTGGTGCTGCGGTTGATCCAGGGGGCGGGCTCGGCGTTGGCCTACAGCGGCGCCAGCCCCGTCGTTGCCGACGTGGCCCCGGTGCAGCGGCGGGCGTCGATGCTGGCGCTGTACAGCCTGTTCTTCTACATCGGCATCGCCGTCGGCCCGTTCCTGGCCGAGTTGCTCATCAGCGAGGTCGGATACCGGTCGGTCTGGTGGGCGGTCGGGGCGTTCACCGCAACCGGTTTCGTGCTGGCGCTGTTCGTCCCCGAGACCGGCGTCCGTACCGGGGTCCGCAGCACGCTGCGGTTCCGTCACCGGGTGTTCCACCCGTCGACCACCCGTCCCGGCATCGTATGGCTGTGCATCGGGACCGGCTGGGCCGCGGTGGCGTCGTTCCTGTCGCTCTACGCCCGTGACATCGGGCTGGAGAGCTCCGACATGCTGTTCCTGGTGCTGGCGCTGACGGTGATGGCGACGCGTTTCTTCGCCGGTGGCCTCGCCGACACCCGGGGCCGGTTGCAGGTGGCGATCCCGTCGGTGGCGTTGTTGGTGGTGGGCATCACGGTGCTGGCCGCGTTGCGGACCCCGACGTTCGCGGTGGTCGGGCTGATCCTGTTCGGGATGGGGTTCTCGGGCGCGTTCCCGGCGCTGTTCGCCATGGTCGTGGACGATGCGCCGGAAGCCGAGCGTGGGACCGCGATGAGCTCGTTCAACCTGTACTACGACCTCGGTGCACCGGTCGGCGGCTACGGCGTCGGCATGCTGGTCGATCGTGGGGGCTTCGGCCTCGGGTTCGGCGCGGTGGCGGCGCTGGCGGCGCTGGGGTTGTTGCTGCTGCCGATCCTCAACCGGCCGGCGGCCCGGCCTGCGCCAACGCCGCGAGAATCGTCGCTTTCCGGCTGACGAAGTCGGCGTCGGTCACCAGCGCCGACGGTCTCGGGTGCGGGTAGGGCGAGGTCACCCGGGCGGTCACCGTGCCGGGACGTGGCGACAGCACCAGCACCTCGTCGGCCAGCAGCAGAGCTTCGTCGACGTCGTGGGTGACGAGGACCACGGTGCGGTCGTGCTCGGCCAGGAACTCGTCGAGCCAGCACTGCAGGTCGCGCCGGGTGATGGCGTCGAGCGCCCCGAACGGTTCGTCGAGCAGCAGCACGTCGAGCCCGGCGACGAAGGTGCGCAGCAGGGCCAGACGTTGGCGCATGCCGCCGGACATCTGGTGCGGCCAGGACTGTTCGAAACCGGCCAGGCCGAAGCGCTCGAACAGGGCGAGGGCCTCGGCACGGGCCGAGCGACGGTCGAGGCCGCGTGCCTCGGCGCCGACGGTTGCGTTCGCCAGGGCCCGACGCCACGGCAGCAGCAGGTCGCGCTGGGCCATGTAGGCGGCTTGGCCGACCCGGCCCACGACGCTACGACCGTCGATGTCGGCCCGCCCGCCCGTCGGGGTGACCAGACCGGCCAGGATGCGCAGCACCGTCGACTTGCCGCAGCCGCTCGGCCCGACCAGCGCGCAGAACCGGCCGCGTCCGACCTCGAAGGAAACGTCGTCGAGGACGTCGAGGATCCCGAAGCGATGCTGCAACCGGTCGACGACGATCACGGGTGAGGCCGGTTCAGCGGCTCGGGAGCAGGTCGTTGGTGAAGGCCTTGTTGATGTCGACGTCGGCCTTCAGCAGGTTGCGGTCCTTGAGGAAGGTACCGAAACGCTTCCAGATCTCGGGGTCCTGCACGCCCCACGGCTCGCCGGCGTCGCCGTAGCGGGAGGCCAGGTAGGCCGCCGAGCGGGTGACCAGCTCTTTGTCGAGCTCGGGCGCAGCGGCCAGCAGGGCGGTGGCGGCCGCCTGCGGGTCGGTCCGGGCCTTCTCGTAGCCGGCGGCCACCGCGCCGAGGAATGCCTTCACCAGCTCGGGGCGGTCCTCGATGGTGGATCCGGAGGCGGCCAACAGCGGGGTGTACCAGTCCGGGATGCAGCTCGGACCGCCGGCGGCGGCCCGGAACGGGATGGTCGTGACGGCGAGGCCGTCGAGGTCACGCATGCGGATGACGTCCCAGCCGTCGAACACCCACACCGCGTCGTACTGCTTCTGGGCGAAGCCGACCTCGTAGTCGACGTTGCCGACCTCGGCGTAGGTGACCTTGGCCGGGTCGCCGCCGTCGCACCGGACGAGCTCGTCGACGAACGCCTTCTCCAGTTCGCTGCCGTAGCCGCCGTAGGTCTTGCCCTGCAGGTCCTTGGCCGACCGGATCCCGCGATCGGCCGGCATGACCAGCGACGAGGTGTTGTGGGCCAGGATGGCCCCGACCGAGACCACGTCGGCACCTTCGGCCCGGGCCGGTAGCAGCGACTCGGCGACGGAGACCGCGAAGTCGGCCTCACCGGCGGCGAGCATGGGCAGGCCGCCGTTGGCGCCGGGTTCGACGATGGTGACGTCGAGGCCGGCCTTCTCGAACAGGCCCTGTTGCGCGGCGAGGTAGAGCCCGGCATGGTTGGTGTTCGGGGTCCAGTCGAGTACCACCGTCACCGGTGTCAGCTCGCCGGAGGCGGTGTCGTCGCTGCCGCTGCAGGCGACGGCCGTGGCGCCGAGCGCCAGCACCGCGGCGAGGGAATACAGGATCCGACGCATTCACGTACTCCGATCTGTGCGGCGTTGCCAGGGGCACAGCACCCGCGACAGCACCGATACCAATGAGAACAACACCATCGACAGCAGGGTCACGACCGCCACGCCGACGAAGACCTGGTCGTAGCGGAAGGCCCGCTGGGACCGGGCGATGTACAGGCCGAGGCCGCTTGTTGCGCCGATGCTCTCGCCGATGACCGCGCCGGCAACGGCGTAGGTCAGCGAGATGCGCAGTCCGGCGAACAGGCCGGGCAGGGCCGCAGGGATCATCACCATACGCAGCAGTACGGCCCGTCCGCCGCCGAAGCTGCGGATCAGTTCGACGAGCTCGACGTCGACGCCCTGCAGCCCGGCTGCGGTGGACACGGCGACGGGGAAGAACACCACCAGGGCCACCACCACGATCTTGGGGGCGAGGCCGAACCCGGCCCACAACACCAACAACGGGGCGAGAACCTGGATCGGTACGGTCTGGCTGGCGATCAGCAACGGGTGCAGCACCCGGCGGGCGAACGGCCAGCCGGACACCACGATGGCGACGAGCACGCCGGCGCCGACCCCGACCAGCACGCCCAGCGCGGTCTCGGTCAGCGTGGTTCGCAGGTGGCCCGGCAGCAGCGGCGCGGTGTCGAGGAACGCCCGCCAGATCCGCGACGGGGCGGGCAGGACGGGGTTGCGGCTGGTGGAACGACCGGCCCACAGCTCCCACAGGGCGAGCAGGGCGACGACGAAGAGCACCGGCGGACCGGCCGCCCGGAGGGTGGCGCGCACCGAGGTCAGCCCCGGAACTTGCCGGTGAGCGACTCGATCGTCGGCTGGGTGGCTGCGCTGGCGGTCTGTTCGACCTTGATGACGCTGACCACCGAGGTGGCGCCGTTGCGCAGCGTCGCCTCGTGCACGGCCCGCAGCAACGGCCACAGGTCGTCGGGGTCGCCCTCGACGCTGGTGCCGAGCGGCCCGACCTCGTAGTGCAGCCCCGAGGCCTCGACCACGGCGATCGCCGCTTCGACGTGGGCGTAGTACGCCTCGTCATTGCCTGGTGGGAACGGCAAAACCTGGATTTCGACGATCATCCTGCATTCCCTCCGCTCGCATGACCGAGATCAGGTTCCTGGGGTTTGGTCTCAGCCTCGACACGAGGCACCCCCAGCAGGTGCCGAGCACCCTAGCAACTAGCCTCGGGCAACGTGGACTCATCGACGGCTGGTAGCGGACGGGTAGCGGGCGCAGGGGTGCTGCCGCCCACCATCGAATGGGCCGGCGACCGGATCCGGCTCGTCGACCAGCGGCGGCTGCCCCATGAACTGGTCATGGTGCAGGCCTCCACGGTCGGGGAGCTGTGCGGGTACATCGCCACCCTGGCGGTGCGCGGTGCACCGGCCCTCGGTGCCGCCGGTGCGATGGGGGTGGCCCTCGCCCGGGTGCGTGGCGAGGACGTTGCCGCCGCCGGCGCGATGATCAAGGCCACCCGCCCGACCGCGGTCAACCTGGCCTGGGGGGTGGACCAGGCGTTGGCCGCCGCGGACCCGGTGGCGGAGGCCTTGCGCCTGGCCGAGGACGACGTGGTCCGCAACATGGCCATCGGCCGGCACGGTGCCTCGCTCATCCCGGCGGGTGCACGGGTGCTGACCCACTGCCACACCGGTTCGCTGGCCTGTGTGGGCTGGGGCACGGCGCTCGGGGTGATCCGCGCCGCCTGGGAGTCCGGCACCGACCTGTCGGTCTGGGTCGATGAGACCCGGCCGCTGCTGCAGGGGGCGCGGCTCACCGCCTGGGAGCTGCAGACGCTGGGCATCCCGGCCACGCTGGTGGCCGATGTGATGGCCGGGTCGCTGATGGCCTCGGGCGATGTCGACCTCGCCATCGTCGGCGCCGACCGCATCGCCGCCAACGGGGACGTGGCCACCACGATCGGCACCTACCAGGTAGCCGTGCTCTGCCACCATCACAAGATCCCGTTCTACGTGGCGGCGCCGCGCTCGACCTTCGACCCAGCGACGCCCGACGGCGCCTCCATCGAGGTGGAGGAACGCAGCAGCGACGAGGTGACCAGCTTCGCCGGGGCCCGCAGTGCACCGGCGGGTATGGCGGCGCTCAACCGGGCCTTCGACGTGACCCCGGCGGCGCTGGTGGCCGGCTACATCACCGAGGACGGGGTGTTCCGGTCCCCGCCGTCGTTCGGCCGACCGGTTCGGTCGGCCGGCTGGCTCGCTTCCGGCGGACGCCCCCGCCCGGCGGGTGATGCGGGGTAATCGCTTGCGGCGCGGCTCATGTCGACACCTATCGTGATGCTTCATGCTTTTTCCTGTCGTCTGCCCGGTGTGTGCGACACCGGGTGCGGCACCCTGCGCGGCCTGTCGTGCTGCGATGGTCCGGGTCGGTGACCGGCCGCTTCCGGCGCCGCCCGGTGTCGATCGGCTGGTGGCGCCGTTCGTCTACGCCGGGCCGATCCGCGGGGTGTTGCGGGCGCTGAAGTACGGCAACCAGCGCGCCACGCTGCCGTGGCTGGGGGCCGAGCTGGCCGCAGCTTGGCAGCGGGCGAGGTTGTCCGGCTCGCCGACATGGGCCCCCACCGGGCCGGCGCGGGTGCGCCGGCGCGGGTTCGACCAGGCGGCTCTGTTGACCCGGGCGCTGCGCAGGGCCGGCGGGCCGGTGGGTGCGCCGAACTCTTCGCCGGACCAATGGCCGCCCCCCCATCCGGTGGTGCTGCTGCGCCGGGCTCGCGGCCCGGCGCAGACGGGCCGCGGGCGCGACGCACGCGCGGCGGTGGCCGGGTTCGTGCTGAACCCGGCGTGGTGGCGAGCCGAGCCGGTGGTGCCTGCACGGGTGGTACTCGTCGATGACGTGGTCACCACCGGGGCCACGCTGGCTGCGGCGGCAGCGACGCTACGGGCCGGCGGCTGCCTCGCAATCGATGCGCTGGTCGTCGCGTGGACGCCGCCGCCGCCGGCGGCGGGACGGCACCGCAACGGCGGTGGGGCGATCGGCCCGGCAGATACCGCCGATCGGCACTGATGCCGAGGGGAGTGCGGTCCGTACGCTCCGGTTGTCGGTCGGGTCCGATGCTCGGATCCCGCCGATGCCGAAGTTCCCGAGCAGTCCGTCGAATCCGCCGAGGCGCAGGAGGCACGTGAAGATGCAGGTGACGGTGAGCAGTCGTCATGCCGAGGTTTCGGATGCCCTCCGTGAGGTGGCCGTCGAGAAGATCGGCCGGCTCGAGCGCTTCCTCGACGGGATGAGCCGGGCCGAGGTCCACTTCGATCATCAGCGCAACCCGCGCATCGCCGAGAAGGAGATCTGCGAGGTCACCCTGGAGGGACGGGGCCACGTGGTGCGCTGCAAGGTTGCCGCCAGCGACAGCTTCGCCGCCGTGGATGTCGCGGTCGACACGCTCGAGCAACAGCTGCACCGGCTCAAGACCCGTTTGCGGGGCAAGTCGGCGGTGGGCAGCCGCCGGACGCATCGGGTCAACGGGATCGGCGCGCCGGTCGCGGACCTCGCCGCCGGTGAGCTCGCCGAGGACGAGGCGCACAGCATGGCCGACGACGCCTATGTCACCCGCGCCGGGGAGCTGGTGGTGAAGAAGAAGTCCTTCGCCATCGAGCCGATCACCGTGGACGATGCGGTGCTGCAGATCGAGCTGGTGGGCCACAGCTTCTACTTCTTCACCAATGCCGCCACGGGCCGTGCCGCGGTCCTGTACCGCCGCGACGACGGGAAGCTCGGTCTGATCGACCAGGCGTGAGAACCGCGACCCGGACCGGGTGGTCCGGGTTGCGGGAGCCTGGGTCGTTCACGCCGGTAGACTCCACGATCGCATGGGAGTCTTTGATCGCATCCTCCGCACCGGTGAGGGCAAGATGCTCCGGTCGCTCCAGGCGCTGGTGCCCGATATCGCCGCGCAGGAGTCGTCGTTGCAGCAGCTCTCCGACGAGGCGTTGCAGCACCGCACCGTCGAGTTCCGCGAGCGTCTCGACCGGGGGGCCACCCTCGACGACCTCCTCATCGAGGCCTTCGCCGTCACCCGTGAGGCGTCCCGCCGGGTCATCGGCCAGCGCCACTACGACGTGCAGCTCATGGGCGGGGCCGCGCTGCACTTCGGCTGGGTGGCCGAGATGCGCACCGGTGAGGGCAAGACCTTGGTGTCGACCCTGCCGGTGTACCTCAACGGGTTGGGCGCCAAGGGCGTGCACGTCATCACCGTCAACGACTACCTCGCGCGTCGTGACGCCGAGTGGATGGGCCAGATCTACAGCTGGATGGGCCTGACCGTCGGTCTGGTCGTCCCCGGCAACAGCGATCCGGCCTTCAAGCGCGAGCAGTACGCCGCGGACATCACCCACGGCACGAACAACGAGTTCGGCTTCGACTACCTGCGCGACAACATGGCGATGTCCGCCGAGGACAAGGTCCAGCGTGGCCACAGCTTCGCCATCGTCGACGAGATCGACTCGATCCTCGTGGACGAGGCCCGTACCCCGCTGATCATCAGCGGACGGGTGTCCGACGCCGCCGCCCTGTACCAGCGCTTCGCTGCCATCGCCCGCCAGCTCCGACCCGAGCTCGACTACGAGGTCGAGGAGGAGAAGCGCACGGTCGCCCCCACCGAGGAGGGCATCCGCAAGGTCGAGGCCATTCTCGGCATCGAGAACCTCTACGACGCGGTGCAGACCAACCTGGTGCACCAGTTGCAGGTGGCCCTCAAGGCCAAGGCCCTGTTCCACAAGGACAAGGACTACATCGTCGAGGGCGGCGAGGTGAAGATCGTCGACGAGTTCACCGGGCGCACACTTGAGGGCCGTCGTTGGTCGGAGGGCCTGCACCAGGCGGTCGAGGCCAAGGAGGGGGTGCGGGTCAAGGAGGAGAACCAGACCCTCGCCACCATCACCCTGCAGAACTACTTCCGCATGTACGACAAGTTGTCGGGTATGACCGGTACCGCGCAGACCGAGGCGTCGGAGCTCGCCAACACCTACGGGCTGCAGGTGGTGCCCATCCCCACCCACCGTCCGATGGTGCGCAAGGACCACAACGACCTCATCTACAAGTCCGAGGCCGGCAAGTTCGACGCGGTGGTCGAGGAGATCGTCCGGGCCTACGAGATCGGCCGGCCGGTGCTCGCCGGTACCGCCAGCGTGGAGCACTCCGAGAAGTTGTCCAAGCTGCTGACCCGGCGGGGTGTCCGTCACGAGGTGCTCAACGCCAAGCAGCACTTCCGTGAGGCCGAGATCATCGCCCAGGCCGGCAAGCTGGGCGCGGTGACGGTGGCCACCAACATGGCCGGCCGTGGTGTCGACATCCTGCTCGGCGGAAATCCCGAGCTGATGGCGTTGAGCGAGCTGCGCGCCGAGGGCATCGACGCCGCCACCCCTGACGAGGTGCGTCGACGCGAGATCACCGGCCGTCGTCTCCTCGAGGAGATGACCGAGGCCGGGGTGGACCCCGAGCAGCTCGAGGCGCTCGCCGCCGACATCGAGGACGCCGCGGCGCACGCCGCGCGGCTCGAGGAGCTGATCGAGGCGCACGCCGGGCAGACCAAGGTCGAGGGTGAACGGGTGCGGGAGATCGGCGGCCTGCTCGTCGTCGGCACCGAACGGCACGAGTCCCGCCGTATCGACAACCAGCTGCGCGGCCGTGCCGGCCGTCAGGGCGACCCGGGGGAGAGCCGGTTCTACATCTCCCTCGAGGACGACCTGATGCGGTTGTTCGCCACCGGGATGATGGAGCGGGTCATGGGCGCGGCCCTGCCCGACGACGTGCCGATCGAGTCGCGCATGGTCACCAAGGCGGTCGAGCGGGCCCAGACCACCGTCGAGCAGAAGAACGGTGAGATCCGCAAGAACGTCCTCAAGTACGACGAGGTGATGAACGAGCAGCGCAAGGTGATCTACGGCCGGCGCGACCAGATCCTCGCCCAGGGCGATCTTCGCGACGACGTGCTCGCCGCCCTGGCCGACGTGGTGGACACCCTGGTCAGCACCTATTGCGCAGGCACGATCCCCGACGAGTGGGAGCGCCACAAGCTGCTCACCGATGCGAACACGTTCTGGCCGACTGCGCTGACGGTCGAGGACATCGCCGACATCGTCTCCACCGACGAGATGTACGACCGCCTCGCCGGCGAGGCAACCGCGCATTACGAGCAGCGCGAGGAAGCGCTCTCCTCGGAGATCATGCGCGAGGTCGAGCGGCGGGTGTTGCTGTCGCTGATCGATCAGCGCTGGCGCGAGCACCTCTACGAGATGGACTACCTGCGTGAGGGCATCGGCCTGCGGGCGATGGGCCAGCGCGATCCGCTCACCGAGTGGCAGCGCGAGGGGTTCGACATGTTCTCGCAGATGATGCAGTCGGTGAACGAGGACCTCGTGCGGCTGGTCATGCACGCAGACGTACGGATCGAGGAGCCGCCGCCGCCGGCGTTGGCTCCGCAGCCGTTCCCGTTGCTCGACGCGATGCGCGAAGCCAACCAGCAGCAGCCGGACGCTGACTCGCCGGCCGCGACGCCGGCCGCGGAGGCCCTGCCGCAGCCGGTGGCGCCCAAGGTCACCAACGTCAGCTACAGCTCGTCGGGCAACGACCTCGACGCCGACAACGCGCCGCCTCCGCTCGCCGTTCCCCGCAAGGGTGCTCGGGCCAACCCGAACCTGCCGGCTGCGGGCAAGGCGTCGGGCAACGGGTCGGCCCGCAGCGTCGCCAACGATCGGGTCGGCCGCAACGATCCCTGCCCCTGTGGAAGCGGCCGGAAGTACAAGAACTGCTTCGGCACCGCCGGTTGCACGTTGTCCGGGTCCGCCCCGGCCTCGGGGAGCTGACCGTGCGCGATTTCACCGATGCCCTCGGCGAGCTGCGCAAGCGCCTCGGTGAGGCCGAGCGCTACCTGGCCATCGACGAGCTGCGGGCCCGCCGTCCCCAGCTCGAGACCGAGATGGGCCGCCCCGACCTGTGGGACAACGCCGAGGTGGCCCGCAAGGTGCAGACCGAGCTGGCGTCGGTCATGGACGACCTCGACACCTACGACGGCCTGATGCGACGCGTCGAGGACGCCGAGACGCTCTACGAGCTCGGCCGCGAAGAGCAGGACGACTCCGTCGAGGCCGAGGTCGAGGCGGCGATCGACCACGTCCGGGCCAAGCTCGACGAGCTCGAACGTCGCTCGTTGTTCACCGAGCCCTACGACGAGTACGACGCCGTGTGCGAGATCCACTCCGGCGCCGGTGGTACCGACGCCCAGGACTGGGCCGAGATGCTGCTGCGTATGTACCGCCGCTGGGCGGAGGACAACGGCTTCAGCCTCGAGGTGGAGAGCGTCAGCGAAGGCCAGGAGGCGGGCCTGCTGTCCGCCGAGTTCCTGGTGAAGGGCCGCTACGCCTTCGGCATGTTGAAGGCTGAGCGGGGCACCCATCGCCTGGTGCGCATCTCGCCGTTCGACAACAACGCCCGCCGTCAGACCGCCTTCGCCGGACTCACGGTGGTGCCGCTGATCGAGGACGACGGTGAGATCACCATCGACGAGAAGGATCTCCGTATCGACGTGTACCGCTCCTCCGGGGCGGGTGGTCAGCACATCAACACCACCGACTCGGCGGTGCGCATCACCCACCTGCCCTCCGGCGTCGTGGTGTCCTGCCAGGTCGAGCGGTCCCAGATCCAGAACCGTGAGCGGGCCATGCAGGCGCTGCGGGCCAAGCTCGCCGACCGGCAGCGCCAGGAGCGCGACGAGAAGATCAACGCCCTCGCCGGCGAGAAGAAGAAGGTCGAGTGGGGCAGCCAGATCCGCTCCTACGTGCTGCAGCCCTACCAGATGGTCAAGGACGAGCGTTCCGGCCACCAGACCTCCGGCGTCGACGCCGTGCTCGATGGTGAGGTGCAGCCGTTCATCGACGCCTACCTGCAGTGGCAGCGGGCGGCGTCGCTGACCAGTTGATCCGGCTGTGGACGAAGCCGTGCAGGCTCACGTCCGGGTCGGGGTGGGACCGCTATCGACCGGGGGGTTGGTAGCCTCGACGACGACCATCCCCCGGGGGCAGGACCCCCTCCCGTAACCTCTCCGCCCAACCGGATGATGGACCATTGCCGCTCGGTGCCCGTTCGTCGGCCCCGGGTGCAGTGCACACACGCTCACCATGATCAAGCTCGAGAACGTCACCAAGATCTACAAGGGCGATGTACCGGCGTTGCGCGACGCGAACGTCAACATCGACAAGGGCGAGTTCGTCTTCCTCGTCGGGGCCTCCGGATCGGGAAAGTCGACCTTCATCCGCCTGCTCAACAAGGAGGAGGAGCCGACCCGCGGTCGGATCTTCGTCGCAGGCAAGGACATCGGCTCGCTCAACGGCTGGAAGGTTCCGTACCTCCGCCGCAACATCGGCTACGTCTTCCAGGACTTCAAGCTGCTGCCCAACAAGACCGTGTTCGAGAATGTGGCGTTCGCCCTCGAGGTGATCGGCCGCCCCTCGCACGTCATCAAGTCGCAGGTCCCGGCGATCCTGGAGCTGGTCGGTCTCACCAAGAAGGTCGACAGCTTCCCCGGTGAGCTCTCCGGCGGCGAACAGCAGCGGGTCTCCGTGGCACGGGCATTCGTGAACCGGCCGCTCATCCTGCTCGCCGACGAGCCGACCGGGAACCTCGATCCCGCCACCTCGGTGGGCATCATGCGTCTGTTGGACCGCATCAACCGGACGGGTACGACCGTGGTCATGGCGACCCACGATCGGGGCATCGTCGACACCATGCGCCGTCGGGTCATCGAGCTCGACAAGGGCCACATCGTCCGCGACCAGTCGCGCGGCGTCTACGAGTAGGCGGTTCGATCATGGCCATGAACATCCGCTACGTCGCCCGTGAGACCGGCACCAACCTGCGACGCAACTTCAGCCTCACCCTGGCCTCGGTGGTGACGGTTGCGGTGTCGCTGACCCTGTTCGGCGCAGCACTCGTGTTCGCCCAGGGTGTGGGCAACATGACCGCCCGCTGGAAGGGCGGCATCGAGTTCATCGTGTTCATGCAGCCTTCGGCCACGCAGGAACAGCTCGACAGCGTGCGTACCTCGTTGGAGGACAACCCCGAGGTCACCAGCGTCACGTACATCGACAAGGCGGCCGCCTACGAGGAGTTCAAGCAGCTCTTCTCCCGCTCGAAGGACATGATCGAGGCGGTCGACGAGAGCGCCATGCCGCCCTCGTTCCGGGTCGCGCCGTCCACGTCGGACGCCGACGTGATCCAGGCCCTCGGGCAGGCCTTCCAGAAGAAGGCCGGTGTGCGTGAGGTGGTGTTCGCCTTCGAGACGGTGCGCACCATGCAGCGGATCACCCGCATCGCCTCGATCGTGATCGTGGCGGTGGCGGTGTTCCTGCTGGTCGCCGCGGTGTTGCTGATCCTCAACACCATCCGTATGGCGATGTTCGCCCGACGGCGTGAGATCGAGGTCATGAAGCTGGTCGGCGCCACGAACTGGTTCATCCGCGTGCCGTTCATGATCGAGGGTCTGGTGCACGGCATCGTCGGCGCGGCGGTGGCCATCGTCGGGGTGCAGGGACTGAACTGGGCGTTCAACCGGGGCCTGTCCAACAATCGCGACCTGAAGATCTTTCAGGGCTTCGTGATCACCGGGAGCCAGATGAGCTTCACGACGCTGCTGCTGATCGGTCTGGGCTGCCTGATCGGGGCACTGGGCTCGGGCATCGCGGTGAGCCGCTTCCTCGACGTGTGAGCGGGGCCGAAGCGCTCGGCCGGCTGGCGGACGCCCTCGGCGTGCTGCCCGGCTACCGGTCGACCACGGGGCAGTGGGTGCCGGCGGGGACCGATGCGGTCCTGGCCACCGTGCAACGCCTCGGCGTGGACCTCGACTCCGTCGAGCAGGCCGAGGCGGCCCTGGCCGAGCTCGAGCGGCAGCGGACCCGGCAGGTGGTCGAGCCGGTGCTGGTGGCCTGGGACGGGGCGCTGCCGGAGGTGGTGGTCCGTTCTGCTCGGCCGGGGGCCCGGATCGTGCTCGAGACCGGCGAGGCGGGGCCGGAGCCGGTGGTGTCGGAGGGCCGGCTGCGCTCGAGGCGTCGTCTTCCGTTCGGTCGCCACGAGCTGGTGGTGCCCGGCGAGGACGGCACCGAGCACGTGGCCGTGGTCTTCGCGGCCCCCACCGTGGCGTGGCGTCCCCGGGCCGGGTCGGAACGCCAGTGGGGGGTGTTCGCACCCACCTATGCGCTGCGGCGCTCGTCGGCACCGTCCGCCATCGGCGACCTCGCCGACCTCGAGGCGACCTTCGACTGGCTGCACCGGCGCGGCGGTCAGGTCGTGGTCACGCTGCCGATGCTGGCGGCGTTCCTCGACGACCCGGTCGAGTACAGCCCGTACGCGCCGGTGAGCCGGCGCTTCTGGAACGAGCTGTACGCAGATGTGCGCGAGCCGGCCGCCCGGGCAGGTATCGATCTCGGCCCGGTCGAGGGCGAGTTCGTCGAGTACCGGCCGGCGTGGCGGGCCCGTCGGGCTGCGCTGGAGCAGCTGTCGGACCGGCTGCTCGACGACGGCGACCTCGAGTTCTACCGGCAGAGCAATCCGTTGGTGGAGCACTACGCCCGGTTCCGTGCGGCCGGTGTGCGTCACGGACGGAACTGGCGCGACTGGCCCAGCCGTCTGCCCGGTGATCTCGATCCGGCCGAGGTGCGCTTGCACGTGACGGGCCAGTGGCTGATGGAGCGTCAGCTGGCCCGTCTGCAGCGGAGGGTGTCGGCCCGGGGTCAGCTGTTGGCACTCGACCTGCCGTTGGGCTGCCATCCCGACGGGTTCGACGTGTGGGCCGAGGGCGACCTGTTCGTCGACGGGGTCTCCGTCGGCGCTCCGCCCGACAGCTTCTTCACCCGTGGTCAGGACTGGGGCTTCCCGCCGGTGCACCCGGAGCGATCACGCGCGCAGGGACACCGGTACGTCCAGGAGTGCATCCGCCACCATGTCCGCCATGCCGGGCTGCTGCGGTTGGACCACATCCTCGGGTTGCAGCGTCTCTACTGGGTGCACCGGGGGGCGGGCGCTGCGAACGGGGTGTACGTCCGCTACCCCATGGAGGAGCTGCTGGCGGTGATCTCGTTGGAGTGCGCCCGGGCCGGGGCGGTCGTGGTCGGCGAGAACCTCGGTACCGTCCCGCCGGAGATCACCGGGGCGATGGCCCGTCACGGCATGCTGGGCTGTGCGGTGAGCCAGTTCGATCTCGAGTCGTTGCTCGAGGGCGACGGGTCCCTGGTGGGCCCTCCGGCCGCCGCGGTGGCGACCTTGAACACCCATGACACCGCCACCTTCGCGGGGTTCTGGACCGGGCGGGAGGCGCAGGACCGGGCCGAGCTCGGCCTGCTCGACGCCGATGGCCTCGCTGCCGAGGTGCAGCGCCGGACCGCCTTGCGCGCCGCGGTCGCCGCTCGGTTCGGTCTCGACCCGGCTGCCGACAGCGTCACCGCGGCCGAGGCGGTCCTCGGCGAGTTGGCGGCGGGCGATGCGGCCTTCGTGGTGGTGAACGTGGAGGACGGCTGGGCCGAGCCGGGACCCCAGAACGTTCCCGGCACGGTGCACGAACGCCCGAACTGGCGTCGTCGGGTCGCCGTCGGGGTCGACCGCTGGGACGAGCATCCGGGGCTCGGGCGGTTGGTCGACGCCGTGGCTGCAGCCCGGCCGGGGTGGACGAGGCCGCTCGGCCCGCCGTCGTCGGAGCGGGGCAGGCTGGCGCAGGAGCCGTTTTCGGAGTAGGCCGTCGTCATGGCCTACGAGACGATCCTGTACGACGTGAGCGATCGCGTCCTGACCATCACCATGAACCGGCCCGAGCGGCTGAACGCGTTCAACGAGCAGATGCGGGTCGAGATGACCGACGCGTTCGATCGCGCCGACGCCGACGACGACGTGCGGGCCATCATCATCACCGGGGCCGGTCGCGGGTTCTGCGCCGGCGCGGATCTCGGCAAGGGCAAGGACACGTTCAACTACGACGACCGCCCCCGCGAGCAGGTGTGGAACCGTGACGGCGGTGGCCTGCTGACCCTGCGGATCTTCGAGGTCAACAAGCCGGTGATCGCTGCGGTGAACGGCCCGGCGGTTGGCATCGGGGTGACGATGCAGCTCCCGATGGACATCCGCATCGCTGCGGAGTCGGCCCGGTTCGGGTTCGTGTTCGCCCGCCGGGGGATCGTCCCGGAGGCCTGTTCGAGCTGGTTCCTGCCGCGCGTGGTGGGGATCTCCAAGGCACTGGAGTGGACCTACAGCGGCCGGGTGTTCTCCGCCCAGGAGGCGCTGGAAGGGGGCCTGGTGTCCAAGGTGGTGCCCGACGAGGAGCTGTTGCCGACCGCCAGGGCCCTGGCCCTCGAGATCGCCGAGAACACCTCGGCGCTGTCGGTCACGTTGATTCGCCACATGATGTGGAAGCTGCTCGGCGCCGACCACCCGATGGAGGCGCACAAGCTGGACTCCCGCGGGGTGCAGTCCCTCGGCCGTGGCCCCGATGCCGCCGAAGGGGTCAGCAGCTTCCTCGAGAAGCGCCCCGCTCGTTTCGCCGGCAAGCCGAGCACCGACATGCCTGACTACTTTCCGTGGTGGACCCCGCGCGAATTCAGCTGATTCGCCGGATTCGGTCGCTGCTCGAGGAATCGCTTGCGGCGAATCGACGCCGATTCGCCGCAAGCGATTCGCCGGGCCGGTTTCGGCGAAACGGCAACTTCGACCACGGGCGCGTGCACGGTGCTCATGCCGCGCGAGGCGTGGTGTGGCGGCCGGAGGTCAGGCTGTGGTGGGGCCCGGGTGGGTCGAGGGCGATGCTTGCTCCTCGACGAGCTGCAGCGCCGGGGGCCGGTCGCCCAGGGTGAGACCCAGCGCCCCGAGCAGCAGCCGGGCCGCGGGCTGGACCAGCAGCGGGTCCGACAGCGGGGCGAGCACGATGCGCAACTCACGTCGGACGAATCCGGGTAGCAGACCGGCTGCGGCCGTGGTGAGCACTCCGTACGCCGGCCGCAGATAGAGCGGCAACGGCGGCCAGGCGAGAAAGCGCACCGCCTCACGGGCTTCGGGGGTGACCTGCAGTTCGGGTCGGAACGCCTCGAGTGAGGCGCGCAGCTCGGCGCAGTTCTGTGGCGGGTCGATCACCCCGAGCCGTGAGCCGATCTGGCCCATCTCGGCAACGTACCGGTCCGCCTCGGCGTCGGTCAGCGTGCTGCCACCGTAGCGCTGGTAGGCCCGCAGGAAACTGTCGACCTCGGTGTCGTGCACCCAGGCGAGCAGGTGCGGGTCGTTGGCCCGGTAGGGCCGCCCGTCCGCGGCCACACCCTCGACCCGGTCGTGAATGGCGCGCACGTGGCCGATGAGCCGCTCCGCCGCCGAGGTGCACCCGTAGGTGGTCACTGCGATGAACGACGCGGTGCGCTGCAGTCGTCCCCAGGGATCGTGCCGGTAATCGGAGTGTTGGGCGACACCGGCCATGGCGAGGGGATGCAGGGTCTGCACCATCAGCGCCCGTAGGCCACCGATCAGACCGCAGCGGTCCGCATGTACCCTCCACACGACTGCATCCGGGCCGAACAGGCCGGGGTCGAGCTCCGTGCGCCGGAACCATTCCGGCGGCAGCGGTTGGGCAGCGAGCAGACCGCGCACGTCATCGCCGACGACGCGTCGCAGCTGCTCGAGGGGAGGGGGCAACGGCATCGAGGACCCAGGGTAGGGAGCGGGCTCGGCCTACGCCCATCCCCGGTGCCCGCCGGGCTTGCCGTCGTCGCGGCTCAGCGCCGCCGGAAGGAGAACCAGAACCGTGGCTTTCGACCGCCGGCGTCGGCCCGGGGCAGCACCTCGGCGGCGGCCGCCCCCGCCTCGTCGCGCCGGGGTGCCGCGACCAGGTCCTCGTCGGTGGACACCAGGTCCGTGCCGATGCCGGGAGGTACGTGGCCCGCATCGGGCTGGTCGTTCCGTACGGATGCGGCGTTCACCGGTGTGGGGGTGACCGCGAGGCTGGCCCGTGCCGTCCTGGAGTAGGGGTGATCGGGGCCGAGCACCCGTTCGCAGTCCGCCAAGGTCTGGGCGCGGACCTGCCGGGCCTCGTCGTGGCGACCGAGGACGGCAAGGCTGTTGGCCAGGTTGTTCCGGGCCGCGATGGTCTGCGGGTCGTCCGGTCCGAGCAGGCGTTCACGGCCTCGGACCACGGCTTCGCGCAGCAGCAGGGCGTCCTCCCCGCGTCCGAGCTCGGCATAGCTGATGGCGAGGTTGTTCAGGGCGCTCAGGGTGGCAGGGTCGTTGAGGCCGAACGCCCGGAGCCGGGCCTCGGCGGCGGCCTCCCGCAGGGCGAGCGCCTCTTCGACGCGACCCAACGATGCCAGGCTGTTGGCCAGGTTGTTCTGGGCGCTCACCGTGCGGGGGTGCTGGGGCCCGAGCGCGGCTGCACGACTGTCGAAGACCTGTCGGCGCAGCTCGAGCGCCGCGTCATGGCGACCGAGCTCGGCGTAGTGGTTGGCGAGGTGCTGTTTGGCGGCGGTCGTCGTGGGGTCGTCCTCGCCGTACCTGCTGGTGCTGTCGTGCAGCACCGCCTCGAGCAGGCACCCTGCCTGCGGCCGGCTGCCTGCCGCCGACAGCGCCTGCGCAAGCTCGATGCGGGCAGCGAGCGTACGGACCTCGTCGGCGCCGTAGGTGGCGGCGGCCCGCCGCGCGAGATCCTCGAGCCGCGCCACAGGGTCGGCGATCCTGGGCGAGGTCGCCGTGCCGGGGCCGATCAGGCCGGCTCGGGGGTGGCTCGCCGGCTCGGGCAGGTCGCTGTCGGTGGCGTCGGACGGGTTCGCCGGCGCCGGTGCAGCTGCAGGCCGGTCGAACACGCTCGGCAGCGGCTCCGGGGTCTTCCAGGTCGTGCCGGCAGGTTCGGCGCAGGTCCGGTCGGTCCCCACAGGTTCGGCGCGGCCCCGGTCGGTGGCCGCTCGGTCGGTGGCGCCGGGGGTCGGCAATGCCCGGGCCAACGCCTCGATCAGCAGCTGACGGGACCCGGTGTAGTCGTCGGGAACCGTGAACATCGGCGCGCGGACGGCGTCACCCCACTCGGCAGGGAGCGCCACGTCCTCGATGAGGGCGACCACCAGCGGCGCGAGGTCCGGCTCCACCCGGTCGAGGTCGAGCAGATCTCCCTCGAGCAGGTCGAGGGCCTGTCCGAGCAGGGCACCAGAGGCGACGAGGACCAGTGGGGTGCCGCTACGTCGTTGCTGCGCAACGGCATCGAGGGCCGCCGGGCCCGGCTCGAGCGGGGACTCGGGAAGGCGGAACCGGTAGCCGAGCTCGACGAGGTGGCCGCCAACCCACTCGGCCCAGTCCCGGTCCGCTGCGGCGAACGAGACGGCCAGGTGGACCTCGTCGCCGGCTGGGGCCATGGGGTGCGCCGGGGTCTTCTGGCCGACCTGCTGCACCTCGCTGCCGCTCATGTCACCCCCTGCCCGCGTCGGCCGTAGCCTAGGACCAAGGTCCCTGATCATGAGCAGCGCAATGCCCCGCTGGGCCGGCTCTGGGCGCCGATGCCGCTGAACCGGGCGGGTTTCCCCTCAGCAGCGGTCGTTCCTGCGCGGTTGTAGTGCCGGTGGGGTCACCGTCCGTGACGCATCGCCGCTGTCGCTGTCGCTGTCGCTGTCGCTGTCGCTGTCGTCACGCCCGTCGGCGAGGGGGTCCTTGCGCTGATCAGGATCGGCGGAGGGGCCGAGGCGGGTGAGGGCGATGGCGACGCGGTCGGTCAACGTGAAGAGGTACTCGAGCACCACCACCAGCAGCAGCGACTCGCTCACCAACTTCAGGCCCTGGCGGACGTTGGCGACGAGGAGGAACAGCACGTCCTTGTCGGTTACCCCGGCACCGGCCTGTTTCGTCGGGCTGAACATGCCGAGCACCATCTCCAGCCCTATCGCCGACCCGAGGAGCAGGACCCCGGCGACGATGAACTGCCGCTTGATCGACACCGGCAGCAGCGCCGCGAAGCGGCGGAAGCTGATGATGGCGACCACCCCCACCAGGAGCGCCGGGATCACCCAGGCGTAGTGGAACAGCCCCGGTGTCGTGCTGCCGATCATCCGCCGCAGCGGGACCGCCACCTGTTCGTGCACGCTCAGGTAGTCGTCCACAGCGAAGAGCACGAACAGGGCGCTGAACAGGCTCCAGGCGCCGACGTGGTCGAGTCGGCGTCGCAGGTGCAGCCTGGCTGTCAATGCCGCAAGCCCGGCGATACCGAGCAGCAGACCGATGCTCCAGGCGGTGGGGACGCTGCGTTCCCCGGTGGCGTCGAAGTTCCGCAGCACACGCAGGCCGAGCCGCTCGAGCGGCATGGTCCTGGCCAGCGGCGTGGCCCGCGCCACCAGCGCCAGGGCGAAGCTGGTGACGGCCAGGACGACGGCGATGACGAGCAGGCCCTTGCGCAACCGGCGGGGGTCGATCCGCAGCGAGATCGTCATGAGGTCAGACAACCAGTATCCACCCCTGCCGTCCAGGGGTCGCGAGACCGATATCCGGTCGGCCGTTGCACGATCAGCGGAGGATGACGATGCCGTCGTCCCTGCCGATGGTCACGGGGTCGCTCTTGGGCGGGTTCACCACCACCACGCCGTCGGCCTGGCGGCGGTAGCCGAGGGCGGAGTGCCCGGCGGCGGACGCCGCAGCGACGACATCGGCGAAGCAGGTCGCCTCGGCGGCGCCGTAGGCGAGGGCGGGGACGATCGCGATGGTGGCGCCGTCGGGGTCGAAGAGATCGCGGAAGAGCTGGTCGAGCTCGGCGCGTTCGGACAGCTGGGCGATCATCAGGCTGGTGAGCTCGTCGCTGACGATGAAGTCGTCGGCACCGGTCGCCATGGCCAGGGGGGCGTGCCGTTGTTCGAGCAGCTCGGCCACGATGCGTACCTGGCCGAGCCCGTGACGCTGCACGGCCTGTTTGAACGCCACCAGGGTGATCAGGGTCCGGGCGTCGGCGTCCTCGGCGCTGATGTCGTTGCGCCGGCCGAGCACGATGACCTCGTGGAACGCCCGGCGGGCGGCGTGTGTGGCGACGTCCTCCGGTCCGCCTCGGTGGGTGGACACCTCGATGGCGATGTGCTCGGTGTGCAGCTGGGCCCGGACCTCGTCGGGGTCGACGAGGTCCGGGTCGAGGACGATCTCCAGGGTGGTCCGCGCGTCGAGGAACTGGTCGAGCTCCGCGACCACGCGCGGTCCCAGCCGGCTCCAACCGACGAGGATCATGCGACGTTGGGTGTCGTCGTCCGTGTGCGGCGCCCCGGGGGAGAGCGTACGGGCGGCCGGGCGGTGGCCGGTGCACACGAACGTGCTGTCGTCGGAGGCGATGCCGATGAGCTGGTCGCCGGCGGTGACCGGCCGGTCGGCCGGCGGGTTGAGCACGACCTCGCCGTCCGCGGTGAGCATGCCCATCAGCGAGCACTGCTCGAAGGACAGTTGCGCCGCGGCGTAGGTCGTGCCGGTCAGCGCCGGGAACGAGGCGAAGTAGATCTCGTCGCCGTCGAAGTCGAGCAGCTCGTGGAAGACCTGGCTCAGGCCGCGTTGGCGGCAGGCCTGTGCGGTGAGCTCGGCCATCAGGGCGTCCGAGCTGACGATGACCAGACGGGAGCCGAACAGCGCCTGCAGCGACTGCGCCGTCTCCGGATCGATGATCTCGCAGATCACCGGCGGGCCATCGCCACCGTTGCCGTCGGCGGCGGCGATGACGGCGAGCACGGTCTTGACCACGGTGGCGTCGTGCCCGCCGATCACGATCACGCTGCGGGCCCCCTCGAGGTTCACCCGGGTCAGATCGGCGGCGGTCGAGGTGTTGCCCGACCGGCACACCAGCCGGGTGGTCCTGAAGTCGCTGATCGCCTCACGCAGGGTGTCCTCCATGAGGCTCTTGTCGACGTCGGCCATGACCACGACGGCGGCACGCTTCTCGCTCTCGTTGGCGATGATCAGCTCGCGCACGACCGACGGCACGCGATCGGACCAGCCGAGGATCAACGTGTGCCGGTGTTCGAGGACCGCGCTACGTCCCTTGCGCAGGTCCTCGATGCGCTGGTCGACGGCGCTGGCGATGAGGCCGATCAAGCTGCCGGCAAGGAAGATGCCGATCAGGGTGAGGGTCAGGGCGAACAGACGGGTGAGCCATCCCGTGTCACCGGCGAAGGTGCCGGCGTCGAGGATGCGGAGCATGCTCTGCCACAGCGCCTCGCCGAACCACATCCGATCGCCGCCGGTCATGCCGGTGATCCGCAGGAGGGTGACCACCGTTGCGACCACCACGATGATCGCCAGGGTGAGCAGGCCGAGCCAGCCGATGACCACGGACGGTCCACGGGACAGGGCGTTGTCGAAGGCGTAGCGGACACGGCTGGTCACCGAGCGCTTCGGGGCACGCCGGGGACCGCGGCGTCCGGCTGGCCTCGGCGATGACGGGTTCGCTGACGGCTGGCTCACGGTGGCGGTCCTTGCTGGCTTCTGGCTTTGGCTTCTGGCTTTGGCTTCTGGCTGCCGGCTGCTGGTTCGAACAGGTGCGGGGCGGGCTTCAGCTGCGCTTCGGCGGCGTCGGGGCCAGGGGCAGGCCGATGCTCGCGGCGTCACCCCGGAAGTTCTGCAGCCACCAACGCCAGTCCTCGGGCACCAGCGAGAACGGGTCGTCGTGGCCGAGCTCCCGCGCCGCCCACAGGGGCCAGTGCGGGTTGGCGAGCGCCGGGCGGCCGACCATCACCAGGTCGATCAGCTCGTCGCGGATCACGGCATCGGCGGTGGCCGGAAGGCCGAGGTTCCAGCTGGTGGCGACGGGGATGCCGACCTCGCGACGCACCCGGGCGGCCCGGGACACGAACGCCGCCGGCTGGTTGAACGGCGGATCGACCATGGCGTCGGTGTTCATCCCGAAGCTGAGGTCGGCGAGGTCGAGCCCGCGTTCGGCCATCCAGCCGATCGTCTCGACCGATTCGTCGAAGCGGACCCCGTCGGGGTTGAAGTCGTCGGACCCCAGGCGCATGGTGAGCGGCAACCGTTCCGGCCAGTGCTCACGAACGGCGTCGATGGCCTCGAGCAGGAACCGCGCCCGGTTGCGCAGCGAGCCGCCATACTGATCGGTACGGTGGTTGGCCAGGGGCGAGAAGAAGCTCGCACCGAGATAGCCGTGGGCGAAGTGCAGCTCGAGCCATTCGTAGCCGGCATCGGCGGCACGGCGGGCGGCCTGGCCGTAGCTGCGGTGCAGCTCGGCGATGTCCTCCACGCGCAGCTCGCGCACCGGGTGGTGGTGCCCGCCGCCGTAGGGAACCGCGGACGGTGCGACACAGGTCCAGCCGCCCGGCTCGTCGGGGGCCAGCGCCTTCGACCGGCCGAGCCGGGCGGCGTCGTGGGGGGCCAGCTCGCTGCCCTTGCGTCCGGTGTGGCCGAGCTGGATCCCCGCCACCGCACCCATGCGCCGGATCATGGAGGTCACCCGGGCATGGCCGTCGAGGTGCGCGTCGTCCCAGATGCCGGCGCACGAGGTCGAGGTGCGGCCGTCAGGGGTGATGGCGATCTGCTCGGGGAAGACCAGGCCGAACCCGCCCGCTGCCCGGGCGCCGAGGTACATGACGTGGTAGTCGTCGAGGTGGCCGTCGACCGAGTGGTACATCGTCATGGGGGACATGGCGATGCGGTTGCGCAGCGTCACGTCCTTGACGGTGAGTGGGCTGAACAGGTTGGGCACGGCCCGGGAGTCTTCCACGGGCGATGAGGATTACCAATCCGGCGTTCAGGTCCCCGCAGCGACCGGAGGCACGGCGTGGGACCGTGCTCCACGTCCGGCGATCAGACCGGCCACCAGGGGCAGCAGCACGCCCACCACCGCGCCGGCCACCATGGCGGTGACGAGCACCGACCGGGACAACGCCAGGACCGCGAACTGCTGCAGCAGCACCACCAGCGAGGCGCCGAGGACGAGGCCGCTGACGGCGCCGAGCAGGATCGGCAGAGGTCGGATGCGGGTCATGGCCGTGCTCCCTTCACCAGGCCGCGGCGCACGCCACGGGTCGTCGCCACCGTTGCCGCACCGATCCCGGCGACGCCCGCCAGGGTCAGCAGCCCGGACCCGATCCCCGCCGCGGTGGCGAAGGGGGAACCGGTGACCTTCACCAGCACGGCACCCTCACAGGTGCGGCCGTCGCTCAGCACGGCATTGCCGGAGACCTTGTACAGGCCCACCCCGTAGCGGCGGTAGTCGGCCACCGACACGTAGCGGGTCACGGTGTCGACGGCCTTGGTGTCGTTGTTGTCGACCACCGACCAGGTGATCCCGGCGTAGTCGAGGTCGATGGCGTGGGACTGCAGGTCGCCGTCGGCGGTGAAGGTGACCGAGAAGCGGTCGTCGGGGCCGACCACGATGGCATCGCCGGGGTCGGAGCTGCTCAGGTCCTTGATGCTGGCCCCGTCGACGGTGATGTCGCACGGTCCGGTGATGGCTGCGCCGGCGACGGCGCCGGACCCGAGTACCGCGCCGGCCCCGAGCAGCAGGCCGGCGACGAGGCCACCGATCGCACGTCGCGCCTGGCCCAGGTGGTTGGGTCGCGGCGTCATCGCCCGGCTCCCTCGCCCGGCGAACCCTCGCCGAGGTGGCTGCTGACTGTTCGCATCGGTTCCCCGTCCTGTGTCATCTGCCGACGTCTCGGTACCGACTGTACGAACGACGTTCCGTCGCGGCGAGAGCCATTCGGCCCTAGGGCAGTGGGCCGGGATACCGGTCGATCAGGCGGAGATCCAGGTGCCGGTGCGACGGGTCGGCACCCCGCTGAGCCGGTCCGGGGTGGTGATGACCCCGGCGGCACCCGGACGGCGCTGCACGAAGTCGATCAGCGCTTCGACCTTGGGTTTCATGCTGCCCTCGCCGAGCTGGCCGGAGTCGGCCAGCTCGCGTGCCTCGTCGAGGCCGAGCCGGTCCAGCCAGCGTTGCCGTGGGGTGCCGAAGTCGATGGCGACGCGTTCCACGCCGGTGCACAGCACCAGCAGGTCGGCGCCGATACCGTCGGCGATGCGCGCCGAGGTCAGGTCCTTGTCGATGACCGCTTCGACACCGCGCAGGCGGCCCTCGGGGTCACGAACCACGGGGATGCCGCCGCCACCGCCGGCCACCACCAGCGTGCCCTGCTCGGTGAGCGCGGCGATGGTGGGCAGCTCGACCACCTCCACGGGGATCGGCGAGGGGACCGTGCGACGCCAGCCGCGACCCGAGTCCTCGGCGATGGTCCATCCGAGGGTGTCGGCGTAGTGCCGGGCGGTGGCCTCGTCGAGGAAGGTGCCGACCGGTTTGGTCGGATGACCGAAGGCGGGATCACCGGCATCGACCACGGCCTGGGTCACCACCGCCACGACCGGCAACTGCAGCCCCCGACGGTGCAGCTCGTTGGCCAGCGCCTTGACGAACATGTAGCCCATCGCACCTTGGGTGTCACCCACGACGTAGTCGAGCGGGACCGGGGCCACCTCGGCGCTCGCCAGCTCCGACCGCCGCATGATGAACCCGGCCTGGGGGCCGTTGCCGTGGGTGACCACCAGCCGCCACCCGTCGGCGACCAGATCGACGAGGTGGGGGGCGAGTTCCTCGACGATGGCGTACTGGTCGGGAATGGACTGGTGTCCGGCGTCACGGATCAGCACGTTGCCGCCGAGGGCCACCACCGCCAGCTTGCCGTCCGGCCTCGGGGCGTCATCGGCTCCGGACGTGGTGTCGAGCCCGGTCATGCGATCGCTCCGGCACGCGCAGCCGGTTGCGCCGGCCGGCCGCTGCGTGGGTTGGTGCGGTGCCGGTGTGACGTTCCGATCTCGGTGCGGGCCACGGCGTCTCCGTTCGCTGACGGACCTCGGGGTGACCCGGGTCCGGTCGGGCTGGGTCTGGTGCGGTCCCGGTCCGGCCGGACCTCGTCGGGTCCGGCCACGAGTTCGGGCCTGACCGGCCGGTGCGGTCCCGGTCGATCCTACGGCCGCGTCCTGCGAATCCGGCCGCTGGGTTGTCCGGACCTGCGGTCCGGGCACACCGGAGCGACGAGTGGCCGGACCACCACCCGACGGGTTCAATCGGGGGGTTCCCGGAGGGCGGGTTCCAGGGATCGTCGCTACGCCTGAGGTAAGCAGGTGGCATGAGATCAGCTTCGAGCGGGCGCCCGGGTCGGCAGCCGATGACGGAAAAGCGTGCGCAGTTCGTTCGGTTGATCCGCCAAGGGGTGTCGATCTCTGAATCGTGCCGACGTCTTGAGATCGACCGCAAGACCGGGCACTGGTGGAAGAACGGCGGATCGTTCACGCGGAACGGCGTCATCCGGGTCGTTGAGCCGATCATGCACCAGGTCCCGTCGCGTCCTGAGTCTGGTCGCTATCTGACCGCGGCTGAACGGGTGACCATCGCTGATGGTGTGCACGTCGGCCGTTCTGCTCGGTCCCTCGCGGCCGAGCTGGGTCGGGCGGTGTCCACGGTGGCGCGGGAATTGCAGCGCAACACGTCGCCCGACGGCGCCTACCGGCCGCACATCGCGCAGGCAATGACTCACGCTCGCCGGCCGCGACCCAAAGTCCGGGTCCTTGAACGTGACAGCGAACTGCGCGGCATCGTGCAGGGCTACCTCGATCAGCGTTGGAGCCCCGAACAGGTCGCCCACGAGCTCGACGCCGTCCACGGGCGCCACCTGGCAGTGGAGACCATCTACCAGGCGCTCTACAGCCCTCAACGAGTCGTGGAACGCGAACCGGCGAGCGTGCTGCGCACCGGGCGTCCCCACCGACGACCCAGGCGATGCGGCGACGAGCGACGTCCACGGTTCGTGGTCCCGATCACTTTGATCGATCAACGGCCCGCAGAAGCCGACGACCGCCTCGTCGCTGGGCATTGGGAAGGTGACCTCATCGTCGGCGCGTTCAACCGTTCAGCGATCGGCACCCTCGTCGAACGAACCTCCAGGTTCACCGTGCTGGTTCACCTCGACCCGGCCTCGCGCTCGGACAGCCTGCGCCGACAACTCGAGACGATCTTCGACGCCTTGCCGGTGTCGTTGCGGCGTTCGCTGACCTGGGACCAAGGCTCGGAAATGTGTCACCACCACGCGCTGACCGCCGCCACCAACATGCCCGTGTACTTCTGCCGGCCGGGCCGGCCATGGCAGCGGCCCAGCAACGAGAACACCAACGGACTACTCCGCAACTACTTCCCCAAGAGCAGCGACCTCCGCCTGCACAGCCCCGCAGACCTCGCCCGCGTCGCCGAGGAACTCAACCGGCGACCCCGCAAGACCCTCGGATGGCAGACCCCCACCGCCCTGTTCGCTACCCTCCAACCAGGCTCCCCGTAGCGACGACCGCTGGAACCCGCCGAGTCCCTCTGGGGCGATGATCCCGGAAAATCATGCTGCTCCGACCACAGTGACGCGGCAGGGCGTCGTTAGTGTCCGGTCCGGCGGAGTCGAATCAGGCGGGAGTACCCAATGCGGCGGCGGCTGAGCATTGTCGTGAGTTTGTTGCTGTTGGCCATGGGGTTGGCGTTGTCGCCGACCGCCGGTGCGGACCCGACCCAGTTCCGGCTGTTCGACACCCTGCTGACCCACAAGGCCACCACGGTCGCCCGGGTGAACTATGCATCACCGCCGGACTGGACCTCGCCGGTCAACTACGCCGACGGTCGGGCGTTCATGCGCCTCGAGGTCACCAAGAAGCCGTCGGACCTCGAAACGCTCATGCAGCTGTGCGTCTGGCGCAACAGCTTCGTCGACGAGGCGTGCACCGGTTACCAGACCGTGGCCACCACCGGCACCTACTGGATCGACTTCGGGATCCCGTCGAAGTGGTGGAAGACCCCGAACTGGAACTGGACCCAACCGTTCGATTACGCCGCGGTCATGGTCAAGGACAAGGCCAGCGGCGAGCTGCTCATGACCGGCAACTCATGCGGGACCCACTGCTACACCGGACCCGACAACCTGGCGAACCACACGCCGATCGCGTTCCGGGCCTCGATGATCATCGTCGCCAAGGGCGCCACCCTCAACGCCCCGGCGTGGAACAGCTGCCCGGCAACGTGGACGACGACCTGCACCGGTGGGGTCGCCAACCGGGCCCCCACGGCTGATGCCGGTCCGGACCGCGCGGTTGCCCCCGGAGCGTTCCGCACTGCGCTGAAGGGCACGGTCGAGGACGATGGGCTGCCGTCGAACACGATCAGTGGGAGCTGGACCAAGGTGTCCGGCCCCGGTGTCGTCACCTTCGCCCCGTCGAGCAGCGCAGTAGCCCCGTCGGCGACCTTCAGCCAGGCGGGCACCTACGAGCTGGCGTATCGGGCCGGTGACGGGCAGTACGCGGATTCCGACACCGTGGTGGTGACCGTCCCCACCGGGGGAACCCCGCCGCCGCCCCCGCCGACGCGCACGGCGCACCTGCTGGTGGGCAACGCCACCTCGCCGGTGCTCGGCGACCGGACGCTGCGCAACTACCTGGTGGCCAAGGGTTTCACGGTCACCCTCGTCGACGACAACGCGCTGACCTCACCGTCGAGCGTGAGCGGTTCCGACCTCGTGGTGGTGTCGGCATCGGTCGATGCCACGCTGGTGCCGTCGTGGCTGGCCGATCTGGCGGTACCGGTACTGTCCAGCGAGGTGGCGGCGCAGGCCACGCTGCGGCTCGGCTCGAGCCCCAGCCTGCTCAACTCGCAGACCTCGCTCACCATCGCCGCCGCCGGTAACCCGCTGGCCGGGGGCCTGACCGGCACGGCGGTCACCTCGGCAGCCGCGACCTACGGGTCGGTCGGCACCGTGGCCCCGGGCGCAACCGTGATCGCCCGCCTGGTCGGCAAGTCCCGGGTGGCCGTCTTCGGGGTGGAGAGTGGCGCAGCGCTCACCACCGGCACCGCCGCCGCTCGCCGGGTCGGGTTCTTCCTCGCGACGCAGACGCCTCCGACGCTCACCGCCGACGGTTGGAAGCTGTTCGGCGCTGCGGTCGACTGGCTGGCTCCGGCCGGCCCGCCGCCGGTGGTCCCGCAGCCCGGCGGTGCAGCCGCTGCGCCGGCGCCGAACTGGTGGAATGCCGGCTGGGGCTACCGCATGCCGGTCGAGCTGACCTCGGCGACGGCGGTCGCCAACTCGGCAACGGCGGAGTTCGGGCTCGACTTCACCTCGGCGCTGGCGAAGTTGGGGGCCTCCGCGGCGTTCGACCCCAACAGCATCCGGGTGGTCGAGGTCGACAATGCGGGGTCGGTGCTCAACGCCGCGGTCCCGTTCCAGTTCGACCCGGCGCCGGGCTTCAACGCCGCCTCCTACGCCGTCGGCACCGTCGTGGTGCAGCTGAGCGGGCCGATCGGCCCGTCGAACGCCCGCACCCTGCACGTCTACTTCGACACCGTGACCGCCGGCATCGCGCCGGCCGCCGTCACCCCGCAGGTCACGGTGAGTTCCACCACCGATGCCGGCATGGCTGCGCTGCAGATCGCCACCCCGAGGGGATCGTGGTACCTGCAGCCGGCGAACGGCGGGCTCTCCAGCATCGTCGACGTGAACGACCAGGACTGGCTGAACTACTCGCCCACCGTCGCCGGTGCAGGCGGCACCTACCGGGGTATGCCGAACGCCATCTTCCCCGAGGGCTACTCCCATCCCGGCTTCGGCGGGGTCACCACCACGACGCTGAGCAGCGGTCCGCTCAAGGCGTCGTTCCGGTCGGTCACCCCGGACGGGTGGCGGTTCCGGTGGGACTTCTTCCCGACCCACACGGTGATGGAATGGGAGCAGACCCCGACGGCGTACTGGTTCCTCTTCGAGGGCACCCCGGGCGGCCAGATCGATTTCACCACCGACCGGGTGATCTTCTCCGACGGGATGAACATCGCCCTGACCGGATCGCGCAAGGGTGACCTACCCGGACCGGAGTGGGCCGGCTTCGCCGACACCGTGCGGGACCGGTCGTTCTTCGTGCGCAACCTCGTCGACGACACCAGCCCCGACGAGTACGCCCTGATGGACCAGAAGATGACCGTGCTCGGATTCGGGCGGACCAGCGGCCTCACCCCCGGAACCCCGGCCGATGTGGTGCTGCCGTCTCTCGTCGGCCCGCACACCTTCGTGATGGGCCTCACCGAGGGTGACACCTTCAGCAGCATCCAGACCGCGGTGAACGACGCCTCCACCCGCCCGTCCGCAGCGGTGGTCGCGGTGGAGAGCCGGGTCTGATCCGACCGATCGCCCCCGGTCCGGCCATGGTCGGGCCGGGGGCGACGTCGCGTCCGGGTGCGGTGCACCGCTGTCTCGGGGACCGAAGGCCGCACCGGCCGCGACACTAGGGTCGGGCCATGCGCAGCCGGCCCGTCGTCATCACCCGTCACCGTTCCAGTTCGGCGGCACGGCTCCTCGCTGTCGTCGCCGCCGGCGTGGGGTTGCTGGTGGCGTGTGGGTCGGGCTCGTCCACGGAGACGTCCACGGAGACGACGGCGTCCACCGCGGCGGTGGCCTCGACCGTCCCGGCCACCTCGGCGCCGTCGACCACCGCAGCGGCGGTCGCGCCGCTCACGTTGCTCGACAAGCAGCCGGCGACGGTGCTGGGCCAGCCGTTGGCCTATCCGACGGCGGTGCCGGCCCAGGTGTCCTCGGTGATCGTGACCCTGCTGCCGGGCCAGGAAACGGGGCTGCACCGCCACGACGCGCCGATGTACGCCTACATCCTCGAGGGCGCGGTCACCGTGGAGTACCAGGGTGCGGGGACCAAGGTCTACCCGGCGGGCACGGCGCTGATGGAGGCGGTGGGCACGGTGCACAACGGCAAGAACCTCGGCTCCGTACCGGTCCGTATCCTCACGGTGAACATCGGCGCCGAGGGTGTGGCCAACACGGTCCGGCTGCCCTGACGGCCGCGGGCCGGCCGGTCAGACCCGTACGGCGTGGACCCGGGATGCCGGCCTGGCCTCGGGCCGGCGGCTGACCTCGGGGCGCAGCCGGGTCTCGGGCCCGTCCGCATCGAGGTAGGGCTGCAGCCCGCCGATGAGGGCCACCATGCCGAAGAGGTTGGCCTCCTTGGGCGCGACGGTCAGCAGGGCGTTGCCCAGGCTCACCCAGGGCTGGCGTTGGCCGGGCACCTTCAGGCCGTGGAAGAACCAGAAGTCGTGCTGATGCGCCGGGTCGAACGAGGCGATGGTCTTGATGAACTCGCGCTCGGTCCAGCGGTAGACGTAGTTGGGGACCGGGCCGAAGTCGGCACCGCCGTGGGTTCGGGTGGTGAGCAGCAGGTTGTTGAACTCGTACTCGCTGCTCAGGCGCAGCCGCCGGGCCACCTTCATCGCCAGCGAGTCGCGCGACTCGATCACGATGACGGCCTTGCGGGCGACCCGCACCATCTCGGTGAGTGCCCGGTGCGGTGAACGGCA
This sequence comes from uncultured Acidimicrobiia bacterium, assembly GCA_903921205.1. Taxonomy (GTDB): domain Bacteria; phylum Actinomycetota; class Acidimicrobiia; order Acidimicrobiales; family CAIXPF01; genus CAIXPF01. The sequence continues at coordinate 1,240 of CAIXPF010000077.1, read as the reverse complement.
GTGGTGCAGCGCCTCGGACACGAAGGCGATGTCGAAGCTGTTCTCGGCGTAGGTCAGCGCCTGGGCGTCCTGCTGCTCCCAGGTGGTGCGCGCATCGGTGGTGAGCGCATCGACCGTGGTGGCGCCGCGCACGTGCAGTGGGTCGACCACCACGTTGGTCAGGGTGAGATCGGTGAACCCTGCACCACGGAGCACCTCGAGATCGCCCGCCCCCGAGGCCACGCCGAGGACGCGGTCGGTGACGGACAGGTCGGTCTCGTCGAGCAGTCGTTGCAGGACCGTCGAGACGAATCGTGGTCGCATCGTGCGAGTTCCCCCCCCGTCGAGCCCGACGTCACCGCCGCGTCGGGACCGTCGCAGACGCTAGCGCTGTTCACGCGAATGGTGCTCGGGGCCCCGGGGTGCCGGGCCCGGTCGGTCGGACCGGGAGATCAGGACAGGACGCGTTTGCGGAAGTTGCGGATACCGACCCGAAGGAACAGCCCCAGGAAGACCACCTGGGCGCTGTAGATGGCCCACAGCGGCATGTGCGGCGAGTTGGTGAGTGCGGCCCGGAAACCTTCGGAGATGTACACCAGCGGGTTGACGAGCACCAGGATCTGCAGCCAGCGGATGGACTCGAGGGAGGACCACGAGTAGTAGGTGCAGCCGAGGAAGGTGATCGGCAGGATAACCACGCCGAACAGGACGGGCACCGAGCGCGGCTCGAAGAAGGTGCCGAAGCTGAGCCCGAGCGCCGAGGCGACCAGGCAGGCCAGCGGGGCGAGGGTGATCAGCAGCGGCCAGTGGATGGACAGGTTGACCGGGGTCGCCGGCACGAACGAGGCGAGGGGGAACACCAGGGATGCGGCGAACAGGCCCTGGATGGCGCCGGCGGTGACCTTCTCGATCGCCACCAGTGCGACCGGGACGGGGGCCAGGACCCGGTCCTCGATCTCCTTGGTGTAGCCGAACTCCTGCACCAGCGGCAGAGCCACGGCCTGCACACCCTGGAAGAACACCGACAGCCCGACCACCCCGGCCACCAGCACGGTGGCGAACGCCGAGGCCGCGGCCTCGCCTGCGGCCGATCCGCCGCCGACGCCCTGGCCGATCTTCGGGAACACGTAGGTGAACACGAACATCAGCAGCAGCGGTTGCAGCAGCGTGCGGGGCAGGAACTCCTTGATGGACTTACGCAGCACCGTGAGGTCGCGCGAGAGCAACCCGATGAAGGCGGTGCGGGCCGCGGCGCCGCCGG
>CAIXPF010000076.1 GCA_903921205.1 uncultured Acidimicrobiia bacterium | reverse complement strand
TGTTCTTCGTCAGCAAGACCGGTCAGGTGACCACGATCAACACCTCGACGGGCTCCGGTGAGACCTACACCGAGGCCGACGGCTCGGAATCGGTCGCCTACACCCCGACCGGCTCGTTCGAGATATTCCGTCGGGTCGACGGCCCCGACGAGGCCCCCCTCGGCACTCTCTACCGACCGTTGTACTTCCACCGGGGCTGGGCCATCCACGGCTCGCCGGTGGTGCCCGCCTACCCGGCGAGCCACGGCTGTGCCCGCACCGCGGACTGGGACCAGGACTTCCTGTTCCCGTTGTTGCCCAACGGCTCACCGGTGGTCATCTACGGCCACTCCCTCGGCGCGCCCGGCAAGGGCGAGCCCGGCTTCTGATACCCGACCGTTCGAGCCGACCGTCCGGGATCGGTGAGCCAACGCGAGTAGGACCATGATCACGATCCCCGTTCCTGAGGGCGTAGACCCCAATTGACGGGATTACGTCCCGACCCCCCGTAGGTACCGTTCACTTTCGTGAGTGACCTGTCGGAGGGCCGATGAAGCGTTGGAAGATCTGGGCGACGGTAGCGGTCGCCCTGGCACTGCCAAGCCTGCTGGCCATCGGTGCCGCCGATGCTGCCACCAAGTCGACCTCCCAGCCCGCCGGTGCCACGGCGCAGGGTCCGAACACCACCCGGATCCCCAAGGCGGCCAACCGGCAGCCCAAGGGCCAGGCCGCCATCGACAAGCTCGGCACCCGCATGGAGGCCGTGGCCCGCAAGCACGGCAAGAGTGCCGCACAGCTGAGCGCGCAGCTGCTCGCCGACGAGACCCTCTTCGTCGACGACACCGACGAACTGCTCTTCGTCGAGCCGCCGCTCGGGCCGGCCGCCACCACGCCCAGCCCGCTCGACCCGACGATCCCGACGGCCAGTGCGTTCCTGCTGCACTCCAAGCCCGGCGCCAACCGGGTGATCTACCTCGACTTCGACGGCCACAGCCTCACCAACACGGCGTGGAACAACTACACCGGCGGCAGCAACTGCGAGGCCGGCGCCTACGACATGGACGGCGCACCGGGCACGTTCTCCGACGCCGAGCGCAACGAGATCGTCAGCGTGTGGAAGCGCGTGTCCGAGGACTATGCGCCCTTCAATCTCGACGTCACCACCCAGGACCCCGGCTACGACGCCATCAACCGCGCCTCGATCTCCGACACCGTGTTCGGCACCCGGGCCGTGGTCACCAAGAACACCCCGTGCGTCAGCAGCGGCTCCGCCATGGCCGCCACCAGCCTGTACGCCTCGGTGTGCGCCGGCGGTTGCGGAGGCGTGGCCTTCGCCGGGGTCTACGACGGCATCGGCGCCGAGCACGACTTCTACCAGCCCGCCCTGATCTTCCAGGACGGCGTCGGCTGGGAGGCCAAGTACGTCGCCGAGGCGGTCTCCCACGAGGTCGGCCACAACGTCGGGCTGTCCCATGACGGCACCGCCTCGGTCGGTTACTACTCCGGCCACGGCAACTGGGCCCCGATCATGGGTGTGGGCTACTACGAGGCCCTCGCCCAGTGGTCCAAGGGCGAGTATGCCGGGGCCAACAACACCGAGGACGACTTCGCCGTCGCCATCAGCAACGGCCTGGCCCTGCGCAGCGACGACCACGGCGACACGGTGGCCACCGCCACGACGCTGGCCGCACCGAACGCCACGACGAACGGGATCATCTCGACCCGCACCGATGTCGATGCCTTCACCATCGCCGTCGGTGCCGGCGCGGCCACCTTCACCGCAACGCCTGCACCGACGAGCCCCGACCTCGATCTCAAGCTCGAGCTGCGCAACAGCTCCGGCGCCGTCGTCACCGCCAACGACCCGGCCTCGGGTTCCACCAGCGGCGACGCGGCCACCGGCCTCGGCGCCACCATCTCGGCCACCCTCGCTGCCGGCACCTACACCGTGCTCGTGGACGGGGTCGGCTACGGCGACCCGCTCAGCACCGGCTACACCGATTACGGCAGCGTCGGCTTCTACCGGCTCACCGTCGCCGCGACCGCCCCGCCGAACCTCGCCCCGGTCGCCGTGATCGGTGCCACCCCCGTCAGCGGCACCGCCCCGCTCACCGTGGCCTTCACCGGCTCGGGCTCCACCGACCCCGAGAACGGCACCCTCACCTACAGCTGGAACTTCGGCGACAACACCACCTCCACCGTCGCCAACCCCAGCCACACCTACAGCGCCGGTACCTACACGGCGCGGCTCACCGTCACCGACCCGGCCGGCAACACCGGCAACACCACCACGACCATCACGGTCACCCCCAACCTCGCCCCGACGGCAGTGATCGGCGCCACCCCGACCAGCGGGACCGCCGCCCTCACGGTGGCCTTCACCGGCTCGGGCTCCACCGACCCCGAGAACGGCACCCTCACCTACAGCTGGAACTTCGGGGACAACACCACCTCCACCGTCGCCAACCCCTCCAAGACCTACAGCACGGCCGGCACCTACACCGCCACGCTGACGGTGCGAGACCCCGTCGGCAACACCGCCACCGCCACCAAGGCGATCAGCGTGACCGCCCCGGTACGCAGCGCCGTCGACGTGGCGGCCCTGAGCCTCCTCATGGCCAAGTCGAGCACCACCCGGGCCTCGGGCACCGCCGCGGTCATCGTTCGTGACAACCTCGGCGCCAACGTCGGCGGGGTGGCGGTGACCGCCACGTGGACCGTCGGCACCAAGCTGGTGTCCACCAAGACGGTCACCACCGGGACCACCGGCACGGCGCTCGGGGTCGCCAAGTTCTCCTCGGGCAACCTGACCATCGCCACCGGCACGGTCGTCAAGTTCTGCGTGACCAAGCTGGCCCTCAGCGGCATCGCCTGGAACACCAGCCTGAGCGCTCCGACCACCGCCACCGACTGCCAGACCTGGACAGCCTGAGCCTCGACGGGCTGAATTTCCTCACACGCACGACGGGGCCCCATCGGGGCCCCGTCGTCGCGTCCGGCATCGCCCGTGGACGCCGACCGCACCTGAACATACCAATCGGCTTGGTCTGCCCGGGCCCGACGGCCGGGCCGGGCCGACGGCCTGACGGCGGTGCCTACTCGGTGACGGTGAGGACGCCGCTCATCGACTTGCCGTGCACCCCGCAGTAGAACGGGTAGCTGCCGGCCTTGGACGGGGCCATGAACGACGAGGTCTTGTCGTCGAAGGTCCAGGCCTTGGTCTCCGACACGACGGTGTGGCCCACCGGATCGCCGCTGACCAGCTGCACCTTGTCGTTGGCCCGGGCCTTCGCCGGACCGAACTTGTTGTCGCTGGCGGTCAGGATGGCCGTTCCCTCGAGCGCCTTGGCTGCGACGCTGCTCGCCGTGGCCGGCGCGCCGCCGATCACCTTGGCGGTGGTCAACGCGGACTTGGCAGTGGTGTCCGCCGAGGTCTCCCCGCTGCTGCCACCGCACGCGGCGATGACGAGCACGAGAGCGGCGAACCCGGCGGTACGAACAGGGGAGGTCATGGGCCCATCCTCCCAGACCCGCACCGGTCGTGCCGCGGATCGTCCCGACCCGACCCGACCCGCTCGACCCCGACCGACCGGGCGTGACGCCCGACACAGCGAGGGTCGCAAGGCGTACGATGCCCGCACCGCCACAGGGGAGGCCGCACCATGCCGCAATCGAACGGTGATCCGATGATCCTCGAGGGGTGCACGGTGCTGGACTTCACCCAGTACCTCGCCGGCGCCGGGGTGACCCGCATGATGGCCGAGCTCGGCGCCGACATCATCAAGGTCGAGCTGCCCGAGGTCGGCGACCCCGGACGCCTGCTGCCCAAGGTGCTCGACAACGGCCGCAGCGGTTGGTTCATCCAGCACAACCGGGGCAAGAAGAGCCTCAGCGTCGACTGGAACACCACCGAGGGCCGCCAGCTGCTGTTGGAGCTCGCCCGGGACGTCGACATCGTGGCCGAGAACTTCGGCACCGCCGAGATCATGGCCAAACGGGGCCTCGACTACGAGTCGATCCGGGCGGTCAACCCCGACGTGATCTACCTGTCGGTGTCGTGCTTCGGGCGGACCTCGCCGTGGGCGGACCGGCCCGGCTACGACTACATCGCCCAGGCCGCCTCGGGGATCATGCACATGACCGGCGACCGCAACGGCCCGCCGATGTTCGTCGGCTCGGCCCTCGGCGACACCAACGGTGCCGTGCACGGGTTCGCCTCGCTCGGCTACGCCCTGTACTTCCGGGAGAAGACCGGACGGGGCCAGTTCATCGACATCGCCATGACCGACGCCCTGTTCCACTTCCACGAGGCCCACCTTCAGCTCAACCACACCACCGACGGCGCGTTCGTGCCGATGCGCAACGGGCAGCACAACGCTGCGGTGTTCCCCGCCGGCACCTTCAAGGGGCCGCAGGGCTACATCGTGATCCTCGCTCTCGACCTGCAATGGCCCAGCGTGTGCCGCTGCATCGGCCGGATGGACCTGCTCGACGATCCCCGCCTCGCCACCTCGTCGGACCGCGGCAACCATCAGGAGGAGCTCACGCCGATCATCGAGGAGTGGATGGCGACCTTCGAGACCGACGAGCAGGTCCTCGAGCAACTGCTCGCCCACAAGGTGCCGGCCAGCCCGGTGCTGTCACCCCTCGATGCGCTCGACCATCCCCACTACCTGGCGCGCGACATGGTGCGCTGGGTCGACGACGACCTCGCCGGACCCATCCCCATCCCCGGGTTCCCGTTCAAGTTCAGCGCCCAGCCCGAGCTGCCCGACATCCGGGCAGCCCTGGTGGGCGAGCACAACGAGGACGTCCTCGGCGAGCGGCTCGGCCTCAGCCCCGAACGGATCGCCGAGCTGACCGCAGCCGGGGTGCTGCACAAGGGCAAGAGCTGACCCCGCCGGCGGGGCCGACCCGGCCCTTGCCGACAGGCCGGGCGGGCGGGCTCAGCTCGTGGCGAGCGGGGCGAGGATGTCGGCCAGCGCACCCGGCATGCCCAGGAACGGCGAGTGATCGGTCTCGAGGGTCGCCACCGCCGGGTTCGGCAACCGGCCGATCAGCATGTCCTGGGCGGCGATCGAGATGGCCATGTCCTTGGTGCAGCGCACGTAGGTGGAGGGGATCTCCTTCCACGCAGCGCGGGTGACCTCCTGCTTGAGGCTGGCACCACGCTGCGGGCAAAGCCGGGCGATGGCCGCAGCAGCCGCCTCGGGCGGCGAGTCGTTGTAGAACACCGGCACCGCCGCCTCGGGATTGCCGCTGATGGTGCCGTCATCGTTGCGCAGGAAGATACGGCTCGGTACGGGGCCACTGAACTGCGGCGGCGGGAAGGTCGCCATCAGCGCCGTCGGGCTCTCGCCGACCTCGGTCACCAACGCCGTCAGGAACACCAGGTGCGCCACCGAGGCCGCTTCGGCCGCCTGGCCGATGACCGTGCCGCCGTAGGAATGGCCCACCAGCACCGCCGGCTGCCCGTGACGCGCCACCACCCGGTCGACCACCGCCGACACCGCTGCGGCGTTGCCCATGGTGTCGGACAGTTCCTCGACCGAACCGCCGTGACCCGGCAGGTCGACGGCGTAGCTGGGCACGCCACGGCGATCGAGCTCGGTCTGCAGCGCAGCCCAGCACCAGGCGCCGTGCACGGCGCCGTGAACCAACACGATGGGACGGGGAGATGCCATGGGGCCATCCTCGCACACCGCGACCCGGCACCGGCTCGCCGCGCCGGCTCACACGCCCGACTCACGGGCCCGGGCCCCGGCCGTAGGATGCGGCCATGGCCGACGCATCCACCGACGGGGTCCCCCGCATGCTCGAGGGGATCCGGGTCCTCGACTTCACCCAGTACCTGGCCGGGCCGACCGTCACCCGGCTCATGGCCGAGCTCGGCGCCGACATCGTCAAGATCGAACAGTCCCCCGGCGGCGACCCCTCCCGCCAGCTGCCGTTCAAACAGGATGGGCGCTCGGCGTACTACGTGCAGCAGAACCGTGGGAAGAAGAGCGTCTGCCTCGACTTCTCCCGCCCCGAGACCACCGAGGTGGTGTTGGACCTGGTGCGCAGCGCCGACGTGGTGGTGGAGAACTACGGCCCCGGCGTGCTCGACAAGCGCGGTCTCGACTACGAGGCGCTGCGGGCGGTGAACCCCGGCCTGGTCATGGCGTCGATCTCGGCGTTCGGGCGGCGCAACAGCCCGCTCAGCCACAAGGTCGGCTTCGACACCATCGCCCAGGCCTTCTCCGGGTTCATGCACATGACCGGCGAACGTGACCGCCCGCCGCAGTTCGTCGGCGTGGCCTTCGCCGACGTGTCCGCCGGCGTGCACGCCCTCACCGGGCTGGCCCTCGCCCTGTTCCACCGGGAACGCACCGGCCGGGGCCAGTGGGTCGACATCTCGATGATCGACTGTCTCTACCACGCCCACGAGATGAACGTGCAGCTCGCTGCGGCCAACCCCAAGGTGGACCCCAAGCGCAACGGCCAGCACGGCGGGGTGGGCTTCCCGGCCGGCACCTTCCAGGGCCCCGAGGGCTACATCGTGATCATCGCCCTCGACCGGCAGTGGCCCAATTTCTGCGCCGCCATCGGCCGACCCGAGCTGGTCGAGGACCCCCGCTACGCCAACGCCCGCGACCGGGCCAAGGCCCGGGGCGAGCTCGCCGCCATGACCGAGGCGTGGATGGCGACCTTCACCAGCGACCAGGAGGTCCTCGACGTGCTCGAGGCCCACCGGGTGCCCTGCGCACCGGTGCTCACCCCCCGTCAGACGCTGGAACACCCGTACTTCGCGCAGCGGGAGATGGTGCGGGTGGTGCCCGACCCGGTGCTCGGCGAGGTCACCATCCCCGGCTTCCCGTTCAAGTTCTCCGACCGGCCCGACCTGCCGCAGCTCGAGGCGGCCTCGTTGGGCCAGCACAACCGCGACGCCCTGATGTCGTGGGGCGGCTACAGCGCCGAACGCATCGAGACCCTCATCGCCGACGGGGTCCTCGTCGCCCGCGACCGCGACTGATACCTCCCGGCACAATACCTCCCGGTACAATACCATCCGGTACAATACTATTCGGTATGGCACTGTCGCCGTGACCCGCTCACCGGGCGGGCCACGGCGTCGGGCGTCAGATCGGCGTGCCGTCGGGCCCGTAGAAGCGGTCGACGAAGTGGCCGTCAGCGGCAAGGGCGGCGTACTGCTCCTCGGACAGGCCGACCAACCCGCGCCAGACCTCCTCGTTGGCCCCGCCGAAGGGGCACAGGCCACCCCAGCGCAACGACGGGCCGCTCCAACGCCAGAGATGGCCGGGATAGTCGTGCCAGCCGACCTCCTCGCTGCCGTTGCGACGCAGGAAGCCGCGGGCCCGCAGGTGCGGATCAACCGCGAGGTCGGCCTCGTCGAGCACCGGGGCGGCCACCACCCCCTCGGCCTGACAGCGCTGCGCCACCTCCCACCGATCCAACGACGCGGTCCACGTCGCGAGGAGGGCGTCGAGCTCGTCGTGGGCGGCGCGGCGACCCGCCACGCTGGCGAAACGCTCCTCCGACGCCCAGGCCGGCTCGCCCATCGCCCGGCACAGGCCCGACCAGGCGTCATCGCCGTCGACGCTGAGCACCACCCAGCGATCCTCTCCGATGCAGGGGTAGGCGCCCTGCGGGGCGTCGACGAGGTGACGGTTCCCGTAGGTCGACCAGGCCCGTCCGGTGCGGCCGGCGTCGACGAGGTACTCGCCGATCAGGTTGAGCATGTTCTCGCCCTGGGCCAGTTCCACCAGCTCACCGACGCCGGTCTCGTCCCGCCGGCGCAGGGCCAGCAACGTGGCCACCGCACCCGCCGCACCGCTCGCGGCGTCCATGTAATAGACCGCCGCACCGGTGAGCGACGGGTCGGCATCGCGATAGCCGCGCAACGAGGTGAGCCCGCACAACGCCTCGAAGTTGGCCCCGAAGCCCACCACCGAGCGCATCGGACCGGTCAGACCCATGGCCGGCATCCGCACCAGGACCAGGCGGGGATTGCGCCGGTGCAACTCGTCCCAGCCGATGCCGAGCTTGTCGATCACGTCGACCGAGTTGTTCTCGACCAGCACGTCGGCCTGTTCCACCAGGCGCAGCAGCAGCTCCACACCCTCGTCCCGGCGGAGGTCGACGGTGACCGAACGCTTGTTGCGGGCGTGGATGTTGAACATGCCGTTGCGGTTCCAGGGCCGCTCCCCCGGCTCGTCGTCGGGATAGCAGCACAGCCAGCCGAGCGCGTCGAGCTGCGCCTTGGCCGGCCGGGGCGAGGACCCCCGGGTCACGTTGAACACCCGGGAATCCTCGATCCGGATCACGTCGGCGCCGAGATCGCCCAGCATCATCGTCGTGTACGGGCCGGCCCACACCATGGTCAGGTCGAGCACCCGGACACCGGCCAGCGGCAACGCCGGTTCGATCGTCGCCGGGACAGCCGACGGTACCGTACCGCTCGGTCCGGCCGTCGACCTACCGTCCGGCATGGTCGACGACAGGGCGGCGGCCTCCTCGCGGACCTCGGCGTCGTGCTGGCCCAACAGGGGGGCGGGCCGGCGCAGGGCCCAGCCGCCGGCCATCCGGAACGGGGCGCCGGGCTGGCGGACCCGGCCGGCCACCGGGTGCTCGACGTCGGCGAAGAATCCCCGTTCGGCGAAGTGGTCGTCGGCGATCACCTCGGCGGTGGTACGCACCGGCGTCAACGGCAGGTGCGCCGGGTGGGCGTCGTGCATGGCCTCCATGGCCGTGCGTTCGGCCAGCCAGCCGTAGAACAACCCCTCGGCCAGGCCCGACACGTCGGGATCCGACGTCCACAGCGGGTCGGCGAAGGCCGCGGTCAGCGCCTCATCGCCCAGCGTCGCCGCCAGACGCGGTGCATACGCCGGCGGGCAGACCACCTGGACCCAGCCGTCGGCCGCCGGGTACACCCCGATGGGCAGCAGGCCCGACGCCGAGCCGGAGTCGCGGCGCATGACCCGCCCGTTGTAGACGTACTGGGCGAAGAAGGTCATGCGCCGGTCGATGCACCCGGCCTGGGTCTCGAAGTTCGCCACGTCGACGTGCGCACCGGCCCCGGACTGCCCGGCCAGCAGCAACGCCCCCAGCGTCGCCACCGTCGACACCGCGCCGCACTGGTAGCTGATGAGCTGACCGGCCAACTTCAACGGCTCACGCTCGGCCACCCCGGTGGCATGCATCGGGCCGCCCATGGCGTAGGCCGCGATCTCCGACCCACGCCACGACGCATACGGTCCGTCCTGACCGAACGGCGTGATACTGGTGAGCACCAATGACGGGTTGGCGGCGCGCAGGGCCTCCCAGCCCAGACCCCAGGCGTCGAGCCGGCCCGGGGCGAAGGACTCCAGCACGATGTGGGCGTTGCCGGCCAGGCGAACCACCAGCTCGCGGTCCGCAGGCCGGTCGAGGTCGGCGACGATGCTGCGCTTGTTGGTGTTGAGATGCAGGTGCAGCGCCCCCTGCTCGGCCACCGGCTCGGCCGGATCGTCACCGGGGAACGGCCCCCAACGACGCACCACGTCACCGCCGGGCGGCTCGACCTTGACCACCTCGGCACCGAAGTCGGCGAGCAGCTTGCCGGCGTAGCAGCCGGCCACCCCGGTGGCCAGCTCCACCACCCGCACCCCGTGCAGGGGCGGTCGCACGTCCGGGCCGCTCATCGCCCGACCACCAACGGCAGGGTCTTGGCGCTGCGGATCTGCCCGCCGGTCCAGGTCACCGGTAAGTCGGGATCGAGCCCGAAGGACGGGAACGCCACCAGCCACTCCTCGAGCGCCACGCGCAGCTCCATCCGGGCGAGGTTCGAGCCCAGGCAACGGTGGATGCCCAGCCCGAAGGCGCTGTGCCGGTTGATCTCACGATCGAGGACCGCCTCGTGCGGCCGGTCGAACACCTCGGGGTCGCGATTGGCCGACGGGAACGGCAGCAGCACCCGCTGGCCCGCGAACACCGGCACGCCGTCGATCTCGGTGTCCTCCCGCACGATGCGGGCCATGGTCGCCGGCGAATACAGCCGCAGCAGTTCCTCGATGGCGGTCGGCAGCAGCTCGGGCTCGGCGAGCAGCCGCTCGCGGTCCTCCGGGTGAGTGGCGAGGTGCCACAGGCTCGAGCCGATCGAGCTCCACGTGGTGTCGATACCGGCGAGCAGCAGGACGAACAGGATGCCGATGATGTACTTCCGGTCCAGCGGAGCGCCGTCGATCCGTGCACCGATGAGGTAGGTGATCAGGTCGTCGGGCGGACCGGGGTCGGCCCGGCGCTCGTCGACCAGCCCGGCGAAGTAGGCCCGCACCTCGCGCGCCGCGGTGTTGAGCACCTCCGGCTGGTCGGCGCCGACCTTCAGGATCCGGTCCACCCAGTCGGTGAAGGTGGCCTCGAGCGCCACCGGGATGCCCAGCATCGCGGCGATGACCCGCACCGGCACGTGCTGGGCGAAGTCCGTCGCGGCATCGACCCGCCCGTCGGCGCGGGCCGCGAGGTCGGCGATCAGCTCCCGCACGATGGTCCGGGTCAGCGGCTCGACCTCCTTGATCGCCGCCACCGAGAACGCCGGCAGCAGCAACCGGCGGACCTCGCCGTGGATCGGCGGGTCGAGGGTGGCCGGCGGGCCGATCAGCAGCGGGCCCTCGCCCGGCTTGGGGCCGACCACGCTCACGGTGATCGACGAGAAGTGGTCGGTGTCGCGGGTGATCGCCTCGATGTCGGCGTAACGGGTGGGGATCCACTGGCCGCCCCAGCGCTCGGTGTGCATCACCGGTGTCTCGGCCCGCAGGCGGTCGTAGACCGGGTACGGGTCACGTACGAAGTCGGGGTCGAAAATGTCGAAATCGATCGAGTGGCCAGTCGCCATCACACACCCCCGGTGAATCGTCATCCGCAGCGTAGTGGTCCGCCCGCAGCGCCTCTGCGGTCGCCCTGGAGTTGCCACGCTCCACCGGGCACGGCCCGAACTCCCGCGGCGCTCGTCCGGTACCACCCGGTATCGTCGCCCGGCACGCCCGGCACGACCGGCACCACCGACACGACCGGCACGAAGGAGCACCGATGAGCACCGCACCCGCACCGCTGGCCGATCTCCGCGTGATCGAGCTGGCCCACTGGGTGGCCGGGCCGGCCTGTGGCGGGGTGCTCGCCGACTGGGGTGCCGAGGTGATCAAGGTCGAGCCGCCCGGCGGCGACCCGATGCGCCACCTCTTCAGCCCGCGGGCCGGCAGCGGCGCCACCCACAGCCCGGCCTTCAGCGCGGTGAACCGGGCCAAACGCTCGGTCGAGCTCGAGCTGGGTGACCCCGACGGCCGGGCCACGTTCGAGGCGCTGCTGGCCGGAGCCGACGTGCTGCTGACCAACCTGCGGCCCGGTGCGCTCGAACGGCTCGACCTCGGACCGGAAGGCCTCGCGGCCCGGCACCCGCGGCTGGTGTACTGCTCGGTGACCGCCTACGGCTGGGAGGGACCCGAACGCGACGCCGCCGGGTACGACCTCGCCGGGTTCTTCGGGCGGGCCGGGGTGTCCCACCAGCTGACCAGCGACGGGACCGCGCCGGCGCCGTTCATGAACGGCCTCGGCGACACCTTCACCGCCATGTCCGCCGTTGCCGGGATCCTCGCCGCGGTCAACGAGCGCCACCGCACCGGCCGGGGCCGCTTCGTGGAGGTGTCACTGCTGCGGACCGGCATGTGGGGCCTGGCCGGCGAGCTGGGTATGGCCGCCAACGGCGGCACCCCCAAACCGGTGGCCGACCGGTCCGACAACCCCACCCCGCTGTTCAACGTGTACCGGGCCGGCGACGACCGATGGTTCGTCCTCGTCGGGGTCGAGGCCGACCGCCACCTGCCCGCCGTGCTCGCCGCAGTGGACCGCACCGACCTGCTCGCCGATGAACGCTTCGCCGATGCTCGCGCCGTCCGGCGCAACCGTCGCGCCTTCATCGCCCTGCTCGACGCGGCCTTCGCGACCCGGCCACTGAGCGAATGGGCGGCACGCTTCGCCGCGCACGACGTGTGGTGGGGACCGGTCCAGAGCCCGGCCGACGTGGCCGCCGACGCCCAGGCCGACGCGGCAGGCGCCTGGGTGGAGCTGCTCGGCGGGGGCGGACGGACGGTGGACGCCCCGGTCCGCTTCGACCGGCAACGCCGGGCACAGGTGGCCGACGCCCCGCGGCCCGGCGCCGACACCGCCGCCGTGCTCGCCGAGTTGGCCGAGTAGGCCGGCCGGGATGGCCGGCCCGCCGGGATGGCCGACCGGGCCGGTACCCGCAACCCTGCGGCGACGACCGCTGTGCGTCAGGCTGCGGCGAGGACGATCCAGGTGGCGCAGCCGGTGATGAACACCTCGCCGTCAGGGGCGAACAACCCGATGTCGGCGTAGATCTTGCGACCCTGCCGCGAGCGCGGAGCGGTGACGATGCGGAACGCGTCGGGCATCGACACCGGCGGACGACGGTGGATCTGCCCGTCGTAGGTCCCGAGCAGGCAGGTCTCACCCTCGGCCATCACCCCCATCTCGTGCAACGGGAAGGCCGAGGTGCAGTCGAGCGCGGCGATCGCCGCCAGCATCCCCAACCCGTCGCCGTCGTGCCACCGCTCGGGCGGGGTCCAGTCGATCCAGGCTCGCTTGTCGTCGATGGGGCGGGTCCGCAGGTGCAGGCCGTCGTCGTTACGCGAGCCACAGCCGAAGCACTCCGAGAACTCCTCGGTCTCGGGACGCACGTAGGCGTCGAAGCGGGCCTGCTCGGCGGCGGTGAGCGTGGCGTGCCCGGCGAGATCGGTGACGATGTCGGCCGGTACCACCGGTTCTGCCGCGGCGGTCGCCGCCCAACCCGAGAGAACCACGGCAGCGGGCTCACCGATCTCGAAACGCACCGAGGCGCCTTCGTCGCCGAGCTCCACCCGGTAGGGCAGGTCGGTCAGCAACGGCGGCGGCGCATGCAGACGCACGTTGAACCGCACCGTGGGGCCACTGAGATGGGCGTCCCCGAGGCAGGCCACCAGCCCGGCGGCGGCCCCGCCGTGCACCGAGGTGGGCGGACCGCGGAACCCCCGCGGCACCCGCACGACGGCCCGTTCGTGGTCGACCACCCGGTCGGGACCAGGGGCACAGCTCAGACAGGAATGCGACGTCACAGCCCTGAACGTAGCGTGCCGTCCCGGCGCCGTCCCGTTCGCACCCCCGCAGCGTGCCCGGCTCAGGCCGCCTCGGCCGCCGGCAGGGTGGTGTGGACGTCGAGCCGGGTGACGAGCCCGGCGATGGACAGGAAGCGCGCGACCGCTCCACCGTGGGACACGAGCAGCCGGGTGAGCCGGCCCTCCGCCCGCCGGGCACGATCGAAGCGTTCGAACTCGCGGGCTCCGGCACAGTCGAGAAAGGACAGCCGCCGCAGATCGACGATGACCCGGGTCATCCCGTTCGCCAGCGCCTCGAGCTCCCGTCCGACCGCCGCAGCGTTCGAGGCGTCGATCTCGCCTTCGACGACCACCACCGGGAGGCCACCTGCTGCGGGGCGGACCGACGCCGCCGGACCGAGTCGCCGAACCCCTTGATCGCCCATGATCGCCATCTGACCGCTCCCCCTCATCGAGTTGGTCTGTTTGCAGGACAACACTGGTGTCCGCAGTTGGACGCCGCACCGACGTGGCATCAACAGCCGATCAACGCCTCAGCGAGCGGGGTGATCGTCCCCGGTCGCCGCCACGAAGCGGTAGCCCACACCGCGCACGGTCTGGATCCACCGGTCCCGGTCGGTTGCGTCGAGCTTGCGACGAACCCGGTGCACGTGTTCGGCGACGGTGTTCTCGTCCTGCCAGTTCGGCGACGAGCCCCACACGTTGTGCAACAGTTGCGCACGGGTGAAGACCTGCCGCGGCGAGCGGGCCAGGAAGGCCAGCAGGTCGAACTCCTTGGCGGTCATCGACCGCACCTCGCTGCCGACGAGCACCTCACGGGCGTCGGTGTCGATGCTCAACGCCCCGAAATGCAGCAGGCCCGTCGGCGCGACCCGCGTCGAGCGACGCAGCACGGCGTTGATCCGCGACACCAGCTCCCTGGTCGAGAACGGCTTGACCACGTAGTCGTCGGCACCGAGATCGAGACAGACGACCCGGTCGTACTCACCGGAACGTCCGCTGAGCACGATCACCGGCGCCGCGCCGGCCGAACTCCACGCCGCGAGAAGATCCAACCCCGCCACGTCGGGCAGACCGAGATCGAGCACGATCACATCGGGCGTGCGCTCGTCGAGCAGCGAACGAGCCGACGCCCCCGAGTCGGCTTCGATCACCACGAACCCGTGCTCAGCAAGAACATCGGCCACGGTCTCGCGCACGCTGCGGTCGTCTTCGACCAGGAGTACCACCGCTGCGGATCCGGCCATAGGGGGACCCTACCGCACATCGGCAAAGGCGGAAACGGAGGGGTGGCGGCGCATGGCCGCAGCGCGACCGGCCGCTGCGTCCGCGGTGCAGCGGCGATGCCAGCCCGCCAGTCGCTCGACCGCGTCGCACTGGGTGTGGCGACCCGCCCCGGCGAGGGCGCTGATCGCCCCGAGGCGGATCCAGCGACCGTCGGCCAGCCGCAGTACCGCCCCGCCCTCGTAGCCGCCCCATCGCTGCCGGTTGCCGATGACCACCACATCGGACCAGCGGTAGCGACGCCGACCGAGCAGACCGGCCACCTCCAGCCCGTTGGTCGACACCGTCACCTCGCGTCGGCGGTCGAGCGCGGCGTAGGCCGCACAGAGCACCGACAGGGTGAACACGCCGATCGCCGGCGCGGCCGGGAGCACGATCGCCGTCAGGCCGAGCGTCCAGCTCGCCACGCAGGCCGTCACCAGGCGGGCCCCGTTGGCCGCATTGTTGCGGAGGGTCACCCGCAGCGGCACCACCGTCGCGCCCACACCGGGCGCAACAGCCAGCGAAGGCTGCGTTGCGCTCTCGCTCCAGGAACTGCGCACCCACCCGATCGCCGCCATCGCTCCCCCTCCGAGGCCGTCGGAGCTGCCCGTGCCGCCCCGTCCGATACCGGCATCGCCGATACCTGTACCCGTACCTTGACCCACGGTCGGCGCCTGCCGTAGGGCCTTAGGACCGCTGCAGCAACGGGCGACAGTCCTGACGTGCCCCCACCCCGAGCGGCGACGGGGCCCGGCCACGACCCCGCCGAACAACACCCCGCCGAACAACACCCCGCCGAACAACACCCCGCCGAACAACACCCCGCCGAACAACACGGTGCATACCGACTGGTAGGTCGCGCCTCAGCTGCCCGGCCCAGCCGATGCCGTGCGCAGCGCTGCGCAGGCCGCGCACGGCCGTACGGAGGAGCCACCGGATCTGCACCCCACGGCCGCGTCGACGGTGAGCAGGGCCCGCAATCCCACCCGGCCCGGCCGATCGCCGTTTCCTCGGAGTAACCGGGCACGGGCAAGGCGCAGGGCCGTGGGTGACGCCGTGCCGACGCCGGCCCGTCCAGCCGCTGCGCAGGCGGTCCAGTCGTCGCGCATGGCCGTGCGCAACACCGTCCTGGCAAGAGATTCCCCCGACCGGGCTCGACCCCGGGCATCAACCGCCTGCTGGTCCATCGTCATCACCCCCGTGCTGCGGCGGTACCCGTTCCACCCGGCACCTGTCGGCCCGGGCGGCTACGGGTCCCGCTATCCCACCCGCCCCCGACCGCGGCGGAAGATCACCCTGCGGATGGTCCGGATGACGTCGTCGAGCGACTCGACCGCCCCGTTGACCCGCCCCTGATCGACCGGATCGAGGCGACCCGCCACCGCCTGCAACGCCAGACCGGTGGCGAACAGATCGTGGATCACCGTCTCGCGCAACTCGGTGGCGATGCGATCACGCTCGGCCAGCCTCGACGCCTCCCGGACCCGTTCCTCGTCGAGCAGACGGGCGGACAGGTCGGTCAGGCTCAGGACGACCTCGCGGGCGTCACCCCGCCGGGGCTGCTCCAGCCGGCAGGCGACAGGACCCAGGTGGTCGGGCCCGCTGCCGAACACGAGCCGCAGCTCGTGACCATCCAGTTCGCCGGCGAGCAGCCGGCAGAACAGCTCGCCCCACGTGCCGGCATCGAGCGCCGGGGTGAGCTGCCACAGGTGGGTCGCCGGAACCGTGCGCAGCGGACGACCCGCCAGGCGGCAGGCCGCGTCGTTGGCGTAGCCGATGCGCAAGGTGTCCACGTCGACGACGAGCACCCCGTGGCCGAGCCGATCGAGCACCTGGTCGGCAGCCAACCCGGCCCGGGCACCCGCATCCGTCACGCACCCGTTGCCGTGACGCACGTCGATGATCGCCCGGTCCTCGGTCCCGACCCGTTCGGTACCGGAGATCATGACCACGGTCCACCTCGCATCTGCCCCTCCTGTCATGCCCGCCCCGGGCAGGCCTCAGGCCCGCAC
This sequence comes from uncultured Acidimicrobiia bacterium, assembly GCA_903921205.1. Taxonomy (GTDB): domain Bacteria; phylum Actinomycetota; class Acidimicrobiia; order Acidimicrobiales; family CAIXPF01; genus CAIXPF01. The sequence continues at coordinate 12,102 of CAIXPF010000076.1, read as the reverse complement.
CGCAGCGAATATGTCCCTCGGTCTGCAGACTTGCCGGTGGCCCTTGCCGGGAGTTCCACGGGATTTCAACGGTCCATCAACAACTGGGCGGTTGACCCGAGGCGGGCGGGCCGGATACGGGGCGCAGGGCGACCGCGCCCGTGGCGGCTAGCGGGGCGCGTACATGATGATGCCGAAGCCGAGCAGGCAGATCACGGCTCCCGCGAGGTCGAACCGGTCAGGCCGGAACCCGTCGACCACGCGGCCCCACGCCAGCGAGCTCCGCCAGTGCCGCCACCGCGAACAGCAGCACCGAACGGAGGACTGGGGTCATGGTGAAACCGGGGCCGCCGGCCCGGTGGTCGCCGGGTCAGCCCCGGCTGGAGACGTAGATCGGCGCGCTCGAGCCCGACAGCAGGACCGACACCAGGATGCCCAACGGCAGGGTTCCCCAGTAGCCGAGGCCGAGCCCCAGGTTGCCGAGGAACAGCATCAACAGCCAGGTGGCCGGGAAGGTGGCCACGAGGAAGACGATGACACCGACGATGAGGGTCTTGATCATGGCGCTGCAACTCCGGTCGGACAGGGCGGACGGTCCGCTTCGGCGCGGACCTTAGCGGCGGCACCCATCGAGCGTGGGGACCGATGTCCTAGGGTGTGCCGACCCCGGCCCCTGGACCAACGATGCGGACGACCGAACCGATCCCGAGAACCGGCCACGGCAGAGCCCGCCGGCTGACCTCGCAGGCCATCCCGTGGCCGCCCGAACACCCGGACCGGTGCCGGTGATGGGTCCGTTCCGGGTGTGGCTCGACGCCAAAGCGGCCCGGAACAACGAGGCCGTCCCTGCCGTCCTGCGCACCGCCGAGGCCCGGCGCCTCCTCCGGCGGGCCGATCTGGCGATGGCGGTCATCGCCGCAGCCGCCCTGGCGCTGTGCCTGCTGCTCGGCATCGGCGTGAGCCCGGCGTGGCCCTACCTGGCGGCGCTCGCCGTCCTCGTCGTCGGCCTGGGCGCCGGGCTGCTCGCGGTGTCCCGTCTGGCGCGGTTGGAACGCCGGAACGACGCGGCCTGACCCGGACCTGCCGGGCGCGTGCGGCCCAGCGCCGGCTCGCTCAGCGCAGCAGCGTCGAGCAGGTGACCGGCTTCAGACCGCGGGACCGCAGCAGCGCCAACAGCCCGGGCAGCGCCGTGATCGTGTCGGCGTGGCCGGTGTGCAGGCTGATGATCGAGCCGCGGTCGAGTTCGGCCGCGGCGGCCTCGACGATCGACGCCGGCCCGGGATCGGTGTAGTCGAGCGGGTCGACGTCGTAGCCGAGGGATACCGCGTACCCGGCGGAACCCGCCGCGTCGAGGATCGCGTCGGTCGGCACGTCGATCGCCGATGGCCGGAAATACCTCACCGGTGCGGCAGCGAACGCCGCCAGGGTGTCGCGGCAGCGGACGATCTCCTCCACCATCGCGTCCCGGGACAGCGCGGTCAGGGATGGGTGGCTCCAGGTGTGGTTCGCCAGCTCGTGGCCATCAGCGACCAGTCGCCGCATCAACGCCGGTTGGCCGGCTGCCCACTCGCCGATGACGAACAACGTCGCCGGCACCGACGCCGTGGCGAGGGCATCGGCGAGACGGGTGACCAGCACCGGGTCGCCGTTGGTGTGGAAGGTCAGGGCCACCTCGTTGCGGCTGCGATCGCCGTGGCGCACGAACGCCGCCGGCCCACGCGGCACCGGGGTCGTCGACGTCGTGGGAGCGGGCCGGACGGTCGTCGTCGAGGTGATCGCCGGCGCACCGGTCGTGGTCACCACCGGCACCGTCGTGACGGTGGGCAAAGCCGCAGCCGCCGCCGGGGCGGTCGCGCTGCCCGGGGCGGACGTCGGTACCGCCGTCGCCTCGAGCCCGCCCTTGGTGCAGGCGCCGAGGCCCGCCGCCGCGAGCCCCAGGAGGAAGGCCCGGCGCGGCAGCGTCGTGGAGGTGTCGGAGTCGGACCGCGGCATGGCGGTGGGCAGGTTAGGCCACCGGCCGGCGGGTGCGGGCTGCGGCCACCATGGCGGCGGGCAGGGGCGATGGCCGGCCGCTGGCGGCGTCTAGATGGACGTGGATCATCCGGGCGTCCACCTTGGTCACCCCGTCCAGCCCGATCTCGAAGGCGACGGTGAGACTGGTCGCGCCGGCCTCGTCGATCCACACTCGCAGCTCGTAGGCGTCGCCCAGCGCCAGCGGGCCGTGGTAGCGCAGGTGGGCGTCGACCACCGGCATCATCGGCGAGGGCAGCAGGCCCTCCTGGCGGAACCCCAACGCCAGCCACAGCTCGAACTGGGCCCGGGTCAGCCAGCGGGTCACCGCCCCGTAGTAGATCAACCCCGAGCTGTCGGTGTCGTCGAGCCGCACCCGCTCGCGCACCACGACGGCGGGGACCTCCCCGGGCTCGAACCGCACACCACACCATCCCGCACCGGACCGTGCCATACCGTATGGTTCGGTTCCTGCATCGTCTGGGGCGTCATCGTTCACGGCGTCGTCGTTCACGACGTCAGCTTCGGACAGCACCGTGACCCGACGCAAGGCTGCGCTCCGACTCGCCGGATCGGGCCGCGACCGGGCCGACTGCCGTCCCGGACCGGCGAGCGGCAAAGATGGAGGCCGACGGGGCCCCGGGGGACGACGGTGGGTCCCGGCACGAAGGGGGACCCGATGAACCAGCCCATCACCAACTCGACCGGGACCGACCTGCGACGACCCCTGCAGGGCGTCAAGGTGGTCGACATCACCCAGGAGATCGCCGGGCCGATCACCGCCCGGATGCTGGCCGAGATGGGCGCCGACGTGATCCATGTCGAGCCGTTGCGGGGCGACAACGGCCGCAACTCCACCACCCCGTTCCTGGGCGGTGAAGGCATCTTCCACCAGCTCGGCAACCGCTCCAAGCGCGGCCTCGCCGTCGACCTGGGCACCGACGAGGGACGCGAGATCGTCACCCGGCTGGCGCTGCGGGCCGACGTGCTGATCAACGGCACGGCGCGGGGGACGCTGGAGCGGATCGGGCTGGGCTACGAGGAGCTGTCCGCTCGCAACGACCAGCTGGTCTACGCCTCGCTCACCGGCTACGGCCCCGAGGGTCCGCTCGGCAGCACCCCCGGCTACGACGTGGTCGTCCAGGCCTTCACCGGCATCATGAACCGCGAGGAGGACGGCCCGCGGTTGACCGGGTACCTCTACGCCGACACCGCCACCCCGCTGGTGCTCACCAACGGCATCCTGCTCGCATTGATGGCCCGCCCGATGATCGGCCGCGGCCAGCTGGTCGAGACCTCGCTGCTGCAGGGCGCTCTGCACATGCTGTCGAACTTCCTGCTGTGGGTCGAGGACGACCCGATCCTGTCACGCACCAACGGCGCCAAGCGCGGCGGCAAGGGCGGGGCCGACCCCACCACCTGCGTGTACCCCTGCGCCGAGGACACCCACCTGATGCTCTCGGCGTGGAACGACGCCCAGTTCCGCAAGCTCTGCGACGCCCTCGACGTGTCCCACATCGGCGAGGACCCCAACTACCTGACCCGGCCGCAACGCGCGGCGGCGTTCACCGAGCTCACCGAGCTGTTCGACGCCCTGCTGGCCGGCCGCACCGCAGCCGAGTGGGTCGAGGTGCTGGCCCCACTCGGTGTGCCCTGCCAGGTCGTGGCCGAGGGGCCCCGCACGATCATGGACCATCCGCAGCTGACGGCGAACGCCATGATGGTCGACCTCGAACACCCCACCAAGGGCCGGATGCGCCAGCCGAACTACCCGGTACGGTTGAGCGAGACGCCGGCTGCGGTCGACGGGCCCGCCCCGCTGCTGGGTCAGCACACCGATGAGGTCCTCACCGAGCTCGGCTACGGCAGCGCCGAGATCGACGACCTGCGCACCCGGCACATCGTGGCCTGAGTCGCCAGCGCTGCACGACGGCACGACGCGGGATAGCGTCCGCAACATGGGCTTCTTCAGCCGGATCGGGCGGCTCGTGGGCGGCGGCAGCGGCGATGACCTACGGGGCTGGGCACAGGTCGTCGCCGCCAGCGGCTACCGGGGCGACGGCTATCTCCAGGCGTGCAGCATGAACCTGGTGATCCAGGTCGAGGGCATCCCGGCCTACAGCGTCGAGCACAGCCAGCTGTGCTCCCGCAAGAAGTGGCCGGTTCCGGGCATGACGATCCCCGTCCGGGTCGATGCCACGAACCCCCAGCGGTTCCGCCTCGATTTCGACGCCGTCCCCGACGAGGACGAGCAGGCCCGGCGACTTGCCGAACAGCAGGCGGCCGTGCTGCGTGGCGAGGCTCCCTCCCCTGCGGCCGGTCTCGGGTTCGGCCTCGCGGGCGCCAACGTGCAGTTCGTGGGTGGCAGCCCGGCGGACCTCCCTCCCGAGAAGCTGGCCCGACTCGAACAGTTCCTCGGCACCGACCTCGACGGCGACGGCATCATCGGCGCGGCCGCGTCGCAGACCCCCGCTGCGTCGGCGGCATCGGCATCGGCGACACCGGCGGAGCCGGCCGGCTCCGAGCCGGCAGCGGACGCCCCTGAGGCATCGTCCGACCCGGCCGAGCGCATCGAGCACCTCGAGCGCCTCACCCGGTTGCGCGACGCCGGCGCGCTCAGCCCCGCCGAGTTCGAGTCCGAGAAGCGGCGCCTGCTGGAGAGCTGACCGGCGCTCCACCGGTCGGGCCGGTTCGGTCTCCCGGTGCCGGGAGGGCTGCGGGCGGCACAGGAGCGCCGCCACGTAGGCTGCTCGCACCCGTTCCGTCGAGGAGGCCGTCCGTGATCACCGCCATGCCCCGTATCGCCATCGCCGTGCACGACTTCGCCGCCGCCGTGCACACCTTTCGTGAGGTGTTCGGCCTGCCGGTGGCCGACTTCTCCGACCGTACGGTGCCCGACCTCGGCGCCCACGTCGGCATGTGCCAGCCCGAAGGTGGCAGCAACATCGAGCTGATGGCCCCGGCCAACCCCGAGCTGCCCCTGAGCCAGGCCCTGCAGAAGTTCCTCGACCGTCGGGGCGACGGCTTCTACGCCATGATGCTCGAGGCACCGGACCCCAACGCCGAGGCGGTCGTGCTCGCCGAGCGGGACCTCGCCGTCCTGCCGCTGATGCGTGGTGCGGGCGGGCGCGACATCCATCCCCGCTCCAACCACGGTGTGCTCATCCGGGTGTACCCCGACAACTCGGTGCGCAAGCTCGAGGGCCTCGCCCACCTCGACCCGGCGATCTCCGGCGTCATGCGGGCCGTCGTGGCGACCGCGGACGCCGCCAAGGCCGCTGACACCTTCGGTCGGGGTTTCGGCCTCGAGGTCGGCCCGCCGTCGGTCGACGAGGACCGTGGCGTGCTGCGGGTCATCTGCACCCCGCCGAAGGGCGGCGTGGTCGAGCTGGTCTCCCCCGTCGATGCCGGCCGGCCCTTCGCCCGCGCCGTCGCCGCCACCCTCGAGGAGCGGGGCGAGGGTCTCTACGGCCTCGTGCTGCAGGCAGCCGACGGGGCCGCCGCGCTCGACCGCCTGCGCGACCGCGGCCTGGTCCTCGGTGGGCCGGACGGCAACGAGGCCGACGTGTTCGGGGCCCGCATCATCATCGAGTGACCGGCCCGGGTTGCCGACCCGGTCACCGGCCGGGTCGGCCTTGCCGCGCCCGGTGGCTTCTCGGCCGCTGCGTCGTGGCAGGGCGAATCGCCGTCGGGCCGAATCGACGTCGATTCGCCGTACTACCCCTACCCGTATCGCGCCGATTCGGCGCCGATTCGGCGCCGAATCGGGGTGAGCGATGGCCGAGGGTCCCGGTCCGGCGGTCACCGACCGGGCGCGTCACCCGCCCGGGCGCGTCACCCGCCCGGGGCCGACGACGATCAGCGCAGCCGGGGAACGACCTCGGTGGCGAACCGTTCGAGGTTCGCGGCCATGAAGTCCGGATCGACCCCCGGCGGCAGCCCGGACAGGGTGATGTCGGTGAAGCCGTAGGTGTCGATGAACCGCTGCAGTTCGGCAACGCACTCGTCGGGGTTGCCGACGAACACGTGCTGGGGGATCGAGTCGCCGTCTCCCCAGCCCCGGCCGTAATCGTCGGGAGTGGCCTTCATCATCTCCCGGTACACCGACACCCGGTACTTCTCGGCCGGCTTCCAGATGGCCCAGTCCCGCTCGGGATCGTCGGTCACCAGGAACGAGCGGATGATGCCCACCCGATGATCGGCGGGGTCACGACCGGCGTCGCGCACCGCCTCGAGCCACGGGTCGAGCACCTCCGAGCGGCTGGTCTGGGGCAGCAGGTTGGTTCCCAGCCGGGCGGCGCGCAGGGCGCCGGCACGTCGCACCGCAGCGATCCACAGCGGCGGGCCCCCGGGCTGCACCGGCTTGGGGAACACGTTGACGTCGTCGAGCCGGTACCGCCGGCCCGCGAAGCTGAACGGCCCGTCCGACCAGGCCAGCCGCAGGATGTCGATGGCCTCCTCGGTCATGGACACCCGGTTGGCGAAGGGCACGCCGAACGCCGCGAACTCCGCCGGGACGTAGCCCATGCCCACCCCGAGCTCCATCCGTCCGCCCGAGAGGTTGTCGAGCACCGCCAGCTCCTCGGCGAGCCGTACCGGGTGGTACAGCGGCAGGATGGCGATGTCGGTGGAGATGCGCACCCGCTCGGTGCGCGCCGCGATCGCCCCGGCCAACGGCTGGAACGCCGGCAGGTAGCCGTCGGCGAGGAAGTGGTGCTCGGTGAACCACACGCTGTCGAACCCGAGCTGCTCGGCGAACACCGCCTGTTCCACCGTGGCGGCGTACACCGATGCCATCGTCTGGTCGGAGCCCGGCAGACGCCGGCAGTCGTACATCACGCCGAAGCGCAGCGGCGGGGCCATCGCGGGCAACGTAGCCGACGGATGCCCGGCGCGACGCCCGGGCTCACCGGCTCGCCCAGCTGCTCCGCCGCCCAGCTGCTCGGCCGCTCACCCGCCCTGGTTGGCCAGCACCGGCGGGAAGCCCATCATGCCGCGCAGCAGGTTGACCTCGCCGCGGTGGCCGTTGAGGTGGACGGTGAGGTGCAGGTTGATCGACTGGCCCAACGACTCGACCGTCTCGCCGAGCTTGGTCTCGCGGTCGAGATCGGCGTCGGTGATCGTGTCGAAGTACGCCATGGCCAAGTCGTGGACCGTGCTCTGGTACGCCTTGAACGCCGCCCGATCGGCGATGTGCACGGCCTGGGCGTCCTCGGTGGACTGGCCGGTGCCGAAGCCCTTGTCGGGCAGGCCGCAGCGCTCGGCCCACCCACCGGTACGCCACTCCTCCTGGCCGCCGCCGTAGACCCGCTGGAAGAAGAAGTCCTCGATGCGCGCCGCATGCCACATGCACCAGGCGATGGAGTGCGTCTGGCCCTCCGGCACGAAGTGCAGTTGCTCGTCGGTGAGGTCGGCATCGGCCTCGGCGAATCCGCGGTTGATGAACCGCAGCGCCTGCTTCATGTAGTCCACGGTGCTCATGGCCCGACCCTACCCGCCGGCCACGGCGGCGACCGGACCCATGCCATGCCATACCGTATGGCATGGCATGCACAGCACGGCACGGGACGGGCACCGGGGGCCGGGGGCCGGGGGCCGGGGCCGACACGGAACAGCACAACGCAGAACGGCAGGACACGCAGGAGCATACCGACCCGCCGGGACAGGCCGCGACGGTCGAGCAGCGACGGTCAGGCGGTGCGGCAGACCGCAGCAAGCGAGGCGATGGCGGCGCCCCGCTTGGGCTGGCGCACCTCGTGTCGGTCGAAACCGTTGGTGGTGTAGCCGAGCGACAGGCCGGTGGCGGGATCGGCCCAGGCCAGCTGCCCGCCGGCCCCGTTGTGGCCGAAGGCCCGGGGGGACACGGTACGGCCGAGGCCGCGGGCGCTGGAGAACCCGTCGTCACCGGCGATGATCAGCCCGATCGAACGGTTGGCCGGCACCTTCATCGGATCGGGCAGCCGGGAGCGCACCTCACGGGTGGCCACCGCCAGAACCGCCGGGTCCCAGATGCCGTGGGGGTTGTGCAACAGCTCCTGGTAGAACATCGCCAGGTCGACGGCGCGGCCGAAGCCGCCCGCTCCGGGCACGCCGACCTCACGGTTGGCCGGCTCGTTGAACCACAGCACCAGCTCCTCGATGACCTCCCGGCCGATCAGCTGCGGAACCCCGAAGGTGGCCTGGATCTCCTCGCTGGTGGCCAGCTCGCCGACGAGGGACATCTCCAGACAGTCCTGCTGCTCGTCGAGCGGGACACCGACCATACGGGGCAGTCCGGCCGGGCCGGTCACCCGGTGCTCGATGTAGTCACGGAAGTCCTCGCCGGTGATGGCGGCGATGAGCTCGGCCAGCACCCAGTGCGCCGAGGTGGCGTGGTAGACGAAGCGGGCCCCGGCCGGCCAGTTCAGCGTCCACGCCTCGAGCCGGTCCATGCGCCGGGCCGGATCGGCCCATTCCGTCGTCGGCAACGGTGCGTTGGGGAAGCCACAGGTGTGCAGCAGCACGTGCTCCACGGTCACCGCCTCCTTGCCGTTGGCGCCGAAACGCGGCAGGTAGTCGGCCACCGGACGGCTGATGTCGAGCCGGCCGTCGGCGATGAGCGTCCACACCGCGGACGCCACGATGGCCTTGGTGGCCGAGTACAGGCAGTACCGGCTGTCGGCCTCGGCGTCGCCGAACACCTCGCTGACCACGATCTCGCCCTCGTAGGCCAGGGCCAGCTGGCAGGAGGGCAGCAGGCCCTCGTCGACCTCGCGCCGCACCCGTGCCACCAGCGCGTCGACCGCGCCGCGATCCACGCCGTTCGTCCCCATGGCCGTGCCCCCTCGTTCGCCTTGCCGGCGCAGCGTATCGGGAGCAGGCGCATCGCGACCGCCGCCACCGTCATCGAACCCGGGCCGCAGCGGCGCCGACCGGGGCCTTCACCCCTGCGGCGGACGGGCTGGTACCGTCGCCCGGTGCGCATCGGCCTGGTCTCCGACATCCACGGCAACGCCGCCGGTCTCGCCGCGGCCATCGAGGCGATGGGCCGCATCGACGAGCTGTGGTGCGCCGGCGACATCGTCAGCCAGTCGTGGTTCTGCAACGACACGGTCGCCCTGCTGCGTGCACACGAAGCCCGCTGCGTGCTCGGCAACCACGACCTGATGCTGCTGTCGGCCCACGGGGCGGCGGCGCGACGGGCCCCCCACGTCGACCCCGAGCTGGTCGACTACCTCGCCGGCTTGCCCCACTCGGTCGACACGGTGGCGGACGGACGGCGGGTGCTGATGACCCACGCCACGCCGTTGCCACCGCACGAGGAATACGTGTGGCCGCACTCGGCGGAACTGCAACGGCTCGGCACGGTCGACACCGACGTGCTGATCCTGGGCCACACCCACCAGGCCATGGCGGTGCAGGTCGGCCCGGTGCTGGTGGTCAACCCCGGCTCGACCGGCCAGCCCGTGGCCCACCCCGACGGCCCGATGCTGTCGTGCGCCACCCTCGACACCGCCACCGGCGAGTTCCGGGTACAGGCCCTGCCGGCGGTCCGCTGAGCGACCGAGGCCGGCGACGGCCGTCCGTCAAGGACGAGCGGCCGGGACCGCGGACGGCCGGGACCGGCCGGTCACTCCAACGCCTCGGCGATGGCCAGCTCGGCGATGCGGTCACCGTCGTAACCGAGAATACCTTCCAGTACGTCGAAGGTGTGCTGACCGTAGGTCGGCCCGGCCCAGTCGTAGCTGCCGCGGCTGCGGGTCATCCGGTAGGGCGGCTGGTCCACGACCGCCTGGCGGGCGGTCGGATGCGGCGCCCAGCGCAGCAGCTCGCGGTGCACCAGCTGGGGATCGACCCACACGTCGGGCGCCTCCGACACCAGGTGCGCAGGGATGCCGTGGATCTGCAGCCGGGAGCTGAGCCCGGCGGCGTCCTGACGGGCGGTCCAGCCACCGACGACCTCGTCGAGCTCGTCACGACGGGCCAGCCGTTCGGCCCGGGTCAGTGAGGACAGGTCGGTGCGGCGCATCTCGTAGCACAGCGACTGCCACTGCTCGTCGGTCTCGCACACCACGGCGATCCAACGGTCCGACCCGGCGGCGGGATACACCCCGTGCGGGGCAATGTCGGGGTCGACGTTGCCGGACCGGGTCAGCTTGACCCCGCTGCGTTGGCGCTCGAGCAGCGCCGGGGTGAGGAAATGGGTCGCGGCCTCCATCTGCGACAGGTCGAGGTACTGGCCCTGCCCGGTGCGGCGGCGATGGTCGAGCGCGGCCAGGATCGCCATCAGGCTGAACCGCGGTGACGTGAAGTCGGTGTAGGCCATGTAGGGCCCGGCCGGGGCCCGGTCGGGCCAGCCGGTCAGGTCGAAGAACCCGGCCACCGCGGCGGCGAGGTTGCCGAACCCGGCGAACCCGGCCATCGGCCCGCTCTGGCCCATGACACAGCTCGACAGCATCACCAGCGACGGGTTGATGGCCGACAGCTCGTCGTAGCCGAGCCCGAGCGCCGCCATGGTGCCGGGGGTGAACGACTCGGTGACCACATCGGCCCACCGGGCGAGGTCGCGCACGACCTCGCGGGCCTCGGGCTTGGCCAGGTTGAGCGCGAGGCCCATCTTGCCGGCGTTGGCGGCGTGCCAGGCGATGGCATTGTCCTGTTCGGGGATGTCGTCACGGTGGCCGAGCGCCGCACGGAGGATGTCGGGCCGGCGTTCGGACTCGACCCGCACGACCGTGGCCCCCCAATGGGCCAGCACCCGGGTGGCCAGCGGCATGGCCGCCACCCAGGCCAGGTCGAGCACCTTGATGCCGGCCAGCGGCTTGTCCGCCGACGGCTCACCGGCACCGGACCCACCGGCGGCCGCGGTGACGGGCCGGCGAGCGGTGACCGGCCGGCTGCTCGGGGCCCCGTCGCCGGGGCGAGCCGGTGCTGCAGCGAGCGCCGGCAACGATGTGACCCCGGCCTTGACCATGGCGCCGGGATGACGGATCCCGCCGACCTCCTCCCAGTAGCCGCGGGCCGCGAGCTGCGGGTTGGCCAGCACGTCGTCGAGGTCGGCCACCGGTACCACCAGCAGCGAGCGTGCCTCGGCCGCTGCGGCCAGCTCGGCCTTGGTCCTGGTGGCGGTGAACCCACCGATCTCGTCCATCAGCGAGGCCAGGTCGTCGAAGGTGTACTCGCCCTGCTGCAGCTTGATGGCGTAGTCGATGTAGTCACGTCCGAACGTCTCGTCGCTGCACAGGCCCGACTCGTGCATCCAGTCCACGAACCGGCGGGTGAAGGGGCCGCCCATCGGGCCGAACAGGACGCTGACCACCACATGGCCGTCGATGGCCGGGTACACCCAGCGCAGCGGCAACGTACCGTTGAGTACGCCACCACCGGCCCGCTTGGCCGTGGGAAGGCCGGCGGGCGGGTTGTAGGTGGCCGAGATCGACGTGCCGAACGCCGAGGCCTGCACCGGGCAGTCGATCCCCTGGCCGAGGCCGCTCGACACCCGCTCGTGCAGGGCGATGAGCACCGCCACGACGCCCTCGCAGCAGGCGTGCATCCAGGCCTGTGGCAGGGCGGTGCGCACCGGTGGACGGTCCGGGTCACCGGTGACCGACATCTGCCCGCTCGACGCCATGAGGGTCAGGTCGGTGGCCAACCAGCCGGCCTTGGGTCCGGTCAGGCCGAACGGGGTCAGTGCCAGGGTGACCAGGGCAGGATCGGCGGCGCGCAGGTCGTCGAGGAACGCCACCTCGGCCGGCGAGCCGTTGGCGATGACGACGTCGAAGTCGGCCGCGAGCGCGGCGAGCGCGGCGCCGTCGGCCACCACCACCGACTGCTTGCCCCGGTTGTAGGCCTCGAACCAGGCGTCGCGGGCGTGACCACCCGGCGGCTCGGCCAACACCACCTCGGCGCCGAGCTGCGCCAGCAGGAAGCCGGCCATCCAGCCGTCACGACCGCCGGCGTCGAGGACTCGGTAGGGCTGCAGCATCGAGGGCTCCTCCTGCGAATGAGACATTCGTCACATATTTGCAGAACGAGAGGGTTCCTGCGCCGAGATCGGCGGCCGGTCGACCGGAGCGTCCGGCGGGAGCGTCCGGCGGGAGCGTCCGGCGGGAGCGTCCGGCGGGAGCGTCCGGC
>CAIXPF010000075.1 GCA_903921205.1 uncultured Acidimicrobiia bacterium | reverse complement strand
GGCGTCGCCGTCGACCCATTGCTCCACGCACTCTTCGACACCGACGCCGCCGACGCCGAACCCACATTCAACGCCGCACCCGACACCAGCTTCGAGCTGGTCGACGCGCCCACCGTCACCTTGTACGACTCATCCGCCGAACCGGTGTACGTCCCCGACACCGTCCGTGACGCCGTCGAACCGTTGCTCCACGAACCAGCCGATACCGACGCCGAGCCGGCGTTGACCGCCGCACCCGACACCAACGTGCTGCTCGTCGACGCCCCCACCGTCACCTTGTACGTCTCATCCGCCGAACCGGTGTACGTCCCCGACACCGTCCGCGACGCCGTCGAACCATTGGTCCACGTGCCGGCACTGGCCGAGGCCGCCGACGCCGATCCGGCATTCACCGCCGCACCCGACGCCAGCGTGGTGCTCGTGGTGCTGCCCACGGTGAAGGTCCACCGGTCGTCGGTCGATCCCGTGTAGGTGCCGCTCACCGTCGGCGACGCGGTCGACGAACCGGACCACGACCCCACCAGCGTCGACGCCGAACGCGTCGTCGCATTCACCTCGGCCGAGGACCGATAGGTTGCTGCGGTCTGCGCCCCGACCGTGAGGCGATACCGCTCATCGGTGGAACCGGTGTAGGTCCCCGACACCGACGGCGTCGCCGAGGACGCACCCGTCCAGGAACGCACCAACGTCGACGCCGAACGCGACGTCGTGTTCAACGCTGCGCCGGACGCCAACCACCCGGCCGTCTGCGCCCCGACCGTCAACCGGTACCGCTCGTCGGTGCTACCGGTGTAGGTCCCCGACAGCGACGGTGACGCGGAGGACGAGCCCGACCACGACCCCAACGAGGTCGACGCCGCACGGGTGGTGGTGTTCATCGCTGCGCCGGACGACAGGGTGGCTGCACCCTGGTTGGTCACGGTGAAGCGGTAGGTGCCGTCAGCGGCGCCGGTATAGGTGCCGCCCATCGTGGCGGCAGCGGTCGATGAGCCCGACCATGACGGCGAGACGGTGTAGGCGCTGCTGCGCGTGGTGGTGTTGATCGCCCCGCTCGACCGCAGGGACCCGGTGGTGGCTGAGCCGACGGTGAACAGGAAGCGTTCGTCGGCCACGCCGGTGTAGGTTCCGCCGGCTGCGATCCCGGCGCTCGACAGACCGCTCCACGACGGCGAGGTGGGTCCGAACGAGCCGACGCGTGTGGTGGTGTTGAGCGCCTCGGACGAGCTGAAGGTGCTGGCGACGCCCTCGACCGCCGCGTACTTGGTGGTGACGGTGCCGAGGCCGAGTTGTTCGCTCGACCAGGTCACCGGCGCGGTGGCCGGTGCAGCACCGAGGCCTTTTGCGCTGTTCAACAGGTCGAGCGCCGACGCCATGACCCGCTGGGCATTGCGACGAGCCTGCTGCATGGCGGCCGTTTCGACCACCGGTTTGGCGACGGCGAGATTGCTCGCGGCGCCGGCCACGATCGGTGTTCGTAGCCTCGGATCGGCGATCAGGGTTGCCGACCGCAAAGCGGCCGTGCCGATCCGGGTTGCTTCAATGCGCATCTGCGGTAACTGTTCGTGTGAGGGGTGGGCGAAATCGATGCATCGACAGTCCCCGGGGACGACCGGTCGTCGGAGCGACGACATGCGCGACCCGCGGCGGACTGCCGATTCGACGAAACCACGACCAGGCCCACGGCGCATCCCGGACGCGAACCATCTGTTCCGGACCGAGCGGCCCGGTCGTGATGCGCCCGGCGCGGTCTCGGCCAACGCGACACGATGCCCGGGACGCGACACTGCGGGGTGGCCGGAGCCACCCCGCAGTTGCAGGTTTTCCTCGAGATGCGCCCGATGCTTCGGGACCGGCAGGTAGGCCCTACTTGCTGACCTTGCTCACTGCGGTCACAGCGGTGCTCGCGCGGAGCGGCGCTGCGGGCGGCGCCGTGCGCACCTGCGCCGCCGCGACATCCGCGCCCGCGGCGGCCAAGGCTGCGCTGAGCGCAGGAAGGGAGCTACCCAGATGCCTCTGGGCGGCACCGGGAGTGGACGCCCTGGCCGTGAAGCTGCGCTGGATCTCGATCACCGCCTCGGCGTCGAGCTGGCGGGCTACCTCGGCGATGCTGCGATTGTCGAAACCGATCGCATGACCGGTGACCGTGATGCCCATGACGTTCTTGAGCACCTTCTGGGTCCGGACATCGAGGCCTGCGAGCACATCGGTGACCGCTGCGCGCACCTCGGCACCGTCGCGTCCGCTGCCCGAGTGGTAGGCCGCGCTCAGCTCGGATCGGACCACCGCCAGTTTGGTCGCCAGGTCGCGCCGTTTCGCGGAGCTGAGCGGTGCACCCCCGTCGGCCTTCGCCTCGAGCGATCGGTCGGTGATGGCAAGCGCATCGAGCAGGCCGGTGTTGCCGTCGTCGAGCTGGAGCGCCGCACCCCGGGCAGTGGTGAGCTGCACCACCTGGTGGTCCGAGCGCAGCGATGCGGTCACCTGGGCACCGGCCTGGTTGATGCGGTCGATGATCTCGGCGATCGAATCGGTTCGAGGATCGAAGGCGACCGTCACCCCGTTGATCGTGATGGTCCCGGCCTTCACCGCCTTGAACCGGTCGAGCGTGGTCATGGCCTGCTCGGCGTCGACGACGGTCACGCTCGAACCGTCCCGTGCATCGACGCCGGTGGTTGCGACACCGCCGGCCAGCTTGAACGCAGTGAGGAACCCGCTGGTGTCGTTGCCGGCGACGATCGCGGCGGAGCCGGCCGTCGCATTGGTGAGCACGACCTTCTCGGTGTCGCCGTCGAACGTTGCGGTCACCCCGGCGGCAGAGGCCTTGATCCGGGCGAGCACGTCGTTGAGTGAGTCCGAGGCGGCGACCGAGATGCTGGTGCCATTGATGGTGAACGAGCCGTCGGTCACCGAGACGCCGTCCTCGAGACGGGCGCTGTCGAGGCCCGTGCCGTTGAAGGACTTGGTCGGATCGACGCTGATCGCGCCGGCCCGGTAGACCGCGACCTCGAACTGATCACCGCTGGCGATCACGCCGGACCCGAAGCTCACCGACAGGCCGTCGACCACCGGGGTCAGCAAGCCGTCGGTGTTCGTATAGGTCTTCACGAGATCACCGTTGTCCCGGGTGACCGTGATGTCCTCGGACCCCTTGGTCACCACGCCGACACCACTGCCGATCTTCAACGCGGCGACCAGACCACTCGTGTCATCCCCGACAGTGATCGACCGGCCCGACCCCGCCACCTTGCTCGTCAACGTGACCTTCTCGCTCGACACATCGAACACCGCGGTCACCCCAGCAGCAGACCCATTGATCCTCGCCACCACCGAATCAACCGAATCCGACGCCAACACCGCGATCGACGTCCCATTGATCGTGAACGACCCAGCCGACACCGCAGACTCCAAATTCGCGCTGTCGATCCCCGTCCCGTTGAACGCCTTCGACGCGTTCACCGACACCGCACCACCGGCCAACGCCTCCACATCCACCGAAT
>CAIXPF010000074.1 GCA_903921205.1 uncultured Acidimicrobiia bacterium | reverse complement strand
GTCCTCCTCCACCACCCGACGGACCGTGGCGAACGGTTCGGCGGGCACCTGGTCGCGCAGCAGCTTGAACTCGGCGACCAGTTCGGCGGGAAAGAGGCCTTCCCCGGAGGAGATGATCTGGCCCAGCTTGATGTAGGTCGGTCCGAGGTGCTCGGCCGCCTTGCGAACCCGGCGCGAGATGGCGGCCCGTGACTCGGCACCGCCGTCTCGGCGTTCGCGCACCGCCCACAACCCGACGGCCGAGCCGAGTTCGTACACGGTCCGCACCATCCGCCGCACCGGCGGGATGGTCGGCGGGCTGGTCAGCTCGGGAACCGAGCGACGGGTCATGGCCCGCAGCACCGGCACCCGGCGCCGCCACGCCATCGCGTCGGGCTCCACCAGCCACGGTGGGGTGTCGCTGAAGGTCCCCAGGTCGAGGTCGGCCGGTCGCGACAGCGGATCCATCTCAGGGGTGGCGGAGGCGGGCATCACCCCAGTGTGGTCCGCCCCGGTGCGCTGCGAACACCCGTGGCCCGTCCCGATCGTCGCCGGGCACGGGCCGCCACGGCCGAGCGGACGATCAGTAGTCGTCGTCGGGCGTCCACAGACGGCTGCGGGTCATCGCCCGGCTCAGCGCATCGAGGCAGCGATCGGCCAGCTCGGGACGGCAGATGAGGAAGTCGGGCAGGTAGACCGAGGCGTTGTTGTAGCGCAGCGGCGAGCCGTCGATGCGCGACACGTGGAAGCCGGCGGCCTCGGCCACTGCGATCGGGGCGCAGTTGTCCCACTCGTACTGGCCGCCCGAATGGGCGTAGACGTCGCCGTGTCCGAGCACCACGGCCATGGCCTTGGCCCCTGCGGAGCCCAGGCCGAGCAGCTGGCCTCCGGTCTCACGGGCCACCACCTGGGCGGCGGCGGACGGGTGCCACCGCGAGGCCATCACCCGGATGGGGCCGGCTTCGCGCTCGGGCAACGACGGCGGGTCGTCGGTGGCGAGGGTGATACCCATGGCCGGCAGTGCCACGGCCCCGGCGACGGCCACGTTGTTCTCGACCAGGGCGACGTGTACCGCCCAGTCCGGGCGTGGCGGGGTGCCGAACTCGTTGGTCCCGTCGAGTGGATCGACGATCCACACCCGCTCGGCATCGAGACGTCGCCGGTCGTCGGCACCCTCCTCGGACAGGACGTGGTCGTCGGGGCGGATCTGCCGGAGCAGGTCGACGATGAGGTGGTGACCAAGGCTGTCGCCCTGGGCCTCGAGGTCCCACCTGGAGGTACCGCTGCGCTGTAGCTGTTCGCGCAGCTCGAGCAGGGCGGTGCCGGCCTCATCGGCGATGTGCCGGGCGACGGAATGGTCGGAGGCGTCCTTCACCGGGCGCGCACCGTGTCGTGGCGACGAGGCCGAACGCGGTGGGGTACTGCCCGGGGCTTCATTGCCGACGAGCCTACCCGGCCACCCGCCGGTGCGTCGGCGGCCGCGGCGGGGCCGCCGGGGGGAGTGGTCAGGACCCGGTGCTGGCCGCGATCGCGGCGAGGACGTCGGCGGCGATCTCCGGCCGGCAGACCAGCAGGTCCGGCAGGTTGACCTCGGGGCCGTTGTAGATCAGCGGGCTGCCGTCGATCCGGCTGGCGTGGAAGCCCCCGGCAAGGGCGACGGCGACCGGTGCGGCCGAATCCCACTGACGCATCCCGCCGGCGTGCAGGTACAGCTCGGCGTCGCCGCGCAGGATGGTGGCGACCTTTGCCCCGGCCGAACCGCATGGCACCGTTTCCAGGCCGAGTCGTTCGGCGACCTCGGTGGCCAGCGCAGGCGGTCGGCTGCGACTCACCAGCATCCGCCAGGTCGGCGCAGCGGCCGGGGTGGGACGTGGTGGCTGCGCGGTGTTCAGGACCTGGCCGTCGGGCAGCGCCACGGCGCCGACCACGGGCAGCCCGTCGACGCTGAGCGCCACGTGCACGGCCCAGTCGGTGCGGCCGGGTTCGCCGAACTCGCGGGTGCCGTCGAGCGGGTCGATGATCCACACCCGCGACCGGCTCAGCCGGGCCTCGGTGTCGGGCGACTCCTCGGACAGCACGCCGTCCTGCGGGCGCAGCACGGCGATCTCCCGCATGAGCAACCGGTTGGCCTCGGCATCGGCGGGCTTTCCCCACTCGCCGGGGTCCTTGCCCTCGGCGGCGAAACGGCCGCGTAGCTCGAGCAGCAGCTGCATCGCCGCAGCGGCGAGGCGGGTGGCGACGGCGTGATCATCCATGGTGGCACCCTATCGAGGTGGTGGTGGTGGCGGTCCGGGACGGGTGCCCGGTCGGTCGGGTCCGGCTCAGGACGGCGGTCCGTAGGGCATGTCCGTCGCCAGGTAGCAGGCCTCGTGGTAGTGCTCGACCTTGACCCAGCGGCCGTCGGCGTACACGTTGCAGATCACCTGCATCAGGCGGATCTTGGCCTGGAACTTGACGCGTTCCCGGCAGCGGGCGCAGTCGACGTAGCTGCCCGCCTCGATGGGACGGAGCGCGGCCCGGCTGACCTTCGTCGCGGCAGCCGGGGTCGAAGCGGTGTTCGGAAGGAGGTCTGAGCGCCCGTGGACATCGGCCATGGTCCCTACATCGGCACGGTGCGGTGGGGCGAGTGAGGGAAATCACCCCGATAGGGGCGCTACGGACCATCGCTTTCGAGGAGATCCGCCCCGATCGGACCGGGCCGTGCTGCGGGTCCCGCAGCACGGTGCCGGCCCGCCGGTCAGCCCCGGACGAGTGGCTTGTACTTGATGCGGTGGGGCTGCGCAGCGTCGGCGCCGAGCTCCTTGCGGCGGAACGCCTCGTAGTCGGAGAAGTTGCCCTCGAACCACCGCACCACCGAGTCGCCCTCGAAGGCGAGCACGTGGGTGGCGATGCGGTCGAGGAACCACCGGTCGTGGCTGATGACCACCGCACAGCCGGGGAACGCCTCAAGGGCGTCCTCGAGGGCCCGCAACGTGTCGACGTCGAGGTCGTTGGTCGGCTCGTCGAGCAGCAGCACGTTGCCGCCGGTGCGCAGGATCTTGGCCAGGTGCACCCGGTTGCGCTCGCCACCGGAGAGGTCACCGACCTTCTTCTGCTGGTCCGAGCCCTTGAAGTTGAAGCTGCCGCAGTAGGCGCGTCCGTTCACCTCGCGGTTGCCGATGAGCAGGGTGTCCTGCCCGTCGGTGATCTCCTGGTAGACGGTTCGGTCGGGGTCGAGGGTGTCGCGCGACTGGTCGACGTAGGCCAACTGCACCGTCTGGCCGATGCGCAACGATCCTTCGTCGGGCTGTTCCTGGCCGGTGATCATGCGGAACAGCGTGGTCTTGCCGGCGCCGTTGGCGCCGATGACCCCGACGATGCCGGCCGGCGGCAGCGAGAAGGTCAGGTCGTCGACCAGCAGCCGGTCGCCGTACCCCTTGGTGAGGTGCTCGGTCTCCACCACCACGTCGCCGAGCCGGTCGCCCGACGGGATGGTGATCTCGAGGCGGTCGTTGCCGCGGTCGGCGGCCTGGGCCTCGGCCAGCAGCTTGTCGTAGTTGGCGAGACGGGCCTTGCCCTTGGCCTGGCGGGCCTTGGGGGCCATGCGCACCCAGTCGAGCTCGCGTTCGAGGGTGCGGCGACGGCTGTCGTTGCCCTTCTCCTCGCGGCGCAACCGTTCCTGCTTCTGCTCGAGCCACGAGCTGTAGTTGCCCTCGAAGGGGATGCCCCGGCCGTGGTCGAGCTCGAGGATCCAGCGGGCCACGTTGTCGAGGAAGTACCGGTCGTGGGTGACGGCGACGACGGTGCCCGGGTAGTCCTGCAAGGTGCGCTCGAGCCAGGCCACCGACTCGGCGTCGAGGTGGTTGGTGGGCTCGTCGAGCAGCAGCAGGTCGGGCTTGGACAGCAGCAACCGGCACAGGGCGACGCGGCGGCGCTCGCCGCCGGAGAGGGTGGCCACCTCGGCGTCGGGCGGCGGCAGCCGCAGGGCGTCCATGGCGATCTCGATGGTGCGGGGCAGATCCCACGCCCCGGCCGCCTCGATCTTGGCCTCGAGCTCGGCCTGCTCGGCCCCGATCTTCTCGTAATCGGCGTCGGGATCGGCCCACTTGGCCATCACCGCGTCGTACGCGGCCAGCAGGTCACGCACTGCGCCCAGCCCGTCCATGACGTTGCCGTGCACGTCCTTGGTGGGGTCGAGCTCGGGCTCCTGGGACAGGTAGCCGACGGTGAAGCCCGGCGACAGACGGGCCTCGCCGGTGAAGCCGTCGTCGATGCCGGCCATGATGCGCAGCAGCGACGACTTACCCGAGCCGTTGTGGCCGATCACGCCGATCTTGGCGCCGGGGTAGAACGACAGCGAGATGTCCTTGAGCACGTCGCGGTCGGGTGGGTAGAACCGGCCGACGCGACGCATGGTGAAGATGAACTGGGCGTTGTTCACAGGCGGGCGAGCCTAGCGGCACCGGCCATCGAGGCCCGGTGGCAGCCCCTCGGCCGGGCTCGGCGTGGCCGGACGGGCCAGACCCGACCGTCCACGCGAGGGCGGTCACTTCTTCTGCAGCAGGGTGGTGCTGGTGGTCACCGGCGGCATGGTCTGCACCGATGCCGGGGCCTCTTTGATCGTCGTGGTCACCTGGGGCATGGGACCACTGACCGCCGACGGGTCGGCCCGAACACTGCCACCTCTCCTCGATCGGACGACGTCGACGAGCAGAACACGGTTCCTCATCCCGCCACGTCACCCGGAACGGGTGATTCGGGCAGAGGACCGGATGGTTCGGGCGAACGGGGCCTCGAGCCGGTGATGCCTGTCAGCGCCGGCCCGGGGCGGGCCGGGGCGGGCCTCTCTCAGGCGTAGGATGGCAGACCGTGATCCGTGCCGCGCTGTTCGACTTCGGTGGTGTCGTGACCTCCAGCCCCTTCGAGGCGTTCAACGCCTACGAGGCGGCCAACGGGTTGCCCAAGGACCTCATCCGCACCATCAACGCCACCAACCACCTCGACAACGCCTGGGCCAAGCTCGAGCGCAACGACGTGGACCCCGAGGGGTTCGCCCCGCTGTTCGAGGCCGAGGCCGCGGCGCTGGGCCACACCGTGAGTGGCGCTGCGGTGCTGGGCTGTCTCATGGGCCGGGTACGGCCGGCCATGGCGCTGGCCGTGCAGCGTTGCTCGGAGAACCTGGTCTGTGCCTGCCTGACCAACAACTTCGCCGGCGGCGGGCTCATGGCCGACCCCGAGCGCGAGTCGGAGATCCAGGCCGTCCACGCCCATTTCGACCACATCATCGAGTCGTCGAAGGTGGGTCTGCGCAAGCCCGACCCCCGCATCTACCAGTTGGCGTGCGAGACGATGGGCGTGGCGCCCGAGGAGGTCGTCTACCTCGACGATCTCGGGATCAACCTCAAGCCCGCCGCCGCCATGGGGATGACCACCATCAAGGTCATCGACCCCACGGAGGCCCTTGCGGCGCTGCAGTCGGTGGTCAGCTTCCCGCTGAGCTGAGCGGAACCGCCGGCGATCGCCCTGCGGCTCACAACCCGGCGAAGCACTCCTCGAAGAGCTGCTCGCGTTCCTGCTCGTGGATCTGGTGGCTGCCGCTGGCGGGGCTGCCTGATTCGACGCGCGACACCCGCGAGATGGTGTGGCTGGCTTCGTGAGCACGGAACAGGTGACCCTTGACGCCGTTCCAGGGGCCCATGTTCTCGGGCTCCTCCTGCAGCCAGACCAGCTGCCGGGCGTTGCCGTACCGGGCGAGGGTGGCCGCGACCTGGGCTGCAGGCCACGGATAGAGCTGCTCGACCCGCACGACGGCCACCGCCGGCAGGCCACCTCGGCGTTCCCGTTCCTTGAAGGCGTCGGCGGCGACCTTGCCGCTGCAGAGCACCACTCGGCGCACCGCCTCGGGGGTCCCGGCGGCAACCGGGTCGTCGAGCACCTCCTGGAAGGACCCCTCGACGAAGGCCGACACCGGGGAACGGGAGAAGCGGTCACGCAGCAGCGACTTGGGCGTGAACACGATCAGCGGCTTGCGGATGTCGCGGACCATCTGGCGGCGCAGCAGATGGAAGTACTGGGCAGCGGTGGTGCAGTTGGCGATCTGGATGTTGTCCTCGGCGGCGAGGGTCATGAACCGCTCGATGCGGGCCGAGGAGTGCTCGGGGCCCTGGCCCTCGTAGCCGTGTGGCAGCAGCATGACCAGCCCGGAGGTCTGACCCCATTTGTCCTCGGCGGCCACCATGAACTGGTCGATCACGATCTGGGCGCCGTTCATGAAGTCGCCGAACTGTGCCTCCCAGGCCACGAGCACGTCCTTGTTGAGCACCGAGTAGCCGTACTCGAAGCCCAGCGCTGCGTACTCCGACAGCAGCGAGTCGTACAGCCACAGCGACGAACCGGACTCGGCGGCGACCGTACCGAGCGGTACGTGATCGTGGTCGGTGCGGTAGTCGATGAGCGCAGCGTGGCGGTGGGAGAAGGTGCCACGCCGGGAGTCCTGTCCGGCCAGCCGCACCGAGGTGCCCTCGGCGAGCAGCGTCCCGAAGGCGAACGCCTCACCCAGTGCCCAGTCGACCTCGCCCGCCTCCCACAGCTTGTCCCGGGCGGCGAATTGGGTCTGCAGCTTGGGGTGCAGGGTGAACCCGTCGGGCAGGCTCGACAGCGCTCGGTACACCCGGTCGAGCACCCCGCGCTCGACGCCGGTGCGCACCGGCGGCAGGACCCCGATCACCTTCGGGGCCAACGCTCGGGTGCTGGGCGGCGCGCTCTGGCGGGTCTCGTCGAGCGCGGTCTGCAGCCGCCGTTGGAAGTCCTCCAACGCCGCCTCGGCCTCGTCGAGGGAGAGGTCGCCGCGCTTGATGAGGGCCTCGGTGTACAGCTTGCGGACCGATCGCAGCTCGTTGATGCGCCGGTACATGGCGGGCTGGGTGTAGCTGGGGTCGTCGCCCTCGTTGTGACCGTGGCGGCGGTAGCACACCATGTCGATCACGACGTCCTTGTTGAACTGCTGGCGGTAGGCGAAGGCCAGGTGAGCCACCCGGGCACAGGCCTCGGGGTCGTCGCCGTTGACGTGCAAGATCGGCGACTGCACCATCTTGGCCACATCGGTGCAGTAGTAGGAGCTGCGCGCCGCCTCGGGGTTGGTGGTGAAGCCGAGCTGGTTGTTCACCACCAGGTGCACGGTGCCGCCCACCCGGTAGCCGCGGATGTTCGACAGGTTGAGGGTCTCGGCGACCACGCCCTGGCCGGCGAAGGCGGCATCGCCGTGCACCAGCACCGGCAGGACCGGGAACCGCCGGCCGCCACCGTCCGCCGGCGGGGCGATCTGGTCCATCCGGGCGCGTGCCATGCCCACCACGACCGGGTCCACCGTCTCGAGGTGCGAGGGGTTGGCGGCGAGCTGTACCTCGATGCGGTTGCCCCGTCGGGACACGAAGGTGCCGCTCTGGCCCAGGTGGTACTTCACGTCGCCCGATCCCTGCACCGCGTCGGGGGCGATGTGGTCCTCGAACTCGCTGAAGAGCTGGCCGTAGCTCTTGCCGACGATGTTCACCAGCACGTTCAGTCGGCCCCGGTGGGCCATACCCAGCATCACGCTGTCGAGGCCGGCGTCGGCGGCGTCACCGAGGACGGCGTCGAGCAGGGGGATCGCCGACTCGGCACCCTCGATGCCGAAGCGCTTCTGGCCGAGGTACTTGGTGGCCAGGAACTTCTCGAGCGCCTCCGCCGCGTTGAGCCGGGACAGGATGTGCTTCTGCTCGTCGAGGTCGGCCTCGAGCGCTGCGCCCTCGACCTGTTCCTGGATCCACCGCTTCTCCTGCGGATCCTGGATGTGCATGTACTCGATGCCGATGCGACGGCAGTAGGCGTCGCGCAACACCCCGAGGATGTCCCGCAGGGTCATCGAACGTCGGCCCGCCAGCCCGCTGCACAGGAAATGCCGGTCGAGATCCCAGATCGTCAGCCCGTGGCTCTCCGGGTCGAGCTCGGTGTGGACCCTGATCTCGTCGAGGCGCAGCGGGTCGAGGTCGGCGATCAGGTGGCCGCGGACCCGGTACATGTTGATGAGCGCATCGACCTTGGTCTGCTTCTCGACGGCGGCCTCCATGCGCTCGGTCGGGTTGACGTCACGTCGCCAGTCGACCGCCTGGTAGGGGACGCCGACGGCCTCGAAGCACAGGCGGTAGAAGCCGTGCAGGCCGAGCAGGCGGTCGTGCACCTCGCGCAGGAACAGCCCCGACTCGGCGCCCTGGATGATGCGGTGGTCGTAGGTCGAGGTGACCGTGACGACCTTGGAGATGCCCAGCTCGGCCAGCGCCTCGGGGTCGGCACCCTCGAACGCGGCCGGGTAGTCGATGCGGCCGACCCCGACGATGACGCCCTGGCCCTTCATCAGCCGGGGCACCGACTGGACGGTGCCGAGGGTGCCGGGGTTGGTGAGGCTGACGGTGGCCCCGGCGAGATCGTCGGCCGTCAGCTTCTTGGAGCGGACCCGGCGGATCAGGTCCTCGTAGGCGCCGACGAACTCCCGGAAGTCGAGCTGGTCGGCATGGCGGATGACCGGGACCATGAGCGAACGCGTGCCGTCAGGGTTCTCGAGGTCGACGGCGATGCCGAGGTTCACCCCGTCGTGGCGTTGCACACGGGGCCCGTCGTCGTCGGAGAACGTGGCGTTCATCACCGGCACGGCATCGGCGATGGCCCGCACCACGGCGTAGCCGATCAGGTGGGTGAAGCTGACCTTGCCCCCCCTGGTACGGCCCAGGTAACCGTTGATGATGCTGCGGTTGACCTCGAGCAGCTTGGCCGGGATCTCCCGGAAGCTGGTGGCGGTGGGGACCTCGAGCGAGGCCGTCATGTTCGCCACGATGCGCGCCGCAGCTCCGCGCAACGGCCGGGCCTCGGTGGCCGCTGCCGGTGACGGCGCAGCTGCGGCTGGGCCGGATGCGGATGCGGCGGTGACGGGCGCAGCTGCGGGTGGGGCGAGCGACGCCGGCGCGCCGTCGGGCACCGGCACCGCGGCACCTGCGGCCGGTGCTGGTGTCGGCCCCTCGGTGTGCGGCTGCGCCGGCTGGGCGAGGTGGGGGGCCTCGGCCCGGTAATCGGTGAAGAAGTCCCGCCACGACTCGTTCACCGAGAGCGGATCGCGGAGGTACTGCTCGTACATCTCGTCGATCAACCAGGCGTTGGGGCCCACCATCGAGGAATCCGGTCGCATGTCAGCCACGGCGGCGAGGCTACCGGCGGGTCCGCAGCTCGGCGTCGTGGACCTCCGCCGCGCCCGACGCCACCGAACGGGTTGGCGTCGCGGGTAGGGTCGGCGGCCTATGCGGGTCGCCACGTGGAACGTCAACTCGTTGAACGCCCGGCTGCCCCGGGTCGAGGAATGGCTGACGGAGATGCAGCCCGACGTGCTCTGCCTGCAGGAGACCAAGCTCTCCGACGAGGCCTTCCCGGCCCTCACCTTCGCGGCGCTGGGCTACGAGAGCGTGCATCACGGCTACAGCCAGTGGAACGGCGTAGCCATCCTGTCCCGGGTCGGTATCGACGACGTGGTCAACGGCTTCCCCGACGGTGCCGAGCCCGACCGTGACGCCCGTCTGCTGTGGGCCACGTGCGGTGGCCTGCGCGTCGCCAGCATGTACGTGCCGAACGGGC
The DNA here is from genome assembly GCA_903921205.1 of uncultured Acidimicrobiia bacterium. GTDB lineage: Bacteria > Actinomycetota > Acidimicrobiia > Acidimicrobiales > CAIXPF01 > CAIXPF01. The sequence continues at coordinate 40,992 of CAIXPF010000074.1, read as the reverse complement.
GCTCGCTCGACGACGAGCACTACCAGTACAAGCTGGGCTGGCTCGCCCGACTGCACCGCGTGCTCGAGGCGCAGTGTTCCCCCGACCAGCCGCTCGTGCTCTGCGGGGATTACAACATCGCCCCCGGCAACGACGACGTGTGGGACATGGGCCAGTTCAACGACTCCACCCACGTCTCCCGTCCCGAACGCGACGCCTTCGAGGCGTTGCTCGGCTGGGGCATGATCGACGTGTTGCGTGCCCGGCACCCCGACGACGGCCTCTACACCTACTGGGACTACCGGGCCGGTTCGTTCCACAAGCGGATGGGCATGCGGATCGACCACATCCTGGCCAGCCGGGTGCTCGCCGACCGGCTCGGCTTCGTCTTCATCGACCGCAACGCCCGCAAGGGGACCAAGCCGTCGGACCACACGGTGCTGATGGCCGAGTTCGACCTCTGATCTGCTGGTCGCTGCGCCGGGTGCCGCCCGGCAGCCTGCGCCGTCGCTGATCGGACCGTCGCCGGGCCGGGCGTCGGGCCGAGGCTCAACTGCCCAGTATCCGGAGCAGGTCAGGCCCGAACCGCCGGGCTCGCAACGCGCCGACGCCGGCGCGTCCCGCGAGGTCGTCGAGGTCTGCCGGCGGGTCCTCGGCCAGCACCGCAAGCGCTGCGTCGCCGAGCACGAGGTGCGGCGGGACGCCGGCGAGGCGGGCCTGGGCGTCGCGCCAGCGCCGGAGCGCAGCGTTGCGTTGCTCGATCCCGCGTCCGAGCCGCTCGAGCAACGTCGTGGCCACGCGGGGCCCCGCCGGCCCGGTCGCTCGGACGGAGTTCTCACCGGCGGCCGCAACGGTGCGGCTCAGGCCGGCGCTGCGGGCGAAGTCCGGCGGCATCGGCCGGGCCTCGTCGGCGGCCTGGGCCTCGGTACAGGCGCGGGCCACGGCGTCGAGGTACGGCGACGGGCGTCGCTCGCCTGCAGCGCCACGCACCACCCGTTCGGCTGCCCAGGTGCACACGAGCAGTTCGGTGGCGCGGCTCAGCGCCACGTAGAACAGCCGGCGTTCCTCGTCGGCGCGCACGGTGGAGGCCGGTACGTAACCGTCCTCCACGCCGGCGACGACCACCGCTCGCCACTCGCGCCCCTTGGCCCGGTGGAACGTACCGACCCGCACGGCATCGGTGGACACGGCCTCGTCGGCGTTCGCCGTGGCGGCCCAGCTGATGAACCCGCCCGGCGTCGGACGCAGGTCGAGAGCGGCGTACTCCTGGGCCAGGGTGACCAGCGCAGGGTCGCTCACCTCCTCGAGGAACTGCTCGAAGGTCGTGCCGGCCGTCGGCTGGGGGAGGGCCCGCAGCAGGGCCCGGTCGGCGCTACCGGCCCGGGCGGCGGGGATGGCGTGGCGTGCGAGGCCCTCGACCAGGGTCCGAACCTGGGCATTGGTCCGAACCAGCACGGCCTGTTCGCGCCACGGCACGCCGCGGTCGTTCCAGCGCCGCAGCTGCCCGGCGATCGTGGCGAGCTCGTGGTCCTCGTCGCGGCAGGCCAGGATGCGGGGCGCTGGCGCCTCGGGCCGCGCCAGCGACGGTCGGGGCGCCGCGCCGGGAGCCAGCGCGGCCCCGGCCACTGCGACGACCGCGGGACTGGAGCGGTGGTTGGTGGTCAGATCCACCACCTCGCCGCCGTCGAGCAGGTCGGTCAGCCTGCCGAACAGGGTCGGGTCGGCGCCGTTCCAGCCGTAGATGGCCTGGTTGGCATCGCCGACGGCGCACAGGTCGCGGCCGTCGCCCAGCCAGGCCTGCAACAGCCGGAACTGCAGCGGGTTCACGTCCTGGAACTCGTCGACGAACAGGTGACGGAACCGCCATCGCTGGGCGTCGGCGAATCCTTGATCGGTGCGGAACGCCTCGGCGCAGCGTTCGAGGAGGTCGTCGAAGTCGATGAGCTTGGCCTTGCGCTTGGCCGTCTCGAGCTCGGTGAAGAGCGACGCCACCAGCTCGGCGTCCACGCCCGGCTGCCGGCGTTGTCGTTGGCGGGCGTCGCCGTAGCGGTCCGGCCGGATCGAACGGGTGCGGGCCCAGTCGATCTCGGCGGCGACCCGGCTGAGCGTGGCCGGGTCGAGGCGGTGGCCGGCGATACGGCGCAACAGGGCGGTCCGGTCGGTCAGCAACGTGGGCTCGGCCTGGCGCTGATCGTGCCAGCGGGTGCGGAGCTGGCCGAGCGCGATGGCGTGGAACGTGCCGGCGGCCGGCAGGTCACGCAGCCCCAGGCGTCGTAGCCTGCTGCGCAGCTCGGCGGCGGCCTCGCGGGTGAAGGTGACGCACAGGGCCCGGCGGGGATCGAGGTCGTCGATGGCCGCCCGGTAGGCGACTCGTCGGGTGAGTACCCGGGTCTTGCCCGACCCGGCGCCGGCGCGGATCACCAACGGTTGGGAGGCGGTGGTGACGGCGTGCAGCTGCTGAGGGTCGAGGCCGGCGAGCAGCTGGGTGGGTACCACGGGCCCGAGTCTACGGAGCGGGCTCGGGCCCGACGGGTGGGCAGAGCCGATGTCGCCCGCCGAGCAACGGCCGGCGGTGCGGGTGGGGTCGGGCCCCTTCGCCGTTAGCGTGTCGGCATGGACCCGCTTCCCCGGGCCCGCTTCGAACGGCTGGTGGGCGAGGCGCTCGACCTGTTGCCCGACGAGCTGGCGGAGCTCATCGACAACGTGGTGGTCACCGTCGAGGACCGTCATCCCGACGAGCCCGACCTGCTGGGCCTGTACGAGGGCATTCCGCTGACCGACCGCCACGATTACGGGGCCCTGGTCCTGCCGGACCGCATCACGATCTACCGGCTGGCCTGCTGCGACTTCTGCGCCGACACCGACGAGCTGATCGAGGAGGTGGCGGTCACCGTCGTGCACGAGATCGCCCATCACTTCGGCATCGAGGACGACCGCCTCGAACAGCTCGGCTGGGACTGATCGCGGCCTCGGGCGGGGCCGATCGTGTCCGCCGTCCTGCGTCGACCCATGGCACCGCCGGGTCGCCTACGCTGGCGCGGTGGCATTCCCCGAGAAGATGTTGCATCCCGGCGAGCAGATCATCCTCGAGTTGCACCCGCACTGGTGGGCACTCATGGACGGCATCGGTTCGCTGCTGATCGCGGTAGCTCTCGGCGTGGGGTCACTGGTGCTCGGCATCGGGGTGCTGCAGTGGGTGGCGTTGGCGGTTCTGGTCCTGGCGCTGGCGTTGTTCGCGCAGCGCTACCTGCGTTGGGTGCGCACCGACTTCATCGTCACCAGCGAGCGGGTGATCTTCCAGCAGGGCATGGTGTCGCGTCGTGGTACGCAGATGCCGCTCGAGAAGATCAACACCGTCGACTTCCAGCAATCGGTCTTCGAGCGGTTGATCGGTGCGGGCGACCTGGTCATCGAGTCCGGTTCCGAGCGCGGGGTGACCACCTTCAACGATGTCCGCCGCCCGATGGACGTGCAGCAGACCATCCAGGAGCAGATGGACCGCCACGAGAAGCTCGGCCAGGGCGGTGGTCGTCCGGCCACGGTGCCCGAGCAGATCGCGCAGCTCGCCGACCTGCGCGACCGGGGCCTGATCTCCGACGAGGAGTTCGAGACCAAGAAGAACGACCTCCTCGGCCGGATGTGAGCCGGAGGTGAGCATGCCCGGTCGTGCCGCGGCCGACGCGGTGCGCGTGGTATCGCTGGTCCCGTCGCTCACCGAGTCGGTGTTGCACTGGGGGGTGACGCCGGTGGCGTGCACCCGGTTCTGCGAGCAACCGGCGCTGCGTCACGTCGGCGGGACCAAGGATCCCGACCTCGACGCCATCGCCGAGTTGGCACCCGACGTGGTGCTGGTGTGCGAGGAGGAGAACCGACTCGAGGACTACGAGGCGCTGCTTGCCCGCGGCCTGCGCTGTCACAGCGTGCGGATCGACACCGTGCACGACGTCGCCCCTGCCCTCGCCGGGGTGACCGCGGCGCTGGGCCTCGACGCCGCATCCACCGCGCTCGGCGACCTTCCGGCTCCTACAGACCGTCCGGTACGGCGCCGGGTGTTCGTGCCGATCTGGCGGCGTCCCTGGATGACGCTGTCGGCGAGGACCTACGGCGCTTCGGTGCTTCGCCACATCGGGTTCGAACCACTTTTCGCCGACCGTGCGGCCCGCTACCCCGAGGTCACCCTCGAGGAGGTGGCCGAGGCCCGGCCCGACCTGATCCTGCTACCCACCGAGCCCTACCCCTTCAAGGCTCGCCATGGCCGGGAGCTGGCGTCGATCGCCCCGTCGGTGGTGCTCGACGGGCAGGACCTGTTCTGGTGGGGTACCCGCACCCCACAGGCCGTGGCGCGCCTGGCCGTCGCACTGGCCTGAGCGTCAGCCGTTGGCAGCGGCTTCGGCGGCTGCGTCTGCAACAGCCCAGCGTTCGGACACGTCGTCCCACAGGACGACCGCGGCCCGGTCGGCGCCGGCCCGGGACAGGTGGATGCCGTCGCCCTGTCGAAGCGCTGCCGGCGTCCCGTCAGAGCCGGGCAAGGTCGCCGCATAACCGCCGTCGGGTCCGTTGAGCGCGCTGCCCAACTCGACGACGCGCACCCACGGCCGGCTGGCGGCCTCGTTGCGGTAGACCCCGGACACCGTGGCCATCGAGGCCGAGAACTCGGGGTCGCGCATGGCGGGCAGCGCCGCCCAGGTCACGGTGACGCCGGGCCGGTGCAGCAGATCCATGACCACGCCCACCCGTCGGCGGTACTCGGTCAGCCACGGCGCGCTGCCGGCCTCGAGGATCTTGCCGTCGACCTCGAGGTTCTGGAAGTCGTTCGGACCGAACACCAGCACCACCGCTTCGGGCTGCTCGGCGTCGAGGACCTGGGCCAGATGCGACGGCCAGTCGAAGAAGTCGGGCCGTGACAGGCCGCTCGAGACCCGGTAGTCGAGCTCGATCGAGGTCAACGTCACCGGGGCCAGCTCGGTGAGGGACGGACCGAGGTCGTTCATCATCGAGTCGCCGGCGAGCAGCACCCGCAACGGCTCGGCGGTACTGAGGTAGCGCAGCCCGGTGGCCGGGTTGATGTCGAGCGGATCGGTCGTGTCGTCGGTGACGCCGAGGGCCTGTTGCTGCAGCAGGGCCTCGACATCGACGCGGTCCTCGGGCACGCGCCCGGTGAGCTGTTCCACGAACTTCGCAGGGCGGTCGAGTGACAGGCCGTCGGCGACCCGGTCGAGCGCGTTCGCCAGCGCCAGGGCCACGCTGCGCTGGGCCCCGAAGGGCTGGTGGGCCGCCAGGTTGACCAGCGACTGCGAACCGAGCAGACAGGCGACGAGCAGGGCCAGCAGAGCTGCGCCGACGGTTTGGTCGCTGCGGAAGGGCCGACGCTTGCGGAACCCCTCGCGGGTGCGCGCCCGCGGGCTCGTGCGGGAGGAGCGGGCAGCGTGGGGCCGGTCACGGCCTGGCCGGCGGTCGTGCGGCTGGGGTTCGGCCACGATCCCTCAGAACCTGAAGTAGATGAACGGGGCGATGCCGGTCGGGCCGAGGAGGTCCACGAGGACCAGGAAGGCGCCGAAGGCCACGCCGTGGACCCAGGCAGGTAGCTGCGACAGACCGGCCAGTACGTTGCGGGTGAGGGCCCGGGGGATGAACTGCACCGCCAGGCAGGCGGCGATGGTGGCGGCCAGCAGCGGGGTCACCAGGGGTGCGGCGCCCCAGGCGAAGGGAATGCGCCACAGGATGTGCAGGGCGTCGCCGACCGAGTCGGCCCGGAAGAACACCCAGCCGACGCAGATGAAGTTGAACGTGATGAAACGGCCGATCCAACGCTGTTGGCGCTCGGTGAAACGCGACCGCGCCGGCGCCGGTGCGTCCAGCTCGTCGAGCAGGCCGTAGGGGTACTCGACCTCGGCGGCTGCGGCATCGGGGTCCGCCGGCCTTCTGCCGGGTACCACGGCGATCCGCCGTCGCCGTCGGGCCACCTGGACTCCCGAGGCCTTCTCGGCCAGCCGTCGTTCCACGACGAGCCCGGCACCCTGGTAGGCGCCCCAGATCACGAAGGTCCATGCCGCGCCGTGCCACAGGCCGCCGAGCAACATGGTGAGGAAGAGGTTGCGGTCGCGGCGGTTCCGGCCACCTCGGCTGCCGCCGAGCGGGATGTAGAGGTAGTCGCGCAACCAGTTCGACAGCGTCATGTGCCAGCGGCGCCAGAAGTCCTGGATCGAGGCCGCGCTGTAAGGCCGGTTGAAGTTCTGGGGGAAGCGGATACCGACCAGGAGAGCGATCCCGATGGCGATGTCGGTGTAGCCCGAGAAGTCGGCGTAGATCTGGATGGCGTAGCCGTAGACCCCGGCGAGCAGCTCGAGGCTGCTGTGGCGGCCCGGGTTGTTGAAGACCGGGTCGACGACGGCGTTCGCCAGGTAACTCGAGATCACGACCTTCTTGAACAGTCCGGCTCCGATGAGCGTGGCCGCGCCGGTCAGGTCGATACGGCGCGGGTCGAGGCGAACCTGCAGCTGCGGCAGGAACTCCGACGCCCGCACGATGGGCCCGGCCACGAGGTGCGGGAAAAAGCACAGGTACAGCGCGAAGTCGATCAACGGCGCCGGGGTGAGCTCCCGCCGCTTCACGTCGATGATGTAGGACAGCGCCTGGAAGGTGAAGAACGAGATGGCGATGGGCAGGACGATCTGCAGCATCGGGGGCGCGGGCAGGCCGACGCGGCCCATGGTGGCGCGCATCGACTCGGCGAAGAAGCCGTAGTACTTGAAGAACCCCAGCAGGCCGAGGTTGAAGCTCACCCCCGCGACCAGCAGCGCCGAGCGGGCACGATCGCGTTCGCTGCGGTCGATGACGGTGGCGAAGCCCTGGTTCACGACCGTGGACAGCACGATGAGGCCGATGAACCGCCAGTCCCAGAAGCCGTAGAAGAAGTAGCTGGCGGCCAGCATGAACAGCTTCCACGCCGCCCGGTTGCGGTGCAGCGCCCAGCCGACCGTGAGTACCACGGCGAAGAACACGGCGAAGGTGAAGGTAGGGAAGAGCATGACCGTCCGGCTTCGGTCGGGGCCCTGTGCCACCCCGCGTCCGGGACGGCTGACCTGCCCGAACTCTACGTTCGGCGCATCGGCGTGTGGGGGATACCGTCCTCGATGAACTCGGGGCCGTCCACCCGGAACCCGAAACCCTCGTACCAACCGGTGAGGTGCGACTGGGCGTCGAGCACGAAGGGTCCGGGCCGAGCGAGCGCAGTCTGGAGCAGCAGCGTGGCGAGTCCCTCGCCACGTCGGGTCGGGTCGGTCACGACGCGGCCGATGCGCCACCCCTCCAGCTCGGGCAACAATCGCAGGGCGGCGATGACCGTGCCGTCGGGCTCGTCGGCACTGCCCGGGCTGTCGGTGGGGCCGGCATGCTCCCGGTCGTGGGCGGATGCACTCGAGCGCGATGGGCCCGGCGCTTCTATCCACAGCTGGCGCGCCCCGGGCTCGAGGTCGCGGCCGTCGAGGTCGAGGTACCAGCACTGCTGTTCGACCACGAACACTGCGGACCGTAGCGCCGCCAGGCGGTAGGCGACCCGGGGTTCGAGTTCCTCCCAGGCCGCCTGGTGCACGGCTGGCGGTGGGGATGCGGCGGTGACGTGGTCCACCACGCCAGTCTCGCGGTTCGCCGTGCCTGGAGGGTGTCGCCCCGCCGGGGGACCGCGACCGCAGACGGCTATCCTGCGCGCCCATGGCTTCGGGCACGGTCGACGCGAACGGAATGAAGCTGTGGTTCGACACGGTGGGCGACGACGACGGTGCGCCGCTGCTGCTGGTGGCGGGCCTGGGGGGCCAGGCCATCAACTGGCACGAGGAGTTCTGCTGGGGACTGGCCGATCGGGGGTTCCTGGTCATCCGTTTCGACAACCGTGACGCCGGGCTGTCGCAGTTCCTCGACGACCCGGTCGATCTGCATGCCGCTGCTGCGGCGTTCCTCGGGGGAGCGGCGGTCGAGGCCCCCTATCGCCTGACCGACCTCGCAACCGATGCCGTCGGCCTGCTCGATGCGCTGGATATCGACCGGGCTCATGTGCTCGGCTCGTCGTTGGGCGGGATGATCGCCCAGACCATCGCCATCGAACACCCCTCGCGGGTCCAGTCGTTGACCTCGCTGATGTCCACCACCGGCGAGCGTGACCTCCTGCTGCCCGAGGCTGACGTGCTGGCGTTGCTGCTCGAGCCGGTCGGACCCTCGCTCGACGACGCGCTCGCGTCCGCCCGTCGTTGGGCTGGCGCGGTGGGTAGCCCCGATCATCTCGACGACGAGCTCATCGTCGAGATGACGCGCCGGGCGTTCGAACGCTCTCCCCGCCGCGACGGCACGCTGCGCCAGTTGGTGGCCTTGGTGGCCTCGCCGAGCCGGGAGGCGGGTCTGTCGGCGCTCGAGGTGCCGACGCTGGTCGTGCACGGCACGGCCGACCGGCTGATCCGGCCCGAGGGCGGTCGTCGCACGGCGGAGCTGGTACCGGGAGCGCAGCTGCTCGAGCTCGAGGGGATGGGCCACGACCTGCCCCGGTTCTTCTGGGCGCCGCTCATCGAACAGGTCACCGCGCTCGCAGCCCGCAGCTGAGGCTTCGTTTCGCCGGGCGGGGGCCGTCGCGGCCGTGCGGGCTAGCGTTCGGTCGGCAAACGCTTCGTGCTGGAAGGGATGGACGCCATGGGCCCGTTGAGCGGTATCAAGGTCGTGGAGTTGCAGGGAATCGGCCCGGGGCCGTTCTGCGGGATGATGCTGGCCGATATGGGCGCCACCGTGATCCGGGTCGACCGAGCGGCGAACGTTCCGGCGGCGGCTCCGGACTCGCCTTCGTTGGACATCCTGGCCCGAGGGCGTCAGTCGATCGCCGTCGATCTCAAACATCCCGACGGGGTGGAGACGGTGCTGCGCCTGATCGAGGGTGCCGATGCGCTCATCGAGGGGTTCCGGCCCGGTGTGATGGAGCGGTTGGGCCTCGGCCCCGAGGTCTGTCTCGGCCGCAACCCTCGCCTGGTGTACGGCCGGATGACCGGCTGGGGTCAGGAAGGGCCGTACGCCCAGATGGCCGGGCACGACATCAACTACATCGCGCTCGCCGGCGCCCTGGCCCACATCGGTCGGGCCGGTGAGGCCCCGGTGCCCCCGTTGAACCTGGTGGGCGACTTCGGTGGCGGCGGCATGCTGCTGGCCTTCGGCATCGCCTGCGGGCTGGTCGAGGCCAAGCTGTCCGGTCGGGGTCAGGTGGTCGACGCAGCCATGGTCGACGGGTCCGCCATCCTCATGTCGATGTTCGCGGGCATGTTCAGCTCCGGGGCGTTCACCCAGCGCCGGGGAGAGAACCTGCTCGACACCGGCTCGCACTTCTACGACGTGTACGAGACGGCCGACGGCGAGTACGTGAGCCTCGGCTCGATCGAGCCGCAGTTCTACGCCGAGCTGTTGCAGCTGTCGGGCCTCGGCGAGCAGGCCGATCTGCCGGCGCAGCTCGACCAGGCCCAGTGGCCGGCGATGAAGGAGCGGGTGGCTGCGGTCATGCGCTCGAAGACCCGGGCCGAGTGGTGCGCGATCATGGAAGGGTCCGATGTGTGCTTCGCGCCGGTGCTGACCATGCAGGAAGCGGCCTCCCATCCCCACAACGTGCACCGCTCGACCTACATCGACGTGGCCGGTATCACCCAGCCGGCGCCGGCCCCGCGGTTCTCCCGTACCGCGCCGGCGGTCCAGGGTCCGCCCGCCTGGCCGGGACAGCACACCGACGAGGTGCTCGCGGCGTTCGGCTTCAGCGAGGCTGACATCGCCGCCCGTCGGGCCGGCGGAGCGGTGAAATGAGCTCCGAGCGGTGAACTGGACCCATACCGCGTATCCGCAGCAGCTGCGTTTCGGGGCCGGGACGTCCGACCGGCTGCGTCCGGTGCTCAAGGACGCCGGTAGCCGCCGCACGCTGGTGCTGACCTCGCCGTCGGTTCCCGCCGATCGCATCATCGCCGGGCTCGGCCGCTCGGTGGTCGCCGTGTTCCGTGACGCCCGGCCACACGTGCCGGTACCGACGGTGCGCGCCGCCGTGCAGCTGGCCCGCGCCGAGAACGTCGACACCGTCGTCTCCATCGGTGGGGGATCGGTGATCGATCTGGGCAAGGCCGTGCTGTTCTTCCTCGAGCAGGAGGCCGGTACGCCGGGGATGACCTTCGCCGACCGCCCGCTGCTGACCCACATCGTCGTGCCCACCACCCTGGCCGGGGCGGAGGCGAGGCCGGTGTTTGCCATGACCGATCCGGCGTCACGGCACAAGCAGGAGGCCACCAGCCCGACCCTGGTGCCGCGCTGGGCGATCTACGACACCAACCTCGTCGCCCTCACCCCGCCCGCAGCCCTGGTGGCGTCGGGGATGACCGCTCTCGGTCATGCGCTGTCGGCCGTGCTCGCGCCGGGTGGACCGGAAGCGGCGGCACTCGGCCTGTCGGCGTTGGGGCGCCTCTACGGCGCCCTGAGCATCCTGGTCGAGGAACCCGGCGCTCTGCCCTCGGCGCTCGAGGCCGCGGTATTGGCGGCGCGGGGTGCGGCCAACAGCCGTTCCGACCTGACATCGGCGCTGGCGTTGCTGCTCGGGGGTCGCTGCGGGATCGACCACGGCGTGGCGGAGGCGTTGGTGCGTGGCCCGGTGCTGCGGTTCAACCAGGACGTGCTCGGTGAACGCGGCGAGCAGGCGGCATCGCTGCTCGGCCGATCGGACCTCGCCGAGGCCGTCGACGAACTACGCGACCGCTGTGGGCTGCCCACCAGCCTGACGGCGCTCGGCGCGCAGCCGGAGGACCTTGCGGCGGTGGCGCGTCTGGTGCAGCAGCATCCGTCGTTCCGCTCGAACCCCCGCCCGATCGGCGAAGCGGATGTCGTGTCGCTGCTCGAATCGGCGGGCTGAGCGGGCCGCTGCCGGCGCTCAGTCCGGGCGGCCGGTGACGCCTCGGATGGCGCGCACCACGGCGTCGGTGTTGGTGAGGTCCTCGAATGCGGCGTCGGGGCCGTGGTCGTCGAGTTCATCGGTGCCGAAGCGGCCGGTGGCCACCGTGACCACCCGGGTGCCGCTGTGGCGGGCGGCGCGGATGTCGGCCGGGGTGTCGCCGATCACCACCGCATCGGCGGCCAGGAACCGTCGACCGTAACGGGCGGCGGCTTCGGCGAGGGCCCGTTGGACCAGACCGGCCCGGTCGGGGACCTCGTCGCCGAACGCGCCGGCGGGGAAGTACTGGTGCAACCCGGCGCCGAGCAGCTTGCGTTCGGCCACGGAGCGGATCGAGCCGGTGGCGATAGCCAGAGCGACCCCGGCGGCCTGCAGGCGGCGCAGCACCTCGGTGGCGCCGGGCAGCAGCCAGTCGGCCCGGTCCTGCGGCGCGACCCGGAGCTCGTAGTACCGGCCCACGATCGCCGACCATTCGGGGAATCGGGCGTCGGCCGCGGCCGCTGGGGTACCGAGACGGGCTGCGACCTGGTCGTAGAGGTGACGGTCGACGGCGCCGGCGAGATCGAGGCTGGTGATGGCGATCTCGGCGCCGAAGACCACCTGGGTGGCGTGCTCGAACGCCGCATGGTGAACAGGGTCACCGACCCTGATGAGGGTGCCGTCGAGATCGAACAAGGCCACGATGGCGTGGTTGGTTGCCACTTCCCGATCATGACAGGCCTCGGCATTCACGACGAGGTCACGCCGCGCCGGCACCGGTCGTCGCTGCGCAGGGTCCCCGCCGCTACCATCGGGCGGCGGTGACCCTCCTCGACGTGCATGCAGCCTGGGCCTGGGTCGTCGTGGTCGGAAACGGCCTGGCAGGAGCGTGGGCGCTGGCAGCCAACTGGGTGCCGGCGTTGCGGGTCCGGGCCCTGTGGTGGTTCGTGATCACCGTCGAGTTGGCCATCTCGGTCCAGGTCACCCTCGGGGCGACGATGGTCGGCGTGCAGGGGGTCCAGGCCCCGTCGATGCACATCTTCTACGGGTTCGTGGCCCTGATGACGGTGGCGATTCTCTATGCCTACCGGGCGCAGCTCGAGCCCTACCGGTACCTGCTGTACGGCTTCGGCGGTCTGTTCCTCATGGGTTTGGGCATCCGGGCCATGGTGCTCGCGCACTGAGCGGGCCCTGGGGGCTCAGCGCGAGGCGGTCACAGCGTTGCGTGGGGATGGCTCTCGTGCAGGCCGGCCGAGGTCACCCGGATGAACTCGGCCTTGGTCCACAGCTCCTCGACGGTCCCGGCGTCGCAGTAGCTCATCGCCGAGCGCACACCACCCATGAGTGTTCCGATCAGCTTGCCGACCTTGCCGCGGTAGGGCACCGAGCCGGACACCCCTTCAGGGGCCCGCTGCTCGAAGTACTCGGCGTCGATCGACTCCCCGGCCCGCTCCGCCCGGGCCTGCACAGCCTCGAAGCTGGCCATGCCCCGGATGGTCTTGACCAGCCCGCGATCAGACTGCTCGAGTTCGCCAGGGCTCTCGTCGGTACCGGCGAACATCGAGCCGATCATGACGGTGGAGGCGCCGGCTGCGAGGGCCTTGGCGATGTCACCCGAACGGCGGATACCACCGTCGGCGATGATCGGGATCCCCAGGCCGGCACAGTCGTTGATGGCGGTGAGCTGGGGGACGCCGACCCCGGCCACCAGGCGGGTGGTGCACACGCCGCCAGGGCCGACCCCGACCTTGACCGCGTCGGCGCCTGCCTCGATGAGATCCTCGGCGCCGCGTCGGGTTGCCACGTTGCCGGCGATGATGTCGACGTCGCGGCCGAAGGTGCGAGCGAGCTCGCGGGTCTCCTCGAGCGCGTGCTCGGCATGGCCGTGGGCGATGTCGAGGACCAAGGCGTCGACACCGGCCTCGACCAGGGCCCGGGCCCGGTCGATGGAGTCCTCGTTGGTCCCGACCGCGGCACCGACCTGGAGGCCCAGTCCCTTGACCTGGGCCACCATCGCAGCCTGGCTGCTGATCGGCAGGAACCGGTGGATCATGCCGATACCGCCGACGCGGGCGACGGCGATGGCCATGTCGACCTCGCAGACCGTGTCCATGTTGGCGGCCACGATCGGCAGATCGAGGGTGACACGGCGGGACAGTTTCGTCTGCATGGAGACGTCCTGTCGGCTGCGGATCTGACTGCGCCGGGGCACCAGCAGCACGTCGTCGAAGGCCAGGCCGACGCGGAGGTTGTCGAGAGACACGGGTGGCTCCTTACCGGAACCCGGTGAGGGAGGACCCGAGTTCCGATCCACTCTAACGCCGAGTAGGTGACGCACGCGCGGGGATGGTTCAGGCAACGGCAACGAGCCCGGACCCCCGAAGGGGTCCCGGCCCGTCCCGTGGTCGGACGGGTTGACCTGGTGCCGTCGCCCGAGCCGTCCCGGTCGTCCGGGCTCGGTTGGGACGGCTCGGTTGGGACGGCTCCGGTCGGATCCGCCCGGTTCAGACGGCGCCGACCGGTTCGGCCGCCGCGTCGGACCGGTCAGCGGAGTCGCGGTCGGTCGGACGCTCGATGCCGGGGCCTGCGACGCCGATTTGGATCCGTCGGGACTGGGCGATCTCGGCGACGGGGATGGTCACGGTGAGCACACCGTGCTCGTAACGGGCGTTGATCCGGCTGCCGTCGAGCCCTTCGGAGAGCACCAGGGTGCGGGTGAAGTCGCCCGAGGGGCGTTCGCGCACGACCAGCCGTTCGCCCTCGGCAAGGTCGGTGCGCCGCGTGGCCTTGAGGGTCAGTTGGTTGCGCACCACGGAGAGGTCGATGGAGTCGGGGTCGACCCCGGGGAGATCGACGTGGACCTGCACCGCATCGGCCGAACGCACCACGTCGAGCGGCACGCTCATGGAGCCGGCGTCGAAAGCGCCGCTCACGATGCGGTCGAACTCACGAAAGGGATCGAAGCGCAGCATGGACAAGGTCTCCTGTGTCTTGGATGAGTAAGATAAAATGAGTGTTTGACACTCAAGTTTTCTAACGTGGTGTGAAGGTGTGGGTATTCCCGGGTGGCGGCGCCGGTGGACCGAGCCGAAAACGGGACCGGCCCGCCTCCCCGGAGGGAGACGGGCCGCAGTCGGATCGATCGACGCGAAGCAGGGATCAGCCCGCGAGACGCTTCTCGAGCTGCCGCAGTTCCTCGCGCAGCGACTCGGGGAGCTGGGCGCCGATGAAGGCGTAGTGCTGCTCGTAGAGCGGCAGCTCCTCCCGCCACGCCTCGCTGTCGACGGTGGTGAGCTCGGCCAGGGCATCGGCGGACAACTGCAGGCCGCTCACGTCGAGCGACTCGGGGGTCGGCACATTGCCGATCGGGGTCTCCTGCGCAGCAGCGGTGCTGTCGAGGCGGCCGAGGATCCACTTGAGCACCCGGCTGTTGTCGCCGTAGCCCGGCCACATGAAATGACCGTCGGCATCCTTGCGGAACCAGTTCACCCAGTACATCCGTGGCAGCTTGGCCTGGTCGGCCCCGGCGCCGACCTCGAGCCAGTGCTCGAAGTAGTCGCCCATGTTGTACCCGCAGAACGGCAACATGGCGAAGGGGTCGAAACGGACCTCGCCGACCTTCCCGAACGCTGCGGCGGTCTTCTCCGAGGACATGATCGAGCCCAGGAATACTCCGTGGCGCCAGTCGCGGGCCTCGGTGACCAGCGGGACGTTGCTGGCCCGGCGGCCGCCGAAGAGGATGGCCGAGATCGGCACGCCGGCAGGGTCCTCCCATTCCGGGGCGCAGGACGGGTTCTGGGCGGCGGGTGCGGTGAACCGGGCGTTCGGGTGGGCGGCCGGGGCCTCCGAGGCCGGCGACCAGTCCTGACCCCGCCAGTCCTTGAGGTGATCGGGGGCGGCGACGCCCATGCCTTCCCACCAGATGTCGCCGTCGTCGGTGCGGGCGACATTGGTGAAGATGGTGTTCTTGCCCACGGCGACCATGGCGTTCGGGTTGGTGTCGAGCGAGGTGCCCGGGGCCACGCCGAAGAACCCGGCTTCGGGGTTGATGGCGTAGAGGCGTCCGTCGGGGCCGAACTTCATCCAGGCGATGTCGTCGCCGATGGTCTCGACCTTCCAGCCCGGCAGGGTGGGGATCATCATGGCCATGTTGGTCTTGCCGCAGGCCGACGGGAACGCCGCAGCGACGTAGCGCTTCTCGCCGCCCGGAGGCGTGATGCCCAGGATCAGCATGTGCTCGGCGAGCCAGCCGTTGTCACGCGCCATGGTCGAGGCGATGCGCAGGGCGAAGCACTTCTTGCCGAGCAGGGCGTTGCCGCCGTACCCGGAGCCGTAGCTCCAGATCTCGCGGGTCTCCGGGAAGTGGGTGATGTACTTCGTGTCGGCGTCGCAGGGCCACGGCACGTCGGCCTGGCCTTCGGCGAGTGGCATGCCCACGGAGTGGACGCAGGGCACGAACTCGCCGTCGGAGCCGAGCACGTCGAGGGCGCCCTGGCCCATGCGGGTCATGATGCGCATGTTCACCGCCACATAGGCGGAGTCCGACAACTGCACACCGATGTGCGCGATCGGCGAGCCGAGGGGACCCATCGAGAAGGGGACCACGTACATGGTGCGGCCCTTCATCGAGCCGGTGAACAGCCGGGTCATCTCGGCACGCATCTCTGCGGGCTCGCGCCAGTTGTTGGTGGGGCCGGCGTCGATCTCTCGCTCGGAGCAGATGAACGTGCGATCCTCGACCCGGGCGACGTCGCTCGGGTCGGAGAGGGCCAGGTAGCTGTTCGGACGGCGGGCGTCGGAGAGCCGCTCGAAGGTGCCGCCGTCGACCAGGAGCTGCGTCAGCCGGTCGTACTCCGCGTCGGATCCGTCGCACCACTCGATGGCAGCGGGCTGCAGGATCCCGGCCCAGTGGTCGACCCACTCGATGAGCTTGGCGTTCTTGGTGGGCGGCATAACCCCTCTTCCGACGTCGTTGTCGTGACTCGAGTCTTCGTTCCCGGGTGCCGCGGCAAGCGAGCGAGCCGCGTACCCCTCCACGGCGTCAGGGTTCGACTCCGTAGATATTGAGGCAATCTAGCATCAGCCCCCCAGATGGCAGGGGGCCGAACCGAGCCGGATCTCCGGCCCGTGTGCGACCTTCTCATCAAGGCCGCAGGTTCCGCCAGGAGCCATTCTTCCCGTCCACGGGACGACGTCCGCCCGCATCCTGTGCGTGGTCGGGTGCGGTCAGTCCGTGAGCCGCTCGACCGGCCCCGGGGTCTGCATGTCGACCTCGGACCCCAGTCGCAGCCGCACGGCGCGGCCGTGCTCGTCGAGGTCGAACACGACCCGTTGGCCCTGGCGCACCATCCGCAGGATCGAGCCGGTGAGTGCCTCTGCGCCGAGTTCGATCTCTGCGAGATCGGTGTCGCGCAGCAAGCTGCCGGTCTTCGTTCCCGGGTCGTAGGACTTGATCACCCCTTGCACGCTCGGCAGGCTACCCCCCCGCTCGGCGCCGCCCGCTAATCTCCGTCCCGATGACGTCGGCGCCCGACACCGCGGGCAGGGACCAAGAGCCTCTCACGCTGCGTGACTTCGCGGCGATGCCCGCCGGCGTGCTGCGGGGTGTCGGCCCGAAGAAGACCGATGCCTTGGCGCAGCTCGGTATCGAATCGGTCCTCGACCTCATCACCCATTACCCCCGCCGTTACGTCGACCGGACCCGGGAAGCGCTGGTCTCGGAGTTGCAGCCGGGGGAGCAGGCCACCGTGGTGGTCAAGGTCGAACAGGTCACCACGCGTCGTACCAAGCGCGGTCAGGCGATGACCACGGTGCGCTGTGTCGACGGGCGGGGTACCTCGCTCGGTGTGACCTTCTTCGGCCAGGCGTGGCGCGAGCGCCAACTACCCCCGGGTTCGCTGGTGGTGGTCTACGGCAAACTCGACGTGTTCCGCGGCGCCCGGCAGATGACCTCGCCGATCGTCGATCTGATCGGTGACCGCACCGGCCGCATCGTCCCCATCTACCCGCAGTCGGACAAGGCGGGGCTGTCGACGTGGGAGATCGGGGACCTCGTCGAGGAGGCTCTACGCCGGGCGGAAAGTCGGCGCGGCTTCGCAGACCCGTTGCCGGCACAGATACGCCAGCGCCTCGAGCTCGCCGGACGTGGCGAGGCGTTGCGGGCGATCCACGCCCCCGAATCCATGGCGGCGATGCAGTTGGCCCGTCGGCGACTTGCCTTCGACGAGCTGCTGCGGGTCCAACTCGCGCTGGTCCAGCGGAAACGCCAGCTCGAGCATGCCGCCCAGGGCATCGCCCACCAGACCAGCGGGCCGCTGCTCGAGGCCTTCCTGGGCGGCCTGCCGTTCCCGCTCACCGGGGCGCAACAGCGGGTCATCGAGGAGATCGCGGTCGACCTGGCCCGGCCGTTGCCGATGCACCGTCTGCTGCAGGGCGACGTCGGGGCAGGAAAGACCCTGGTCGCCGTCGCAACCCTGGTCATGGCGGTGCAGGGCGGTCACCAGGGTGCCTTGATGGCTCCGACCGAGGTTCTTGCCGAGCAGCACGGTGTGGGCGTGCGGCGGCTGGTGGCCGAGCTGACGGTGCCCGATCCGGCCTCGCTGCTCGGCGAACGACCGCTGAGGGTGGAGCTGTTGACCCATCGCACCGGTAGCGCCGAGCGGCGTCGGATCCTGGGGGCGTTGGCCGAAGGTGGGGTCGATCTGCTGGTGGGGACCCACGCGCTCATCCAGGAGGGCGTTGAGTTCGCCCGCCTCGGGGCGGTGGTCATCGACGAGCAGCATCGCTTCGGCGTCGAGCAACGCGCAGCGCTGCGGGACCGCAACCGGGACGGGGTCGTACCCGACGTGTTGGTCATGACGGCGACGCCGATCCCGCGGACTGCGGCCATGACGGTGTACGGCGATCTCGATGTCTCGGTCCTCGACGAGCTGCCCCCGGGCCGGACCCCGATCGACACCGTCTGGGCGCGTGACGTCGTCGAGGAGGCCGAGGCGTGGGCCACCGTGCGCGACCAGGTCGCCGAGGGGCGCCAGGCCTATGTGGTGACCCCGCTGGTCGAGGACAGCGACAAGCTCGAGGTTTCCTCTGCCGAGGCCACCTTCGCCCGTCTCGGCGAGGAGGAGCTGGCAGGGTTGCGGCTCGGGTTGCTGCACGGCCGGCTCGCTTCCTCCGAGAAGGACGCGGTCATGGAAGCGTTCCGGCGGGGTGAGCTCGATGTGTTGGTGGCCACCACGGTCATCGAGGTCGGGGTCGACGTCCCCAACGCCACGGTGATGGTGATCCTCGACGCAGATCGCTTCGGGATCGCCCAGTTGCACCAGCTGCGGGGTCGGGTCGGGCGTGGACGCCATCGCAGCACCTGCTTCCTGGTGGCCCACCTCGAGGACCCCGAGGGGGCCCAGGCGGTAGCGGGGGAGCGTCTGACCGCTCTGGTGCGAAGCACCGACGGGTTCGAGCTCGCCGAGGTCGATCTCGACCTTCGTGGCGAGGGCACGCTGATGGGCGAACGCCAGAAGGGCCGCAACGACCTGAAGCTGGCTTCGCTGCGCCGGGACCGCGAGCTGGTCGCCGTGGCTCGTCAGGTGGCCCTCGAGCTGGTCGACGACCGGGGAACGCTGCAGGCCCACCCGTTGCTCGACGACGAGGTCCGCACGGTGCTCGGCGAGGCCGACACCGATTTCCTGCTCAAGAGCTGACGCACCGACCCGGTGGCGGGTTGCTCGGGCCCCGCCGCTGCCCGCCGCTGCCCGTCGTGGTCAGGCCAGGTCGTCCTCGTGGACCTCGATGTCCCAGCGGTCGTGACAGTCGCGACACCGGTAGACCAGGTTGTCGCCGGCGTGCCACCCCGATTCCGGCTCGAGGGACAGCAGGGTGCACGGTCCACCGCAGTCGATACAGGTGATGACGCTCGGAATGGCCACGCCGGGACGCTACTGCCACGCCGGGACGCTCCTGCCGCAGTCGAACCGAGGTCCCCGATCGGCCTGTACCGTTCCGGCAATGCGTGTCATCGCCGGCGAGGCCCGTGGTCGGCCGTTACGTGCCCCCAAGGGTTCGGCAACCCGTCCCACGACCGACCGCGTCCGTGAGGCGATCTTCAACGCGCTCGGCAGCCAGTTCGACCTGCACGGGGCACGGGTGGTCGACCTGTTCGCCGGCTCGGGGGCGTTGGGGGTGGAGGCGTTGTCACGCGGGGCTGCCGAGGCTGTCTTCGTCGACCACGACGCAGCGTCCCGACGGGTGATCGCCGAGAACCTGCGGGCCACCGGCTTCCAGGGTCGGGCCACCGTGCGGGGTGGCGATGCGACGGCTCCGTGGTCGGGCGAGGACCGCTTCGACGTGGCCTTCTGCGATCCGCCGTACCGGTTCGACGGCTGGCACGACCTGCTCGTCGGGCTGCCGGCGGACTGGGCCGTGCTCGAGAGCGACCGTGAGGTGGCCCTGCCCGACGGCTGGGAAATCGTCCGCAGCAAGCGGTACGGGTCTACGGTGGTCGTCCTCGCTCGGCGGGGAGGTCCTGCCGCAGCCGTTTCCGCCGAACAGGAGTGAGCACCGTGGCGACCGCTTTGGTCCCGGGCAGTTTCAACCCCATTCATCACGGCCATGTCCGCATCATCGAGATCGTGGCTGCCACCTTCGACCGCGTGGTCGTCGCCGCCGTGGGCAACCCGAACAAGGCGCCCGACCCCTTCAGCCTCGAACAACGCCGCCGGTTGATCGAGCAGTCGGTGTCGCATCTGCCCAACGTCGAGACGGCAGTCGGATCGGGTCTGGTCGTGGAACTGGCCTCTGCGGTCGGTGCGGATGCCATCGTCAAGGGCCTGCGCGGCTTGGTGGACTTCGAGTCCGAGGTCCAGATGGCCCACATGAACCAGGCCATGGCCAACATCCCCACCCTGTTCGTCCCGACCGCTCCCGAGCATGGTCATCTGGCGTCCAGCCTCATCCGGGAGATCGCCCGCCTCGGGGGTAGTGTGGCCTCGATGGTGCCGCTGCCGGTGGCCCAAGCCTTGGCGGAGGCGTTCGGAACGCCGGCTGACCCTGGACGTGGATCGACGTGACCGACAACGACTTCGAGCACTACCGCGACGAGGACCCGCTCGGCGACATCGGCGAGCCGCCGCGGACCGAGACCGAGCAGTTGTTGCATCGGGTTCGCGATCTCATCGAGGCCGCCCGCCCGGTTCCGCTGTCCACCTCGGCGATGATCAACCGGGAGGAGATCCTGCTCCTGCTCGACCAGGCCCTCGACCATTTCCCCGATGAGCTGCGCGAGTCGCGCTGGTTGCTGAAGGAACGCACCGAGTTCCTCGCCAAGGCCCGCGCCGATGGCGAGGAACTGGTCGCCCGGGCCCGGGCGCGTGCCGAGCAGATGGTGCAGCGCACCGAGGTCGTACGTGCTGCCGAGTCGCGTGCCCGCGCCCTGATCGACGCAGCAGAGGGCGACGCCCGGCGGATGCGCCTCGAGTGCGAGGACTACTGCGACAAGAAGCTCGGGAGCTTCGAGATCGTGCTCGAGCGCACCATGAAGCTGGTGGCCCAGGGCCGGGAGAAGCTGCAGCTCAGCTCGAGCCGGGCCACCGACCCGTTCGCCGATGACGGCGACGACCCACGCAAGAACGCCCTGGGCGACGAGCCCGCCGGGTTCTTCGACCAGGACCAGGCCTGATCGTCGTCCTCGCCGGCGCGACGCGGTCGACCATCCGGCGTCGCCCTACCTCCACGGAGCCGTCATCGTGACCGGGCA
The DNA here is from genome assembly GCA_903921205.1 of uncultured Acidimicrobiia bacterium. GTDB lineage: Bacteria > Actinomycetota > Acidimicrobiia > Acidimicrobiales > CAIXPF01 > CAIXPF01. Next base: position 20,338 of record CAIXPF010000074.1, on the reverse strand, counting down.
GCGAGAGTCCATTCTCATCAGCGTGGCGCAGGTCCTGCGCCGGGCCGGGGTGCAGCACCCGCTGCAACGTTCGGCATGGCTCGACGAGTTGCGGGTCGGTGATGCGGCGGTGCCGGCCGACTCCGAGATCGTGATCGACCTCGTGCTCGAGGCCACAGGCACCGCCGTGGTCGCCACCGGCACGGTCCGAGCTGTGGCGTCGTGCAACTGTCGGCGCTGCCTCGAGCCGTTCGATCAGCCGGTCGAGGCAACCATCCGGGAGATCTTCGAGCCCCGCCCGACCGAGGGTGAGACTTATCCGCTGGTCTCCGAGCACATCGATGTCGTGCCGCTCGTGCGCGACGCCGTGCTGCTGTCGTTGCCCCTGGCACCGTTGTGCCGCGCCGATTGCCCGGGCCCCGCCCCGGAGCGGTTCCCGGCCATGGCCGAGGTGCCCGAAGGCGAGGCGGCCGACCCCGAGGTCGGCCGCGAGACCGAGGCGCAACCCGACCGGAACGAGCCGCCGCGCGACCCCCGCTGGGCGGCTCTCGACCAACTCCAACTCGACCGCTGACGATTCGAGATCGCCACGGCGTCCCGACCGGGCTATGATCGAGCGCTCGTGCCCGCCCGATCGGGCCCGCTGACCGCGTACGAGGATCGACGTCATGCCCGTCCCAAAGAGAAAAACCTCCAAGGCCAAGACCCGCAGCCGTCGCGCTGCGGCGTGGAAGCTCGGCCTGCCGGCCCGCAGCGTGTGCCCGCGCTGTGGATCCGCCAAGACGCCGCACGTCGTGTGTCGCGCCTGTGGCTGGTACGGCGGCCGTCAGGCCATCGAGATCAGCTGATCGTCGATCCGCTGACCAGCTGCGGCCCGAACCGGTGAGCACCGGCACCGTCCAGACCTTCGCCGAGCTCAGCCCCGCGATAGCGGAGCTGTCGGCGCGTGTCGGGCATCTCCCCATCGCCATCGATGCGATGGGGGGTGACGACGCGCCCGGAGCCATCGTGGCCGGCGCTCGCCTGGCGCTCGCCGAAGGCGTACCGGTGGTCCTGGTCGGCCGGCCCGACGAACTCGGGGACACCGGCGACGTCCCGGTGGTGGCCGCCAGTGAGGTCATCGCCATGGACGCCGACCCAGGTTCGTCCGTGCGGCGCCTGAAGGACTCCTCCATGGTCCGCTGCGCCGAGGCGGTGCGCGACGGCAGGGCCTCGGCAATGGTCAGCGCGGGCAACACCGGCGCCGCCATGGCCGCGGCGTTGCTCCGGATGGGTCGTATCCGGGGGGTCTCCCGGCCGGCGATCGCCATCCCGATCGCCACCCCCGGTGGTGTGCCGACGGTGTTGCTCGACGCCGGTGCCAATGCCGACTGCCAGCCCGACTGGCTGGTGCAGTTCGGCCAGATGGGTGCGGTGTACTCCCGGCTGCGCTTCGGCACCGCCGTGCCCCGCATCGGGCTGTTGTCCATCGGCGAGGAATCGGCGAAGGGTAACCAGCTCGTGAAGGAGACCCAGCGGCTGATGACCGCCGACGACGCATGGCTGTCGGCGCCGGGGGCCCGGTTCATCGGCAATGTCGAGGGCCGCGACCTGATGTCGACCGATGTCGACGTGGCGGTGGCCGACGGCTTCACCGGCAACGTGGCGCTCAAGTCGCTCGAGGGTGCGCTGATCGGCATGGTGAAGACCATGGAACTGCTGGCCGACGGCGATGAGCTGGTGCTGGCGGCCGCCCGTCGGCTCCACGCCGAGCTCGACCCCGAGAACGCCGGGGGCGGAATGCTGCTCGGGGTCCGAGGGGTGTGCATCATCAGTCACGGTTCGTCCTCGGCCCAAGCCCTGTGCAATGCCGTCACCTTGGCGCAGGAGATGGTCCTCGCCGACGCGGTCGGAGCCCTCACGAACATGGCGTCCTCCGCCGGGGCGAGCCCCGGCGATGCGGGCGATGACGATTAGTATCAGCCGGCTCTGATCGAGCAGCGCCGTTCCGGTCGGCCCGTGCGGCCATCCGGTCCGGCGTCGCCGAGCGGACCAGAAACGGAGCTGTGTGTGCCTGCCGAGACCCACTTGACCCAAGGACCCGTGTCACGGGCGGAGGTGTTCGCCATCATCCGCGACCGCCTGGCCGACATCCTGGAGATCGAACCCGATGCCATCGAGGAGGGCGCGTCCTTCCGTGACGACCTCGACGCCGATTCGTTGGCGCTCATCGAGCTGGTCGAGGCCATCGAAGAAGAGCTGTCGGAGCGCACCGTGGGGTTCCGGATCGAGGACGACGACCTCGAGGACCTCAAGACCGTGCGCGACGCTGTCGACTACGTTGTCGGACGCATCGGCTGAGAGCGCGGTTGCGTCGACGGACCTCGAGGCTCTCGGTGACCGGTTGGGTCACCGGTTCGGCGACCGGTCGATCCTCGAGCAGGCATTCCGGCACCGATCGTGGTGTGCGGAGCACAGCGGGCCGTCCAACGAGCGACTGGAGTTCCTCGGCGACTCCGTGCTCGGCCTTGCGGTCACCGACTTCGCCTACCGCCACTACCCGGATCTGCCCGAAGGCGCGCTGGCCAAGATGCGCGCCGCAGTCGTCAGCTCAGCGAGTCTCGCCGTGATCGCCGCTGAGTTGAACCTCGGCTCCTGCCTGCTGCTCGGACGCGGCGAGGAGGGCACCGGAGGCCGGGCCAAACCGTCGATCCTTGCGGATGCCGTCGAAGCAGTGATCGGTGCGGTGTACGTGGATGCCGGTTGGGACGCGGCGCGGGCGGTGGTGCTGCGCCTGGTCGAGGACCGCATCGTGCGGGCGGCCGAAGGCCGTGATGTCCACGACTACAAGACCCGGCTGCAGGAGCTGGTGGCGCGAACTTCCGGCAGCACGCTGCGGTACGTGATGACCGATGGTGGTCCGGACCACGACAAGGACTTCGTCGCCGAGGTCCTCGTCGGTGAGGACGTCATGGGTACCGGTACCGGCAAATCGAAGAAACAAGCGCAGCAGGCCGCCGCCCGGCATGCCTGGGCGCAGCTTGTCCGCGATCGCGGAGAGAGAACGGACGTCGATGCTCGAGCTACCTGAGATCGAGACCCTGCGCCGCGAGACCGAACGAGAGGTTGGCGGCCGCAAGCTCAAGGCCATAACCATCCAGGACGACCGCCTGATGGCGGGCGCCGCTGCCGCCGACCTCGGTCGAGTCGATGGCGCCAAGGTCAGCGCGGTGAAGCGCCGACGGGGCAACCTGGTGTGGAACCTCGACAGCGGTGACCGTCTGGTGCTCGAGGTGTCCCACGGCATCGCCATCCGGCGGGCCAAGGGCGACGAGGCGACCTGGATGGAGTTCGCCTTCACCCAGGGCACCCCGCTGCGGGTCCTTGCAGGGGTCGGCGATCCCAAGCTCGACCTGCTCACCGTGGCGGAACTCGACGCCAAGCTGCCCCCGACCGGGGCCATCGATCTCGCCGAGCAGGCGGTGTCGTGGGTCGTGTTCGCCCGAGCCTTCGTGGGCAACGGTGGCCCGCTGCGGACGCTGCTCACCTCGCCGGCGATGGTCGAGAGCATCGGTGGTCTGTACGCCGACGAGATCCTGTGGCAGGCCGGGCTTCGCCCGGACCGTCGGGCCGACAAGCTCGGCTCGCAGGAACTGCGTCGCCTGTACCGGGCGGTGGCCGAGGTTCTGCACGACGCGTTGAAGGCAGGCGGGACCACCACGGCTGCCAACGGGTTCACCGACCTCGCCGGCAAGGCGGGCGGGTACCAGGACAACCTCGAGGTGTGGGGTCGCGACGGCCAGCCCTGTCGCCGCTGCCGTGGCACGGTCGTGGTGGAGAAGTACGAGGGCAAGCCGTGCTATCGCTGCGGCGATTGCCAGGTCTGACCGGCCGGTTGTCGGCTCAGTAGCTCTCGAGCGGGTCGCTGTCCGCCACGAGGTGGTGGACCTCGTTGATGGACTGCACGGCCCGGACGTCGCCGAGGGCGCGTACCCGGTGGGTGGAGGCGTGAGCCGGGCGGAAGAACATCGCCGTCGACAGTCCGAGGATCTCACCGAGGTAGGCATTGATCACGCCTCCGTGGCAGGCCACCACGATCCGCCTGGCGGGGTGGCCGGTCACGATGCCCTCGATGATGTTCACCACCCGGTGGCGGAACTCCTCGTTGCGTTCGCTGCCCGGGTACACGTCCCAGGTCCGATGCCGGACGAACCGTTCGCGGGCACCACGCAGCACGAGTTCCCCGAGCACATCGGCGGGGTGGGCGTCCTGGGGAAGATCGCGGAAGGTCTCGATCTCGCGCAGATCGTCCACGATCTCCACCTCGAGGCCGTGGTGGGCGGCGATGGCCCGGCCGGTGTCGTGCGCCCGGGCCAGTCGCGAGCTGTAGACCGCGTCGATGCGCCGGTCGGCCAGGGCCAGCCCGACGGCCTCGGCCTGGCGGCGGCCCAGGTCCGACAGCGGCGGGTCCACCCACTCCGACACCGTGGAGGTGACCGGATCGGGCCAGACCTGCTGGCCATGGCGGACCAGGATCAACTCGGTCACCTCACCGATATTGGTCAGGAACGCCCGATCCAACGGGGTGGGTGGTCTCGGTGTCTCCGCGGGGGTCGAGCTCATTGCCGACCAGCATGCACGCCATGGCCCGTTCCCGCCCAGTAGGCCACCGGTGCAGCAAGGCCGAAGCGTGCCGGACCCGCCTGGTCGATCGAACGGCCCGGGCGGGAGAGCGGCTAGGTTCTGCGGCGGCCATGTGGGCGCAGCGCCGAGCCGCCACCGTGGCGGGCCGCCGGTTCTGGGAGTGTCGAGACCGAGCATGTTCCTGAAGTCTCTCCAAATCCGCGGCTTCAAGTCCTTCGCCGACAAGGCGCTGTTGGACCTCGAGCCGGGTATCACCGTCGTCGTCGGCCCGAACGGTTCGGGCAAGTCGAACGTGGTCGACGCGATTGCCTGGGTCCTCGGTGCCCAGGCGCCGACCTCGGTCCGGTCTCAGAAGATGGACGACGTGATCTTCGCCGGTACCGCTCGGCGGGCGGCGCTGGGCCGGGCCGAGGTGTCCCTGACGATCGACAACTCGGCGGGCCTGCTGCCCGTGGAGTTCGCCGAGGTCACCATCACCCGGACCCTGTTCCGCAGCGGGGACAGTGACTACGCCATCAACGGCGTCTCCTGTCGCCTGCTCGACATCCAGGAACTGCTCTCCGACGCCGGGGTGGGACGCAACCAGCACGTCATCGTGTCCCAGGGTCAGATCGACGCGATTCTCAATGCCCGGCCCGAGGAGCGTCGCTCGATCATCGAGGAGGCGGCCGGCATCCTCAAGTACCGCCGGCGCAAGGAACGGGCCGAACGTCGCCTCGCTGCGACCGAGGGTGATCTGGCCCGGGTGAACGACCTGCAACGCGAGTTGCGCCGCCAGCTGCGCCCGCTCGAGAAGCAGGCCCGCGCTGCGCAACGCCACGAGACGCTCGCCGGTGAGCTCAGCGCTCTGCGGTCGTTTCTGGCCGGCGAGGAGCTGACGGCGCTGCGCAACCGGCTCGAGGCGGTCAGCGCCCGCCGGGCCCAGGCCACCGAGCTCGGCGCCGGACAATCGAGCCAGCTGGTCCGGCTCGACAGTCAGATCGCCCGGACCGAGGCCGAGCTGCGCCGTCACGGCGCCCGCGAGGTCACCGAGCTCCTGGCACGGTTCGACACCACCCGTGAACGGGTCCGTGGCCTCGACGCCGTGCTGACCGAACGCCGGCGCAGCGCCCAGCGGCTGGCCTCGCTGCGCTTCGACGACGATCCCGTGGCGGCGCTCGGCGATGAGCTCGACGAGGTGGCCCAGGCCCTCGAGGACGCCACGGATGCGCTCGACGGTCTCGAGCCGTTGCGCGACGAGGCGGTCGAGACCGAGGCGACGGTGCTGGCCGAACGCGAGGCCTTGCTGGCGCCGTTCGATGGCGGGGTCGACCCCGTCGTGGCCCGCGCCGCCGAGGTTCGCAGGGAGGTGTCGGCCCTGCGCTCGGGCCTCGACCGTTCCGGTGGCGAGGTGGGCCGGCTCCGTGATCGTGAGACCGCGCTCACGGCCCGATTCGGTGAGGCCGAAGCAGAACGCGCCCGCCATCAGGCCGGTGAGTCCGACGCCGACACCGTCGAGGACGAGTTGGCGCGCACCGTCGAACGGGCCAAGGCTATTCGCCAGGGCGCCGAGGACGAGCTGACGCGAGCCGAGGAGGCCCTGCGCGAGGCCCAGGCCGTCGCCCGGGGCAACCAGGCCCGGGTCGAGGTGCTGGCCAATGCCCTTGACGCCGCACGTGCCCGGGCCGGTGCGGCCCGGCTCAGCCGGCTCGACGGGGTGGTCGGTACCCTGCTCGACGCCATCGACATCGATGCAGGTTGGGAAGCCGCGTTCGAGGCGGCTGCCGGTGAGGCGTTGACCGCGGTCGTCGTCAACGACGTCGCGGTCGCCCGGGCGGCGCTCGAGTTGCTGTCGGGTTCCTCCCAGGGCGGTGCGGTTCTTGCGGCCGGCCACGGCCGGGGCACCACCCGGGCTGCGTCGGCTGCCGTCAGGGTCGGGGTCGAGCCCATCCGCCCCCATGTGCGCGGGCGGCAGGCAGAGGTCGACGCGTTGCTCGATGTGCTGCTGGCCGGAGCCGTCCGGGTGTCGGGGGACTGGGGCGCGGCCCTGACCGTCGCCGAGGAGAACCCCGACCTGGTCGTGGTCACCGACCGCGGTGACCGATTCGGTCCGCAGGGCTGGCGCGTGGGCAACTCCAGCACCGGCGTCACCGGGGCGATGTTGGAGGAAGCCCGCTCCCTGGCGGAGACGTCCTCGGCCGCGGTGGAACCGGCTCGGCACACACTCGAGGTCGCTCGGCAGGAGGCGCGGTCCTCCCGGGCCGCTCACGAGCAGGCGGTGCGGGCCTCCGACGACCACGCCGGCCGGCGGCGCGCCTCGGTCGCGGCCCTGCAACGCGCCGACAAGACCGTGGCCGACCTGCAACGTGATCTGGCGACGGTGCGCAGCCAGCTGGGCTCGATCGACGAACGCAACGAGCGTGATCGCCGGCGGCTCGGCGAGCTCGAGGAGCTGCTGCCGAGCCTCGAGGCGGCCGAACGCGACGAGGCTGCGAGGGCCGAGGCCCGCGCCGCCGCGGAGGCCGACCTCGATCGCCGCCGGCTCGAGGCGGGCAGGCGACGGATGGAGCTCGAGGTCCAGGTCGCCCAGGTGTCCCAGCGGATCGCCGGCCTCACCGATCGACGTCGTGACCTGGTGCGGCGTCTGGAAGTCACCCGGCGCTCCCGGCAGGACGCCGAACAGGAACGCGAACGGGCCGAGCAGCGTCTGGTCGTGCTCGAACGGTTGGCGACCGTCGTGCAGTCCTGGGCGGATCGGATCGCCGCCGGCGCCGAGGTGCTGCAGGCCGAGCGGCGCCGGCTCTCCGAGGCGGCGCGCGAAGTCGGCCGGCAGCTCGAGGCGCTCCGCCTGCAGCGTGCCGCTGCGGAGCGGGCCATGAACGAGCAGCGCGAAGTGGCATCGCGAGCCGAGCTGGAGCAGGCCGAGGTGTCGGTCCGGCTGGAGTCGCTGCTCGAACGCATTGCCCGCGAGTTGGCGGTCGAGGCCGATCAGCTGCTGACCCTCACCTGTCCCGAGCTGCCTGAGGGAACCACGGCAGCCGCTCGGGTCGCCGAGCTGGAACGGGAGCTGGCAGCGCTGGGGCCGATCAACCCACTTGCCGTGGAGGAGTATCGGGCACTGGAGGAACGAAACGCCCTCATCGAGAGTCAGGTCGCCGACGTGAAGGCGTCGGCACGGGAGCTCCAGAAGGTCATCCGGGCCATCGACGAGGAGATCACGAACACCTTCGCTGCGGCGTTCGCCGACGTGGCCGGCCACTTCGAGAGCCTGTTCGCGACCTTGTTCCCGGGCGGTACCGGCGCGCTGCGCTTGACCACGCCCGACGACCTGCTCAACACCGGCATCGAGGTCGAGGCCAAGCCTTCGGGCAAGAACGTCCGGAAGCTGTCGTTGTTGTCGGGCGGCGAGCGGTCCCTCACTGCTCTGGGTCTGCTCTTCGCCATCTTCCGGAGCCGTCCCTCGCCCTTCTACGTGATGGACGAGGTCGAGGCCGCGCTCGACGAGGTCAACCTGCGGCGCTTCCTGGGTCTGCTCGAGGAGTTCCGTGGCGAGGCGCAGCTGCTCGTGGTCAGCCACCAGAAGCGCACCATGGAGATCGCCGACTGTCTCTACGGGGTCTCCATGAAGCCCGGTGAGAGTTCGAAGGTGGTCAGCGAGCGCTTGCGTTCGGCGACCTGACCGTCGCTCAGCCCGTTCCACCAGGACCCGACCCGCCGGTATCACCCGATGCGGGACGCGACGATGGCCGGGAACGGGTCCCGGCCATCGTCGGTCACCCCGGTGATCAGGGCAGGCGGCTGAACCACAGCAGCGAGAAGATCGCTGCGACGAACAGCGCTCCGACCGCCCCGGCGACGAACCAGCCGCCGATCTCCCGCTCGGCCTGCTCGTAGCCGATCGACGAGCCGATGTCGGCGTAGACGTTCTTGAGTTGTTCGGCCGTGGCTGCAGTGAAGAACGTGCCGTTGGTCTTCTCGGCAATGACCCGCAAAGCGTCCTCGTTCACCGGCACGTTGATCCGGCGGTCCTCGCCCGGCACCACGATGGTGCCGGTGGCGGTCCCGAAGGCGATGGTGGAGACGGGGATGTCCCGTTCGAGGGCGACCGTGGCTGCGGCATCGTCGGGCCGGCCGGCGGTGGTCTCGCCGTCGGACATCAGCACGATGCGGCCTGGCGCCGGCTCGTCGCCGTTGCCGGCGGGAACACTGTCGATGGCCTGCATGGAGGCGAAGATGGCCTCGCCGATGGCGGTGCCCTGGTCGAGACGCAGCCCGCTGATGGCCTGCTTGACCGAATCGTGGTCATCGGTGGGCGACACCAGGACGCTGGCGGTGCGGTTGAACGACACCAGGCCGACGTTGATCTTGTCCGGCAGCAGGTCCACGAACGACGAGGCGGCGTCCTTGGCTGCGTCGAACCGGTTGGGGCTGACGTCCTCCGCCATCATGGACAGCGAGGTGTCGATGGCCACCACGATCGTGGCCCGTTCCCGCGGCACGTTCTGGATGGTCGCCGGCCGGGCCAGGGCGATGACCAGGCTGCTCAACGCCAGCAGCAGCGCAGCAGCGGGAGCATGGCGTCGCCAGCCCGGTCGTTTGGGGGCGACCTTGTCGAGCAGGTCGAGGTTGGTGAAGCGGACGGCGTAGTCGCCGCGGCGACGCTGGGCGACGAGGTAGACCACCGCGAGGACGGCCACCGCAGCCAACAGCAGCAGCCACTGGGGGGCGATCAGGGTCATGGCTTGCTCCGGGGGAGGCGGGCTGCGCGCTCGCGGCGCAGGGAGACGAATCGGATCAGGTCGGTGAGCCAGTCGCGGTCGGTGCGCAGGACCAGGTGGTCGGCACCGGCGGACCGGATGGCGGTGGCGATCGCGGCCCGCTGGGCCGCGGCCGCCTCGGCGTAACGGGCTCGGAGCTTCGCCGAAGAGGTCTGCACCTCGCGACGCCGGCCCGTCTCGGGGTCGACGAGGGTGAGCACGCCGACGGCAGGCAGCTCGAGCTCCCGGGGATCGACGATCTCGATCGCCAGGGTCTCGTGGCGTGCGCCCAGACGTGCCAACGGCCGGGACCAGTCGTCGGCGGCGAGGAAGTCGGAGACGACCACGGCCAGACCACGCCGGCGGTGCAGCGCAGTCATCCGTTCGATGGCCGCGCCGAGTTCGGTCGGACCGACGGAACGGCCCGGGGTCGAGGCGGCGACGTCACCGGCCGGGGCGTTGGCGGCCCGGTGCAACAGACCGAGGAGGTGGGTCCGACCGCTTCGGGCCGGTACGACCTCGGGCCGGGGGTCGGTGCCGGCGAAGACGGCTCCGAAGCGGTTCCCGGTGCGGGCGGTGAGGAAACCCACGCCGGCTACGGCGATGAGGGCCAGTTCCTGCTTGAGATACCGCGCGGTACCGAAGTCGAGGCTGGGTGACTGGTCGAGCAGGACCCAGGTCTCGAGTTCCCGGTCGGCGATGGTCTCGCGGACGTGGGTGTCCAGACTGCGGGCCGTCACGTTCCAGTCGATGCGCCGGACGTCGTCGCCGGGCTGGTAGCGCCGGGCCTCGCCCGGTTCGCTCCCGTGTCCGGGCACCAACCCCCGGTAGTCACCCTGCAGCACACCGTCGAGGCGACGGTTCACCAGCAGGTCGAGCCGTCGCAGGACCTCCGCTGATCGACCCTGGCCGAACGCCAGGCCGTAGGGGTCGATCCGTGGGGTGACATCGGTGGCGGCGCTCATGAGCCGGTCGCCAGCCGGTCCGTCGGTGCCTCGCCGTCGCCGGCGCAGGGGAGCGTCGACCGGCCGATGATGTCGGTGGGGTCAGGCACCACGGCCGTGTCATCGTTGGGGGCCGGCGGCGGCGGAGGAGCCGGCAACGGGTTGGCCGTTGCACCGGGTGCCGCAGCCGGCTCGGTGACCGGGATCGGTGCGGGCGGCGGCGGGGGCACGACCGCATCGGCCCGGGGACCGTACTGGTCGGTGTAGGTCGGCGTGGCAGGTGTCGGCGCGGTGATCGTGGCCGGGGCTCGGTACGGGTCGTCCGCTGCAGGCCAGCCGGTGGGCTGGGCCGGGGCGTACCCGGCCACCTGGTAGGGGTCCTGGCTCGGCGCCACCCGCGGGGCGGGAATGGTGGACAGGATCCGGGCGGTGATCTGATCGACGTGCAGCCCCTGGGCGACGGCCTCGTAGCTCAGCACCAGCCGGTGACGGAGGATCTCCGGGGCCACGTCGAACACGTCCTGCGGCAGGGCGTAGCGCCGTCCCCGCATCAAGGCCAGGGCACGACCGGCGGCCACCAGGCCGAGGCTGGCGCGGGGGCTGGCCCCGAACTCGATGAGCTCGGTCAGTTCCGGCAGGCCGTACTGCTGCGGATCGCGGGTGGCCAGCACGAGGTTCACGGCGTAGTCGACCACCCCGCGGTCGACGTAGACGCTCCGGGCGGTGTCCTGCAGCGCCTTGATCAGGTCGGGGTCGAGCACCCGACGGGGCACGGGCGGTTGCACCCCCATACGGTTGACGATCTCGACCTCTTCCGCCGGGCTGGGGTAGCCGACGGTGACCTTCATCAGGAAACGATCCCGCTGAGCCTCGGGGAGGGGGTAGACGCCTTCCTGCTCGACCGGGTTCTGGGTGGCGAGTACCAGGAAGGGCTGCGGCACCTCGAAGGTGCGGCCGCCGATGGAGACCTGGTGCTCGGCCATCACCTCCAACAACGCCGACTGGACCTTGGCCGGAGCCCGGTTCACCTCGTCGGCGAGGACGAAGTTGGCGAAGACCGGTCCGAGCTCGACATCGAACTGCTCGGTCTGGGTCCGGTAGATCCGGGTACCGACGATGTCGGCGGGCATCAGGTCCGGGGTGAACTGGATCCGGGTGAAGGATCCGCCCGACACCGTGGCCAAGGTTTCCATCGCCAGTGTCTTCGCCAGACCGGGCACGCCCTCGAGCAGGCAGTGTCCCTGGGCGAGCAGACAGATGAACAGCCGTTCGATGGCCCGCTCCTGGCCCACGATCACCCGTTTGACCTCGAACAGGGCGGTCTCGAGTTGCTTGGCCTCGGGGGTCATCGCCGCAGCGGCAGTGGGGGAGTACGGCACGGTCAACGTCATGTCCTTGCTCTGGAGGCCCCCGACGGGACCGGTGGGCGGGTCGTCGTCGCCGGCGGGGTCGTCACCGTGGTGCCCTGCCGGTTGCTTTCGAACCCTTTTCGCTGTCGTTCGGTACCCAATCACTGCTCGGCGAAGACGGGTGTAAAGGTCCGGTTCGCCCGATGCCGAAGCAGGTGCTGCCGATGAGGGTCATCACGGCGCAGCCCAGCACCGACTATGACGTTCACGATAGGGCTGTGACCGGGCCTCGGTCCGATGGGCCGTCAGGCCCGCCCCGGGAGAGGGAAGACAGGTAGCCACATGCGTTTGCTGGTTGTCGACGACGAGAACGATCTGGCCCAGGCCGTGGCCAAGGGGTTGCGCCGCGAGGGGTACGCGGTGGACGTGGTGGCATCGGGGCAGGAAGCCCTCGACGCCGTGGCGATCACCGACTACGACCTGGTGTGTCTCGATCTGACCATGCCGGGCATCGACGGCCTCGACGTGTGCCGGGAGATCCGCCTGATGGAACGGGTACAGCCCCGGGTATTGATGCTGACCGCCCGTGACTCCATCGGCGATCGGGTCTCGGGCCTCGACGTTGGTGCCGACGATTACCTCGTCAAGCCCTTTGCCTTCGCTGAGCTGTCGGCCCGGGTGCGGACCTTGTTGCGCCGCGACAGCTCCCACACCAGCTCGCTGCTCCAGGTCGGTCCCTTGCAGCTCGATGCGGCCCGCCACGAGGCCCGACGGAACGGTCGTCCGCTGGAGCTCACGGCCAAGGAGTTCGCCCTGCTGCGCTACTTCATGACCTACCCCGGCGAGGTGCTGTCCCAGGAGCGGTTGCTCGAACACGTCTGGGACACCAATGCCGACCCGTTCACGAACACCGTTCGGGTCACGGTGGGAACCCTGCGGCGCAAGGTCAGCCTCGAGGGAGAGGTCCCGCTGATCGAGACCCTCATCGGAAGCGGGTACCGGCTGCTCGTCGAAGCGTCGCCGACATGAACGGGCGAGTGTCGCCGGCCGGTCGCCGAGGTGCATCGGGCCCGGCCACGTCGTCGGGTCCGCGGTCGCGCTCGCTGGGGTGGACCTCGGTCCGGGTCCGACTGTCGTTGCTGTATTCCGCCGTGGTTTTCGGTCTCGGTGCCGTCGTGGTGGCCCTGGTGTACATCGGGATGTCGGAATCGCTGGCCAATCAGCCGGTCACCGAGACCGAGTTGCAGACCGTGCCGGGTGATCCGACCTGCTACCAGATGCGGGGCCTGCTGCTCTGTGAGAGCACCAGCTCGGTGCAGGAGGTCGAGGTGGTGAGCGAGGTCAAGGTGTTCGAGCGGCTGGTGAACCAGCGCGCGCTCGAGCGCTTCCGCCTCTATTCCTATGTCGGTCTCGGTGGACTCTTCCTGCTGTCGATGATGATCGGCTGGGTGCTGTCGGGCCAGGTACTGCGACCGGTGGGCCGGTTGACCAACGTCGCCCGTGAGATCGGTGCCACCGACCTGTCCCGGCGTATCCGGCTCGGAGGGCCCGACGATGAGCTGAAGGCGATGGCCGACACCTTCGACGAGATGCTCGACCGGATCGACGAGGCGTTCGAGAGCCAACGTCGCTTCATCCACGAGGCGTCGCACGAGTTGCGCAACCCGATCGCCGTGATCCGGACCAACGTCGAAGTGGCGCTTGCCGACGTCGACGCCCCGGCGGAGGAGCTGCGCGACACGCTGACCGTGGTCGATCGTGCAGCGGCGCGTCTCGCGGTACTCGTCGACGACCTGCTGATGTACGCGCGGCGTGAGGCACCCGCGGAGCGCGAAACGGTGGTGGACATCGCAGCCGTCGTGGCCGAGTCCGCCGGCGAGTTCGCGGCGCCGGCCGAGGCCCGGGGCCTGCGGCTGACCGCGCACAGCTCGGCCGGGCTGCTGGTCCACGGCGACCCGGTGGCCCTCAAACAGGCGCTCGCCAACCTGCTGGCCAACGCGGTGCGGCTCGCTCCGCCGTCGACGCTCATCCAGGTTGCGGCGGGGCAGGAGGGATCCTGGGTGTGGATGGCGGTGCAGGATCAGGGCCCGGGCATCGCACCGGAGGACCATGCCAGGGTCTTCGAGCGGTTCTACCGGGGTGACCCGGCGCGGGCTCGGTCCGAGGGACACTCGGGGCTCGGCCTGACCATCGTCCGCCAGATCGCCAAGGGGCACGGCGGGTCGGTCGGCCTGCGCTCGGCCCTCGGGGCCGGTTCGACCTTCTCCGTCTGGCTGCCTGCCCTGAGTGAGTCGGCGGGGGGTGCCGTCGCCCCGATCGAGGACGGTGCGGTGGCGACGGACACGGCGATCACGGGCGGCGAGCCGCAACCGGGAACCGTGCATTTCGTTCCCGACGTTGCGTCGGGAGGGCCGGGTCCGACTGCCGGGTAACGTTCGGGACGTGAGCGACCAGAGCAACGATCTGCCCATCAGCCGTTTTCCCGTCCCGGAGCTCGCCGAGCTGCCCGACGACATCCGCACCCGGATCGAGGCGGTGTCGGCCAAGTCGGGTTTCGTACCCAATGTGTTCCTGGTGCTGGCCCATCGGCCCGAGGAGTTCCGGGCGTTCATGGCCTATCACGACACCCTGATGGAGAAGGAGAGCGGCCTGTCCAAGGGTGAACGGGAGCTCATCGTGGTGGCGACGTCGGCCCGCAACAGCTGCCAGTACTGCGTGGTGGCCCACGGCGCGATCGCCCGGATCCGGATGAAGAACCCGCTCGTCGCCGACCAGGTGGCGATCAACTATCGCAAGTCCGACCTGAGCGCACGGCAGCAGGCGATGCTGGCCTTCGCGGTCAAGGTGGCGGAGCGCTCCGCCGAGGTGAACGATGCCGATTTCGCCGAGTTGCGCAGCCACGGCTTCAGCGACGAGGACATCTGGGACATCGGTGCGATCGCGGCGTTCTTCGCCCTGTCGAACCGCATGGCGAACGTCACTGGCATGCGCCCCAATGCCGAGTTCTACGCCATGGGCCGCTGACCGGTCCGAGTCGCCGGACGCGGACGGGGGTGGCGCCGCTGGCACCACCCCCGTCCGATCGGTCGACACCGGCGCTTCGGGACGCCGGGCGTGCGGCTCAGATGTCGGAGCGCAGCACCCACTTCGAGCCGGTCTTCTGCTCCTCGATCGGCAGGTCGGCCGCCGCCCAGCCACCGAAACCGGACTCGAGGTGCGCGACGTTCGTGTAGCCCATGTCCTTCATGGTCTTGGCCGACAGCGCCGAACGGCCGCCACCGGCGCAGTAGAGGATGTAGCGCTGCTCGGGCTTGAAGACGTCCCGGTAGTACTCGCTGGCCGGGTCGATCCAGAACTCGAGCATGCCCCGGTCACAGTGGAACGCACCCGGCACCTTGCCCTTGAGGTACAGCTCCCGGAAGTCGCGGATGTCGACCACCGTGGCGGTACCGGCATCGAGTTCCGCCTTCACCTGCTCGGCGGAGAGGTTCTCGATCTCCCGCTTCGCTTCGTCGACCATGTCCCAGGCTTTTTTCACGCTGCTCACGGCGGCCACCTTACGCCGACTTTCATGGTGTCGGCGTAGAAGTTGTCCAACATCGAGGACGACCCGACCAGACGGGTCTCGGACCAAGCGAGTGGAGCTCCCCCCATGACCCCGTGGACCTCTGATCCCGGCAACTTCCCTCCCTCGGCCGGTGGCGACGCCGATCCGTGGTTCGGCCAGGGCGCGCCGGTGCCGCCGAGCGCGCCCCCGACCGCACCTCCCACGTACCCGCCGACCGCATCGCTGCCGTTGCAGCGTCCGCTCGCTCCGCCGCCAGCCGGTCCGCCGCTGCAGGGATCCTTCCAGACCCCGCCGCCGCCGCTGTACCCGCCGATCGACGAGTTCCGCACGGGCGATGCCGCAGGTCCCCGTTCGGGCCGGAGCCGGGGCCGTTCCGGCCGTCGAGCGATGCTGGTGTTGGCGTCGGTGATCGCCGGTTTGCTGGTGGCCGGTGCGGGGTACGGCGTCGGCAGCCAGTTCGCCGGCGACGACAACGCAAACCCCCCGTCCCGAACGATCTCGGCCCCGCTCAGTCCCTCGAAGGCCGATCCGGCAGCCACGGCTTCCTCGCTGCCGGGCCAGGACGGCCCGATCACCAAGGCCCCGACCCTCGACCCCGGCCTGATGGCCAGCGAGCCGGCCGCAGCGGTGAACAGGGCGGTGTCGCCGGCGGTGGTCCAGATCGAGACCTCGTCCGGTCTCGGCACGGGGTTCATCTATGACGGTCAGGGCTACATCCTCACCGCAGCGCACGTCGTCGCGACCTCGAACGGCCAGGGCACGTTCGGGTCCGGCTTCGACAAGGACGTGACGGTGCAACTCGCCGACGGGGCGAAGGTCCCCGGTACGGTGCTCGGTTCGGACCTGAACAACGACGTCGCCGTGGTCAAGATCGATCCCGTCAAGAACATGCCCGTGGTGGCCCTGGCCCTGGGCGAGAAGATCGAGGTCGGAACCACCGCCATCGCCATCGGTAGCCCGTTCGGGCTCGACCAGACCGTCACTCAGGGCATCATCAGCGCGACCAACCGGCCGGTGCCGAGCCCCAACAACAACCTGGTCAACATGATCCAGACCGACGCAGCCATCAACTCGGGCAACTCCGGTGGCCCGCTGGTCAACCGCCAGGGCAAGGTGATCGGGATTAACACCCAGATTCGCACCGATTCGGGCGACAACGCCGGCATCGGGTTCGCCGTTCCCATCGACCTGGCCTATGACGTGGCGCAGTCGCTGGTTGCGGGCAAGCCGGTCAAGCTGGGCTACCTCGGCATGCGTGGCCAGGATCCGGCGTCCGGCCGAACCGGGGCCATGGTGGCGCAGGTCGAGGCGGGAAGTCCGGCCGAGAAAGGCGGACTGCAGGTCGGTGACCTGGTCACGACGGCCGACGGTGACGTCATTCGCAGTTTCGAGCAGTTGGCGTCGATCATCCGGGCGACCAAGCCCGGCGACAAGCTGGAGCTGGTGGTCGTCCGTAGCGGCGCCACCGTCAAGCTGACCGTCGTGGTCGGCGAGGCCACCACCCGCTGAGTCCTCGCCGGTCCCCGCCCACGGACGTGGGCAGACCGGCTTGCGGGACACCCTGCTCCCGGTGGTTCCTCCTCTGACCCGCGGTCGCTTCCCCCGGCGTCCCGTCCCGGCCGTCACCGCCCAACGGTGGCGGCCGGGTCGCGTCCGCTCCGGTGGACAGGGGTAGGTTTGCCCGCATGCAACTCGCCGTGATCGCGCTCGTCGCCCTCCTCGTGCTCGGCCTGGTGGCTGCCGGGGTCGTCGTCGTGCGCCACCGCAGCAAGCTGGTCGCCACCCCGCCGCCGCGTCGGGTTCCCGCCGGGCCCACGCCGGCTGCGCCCGTCGTCACCCGACCCGACACGCCGGCGCAGGTGGCGCCTGAGCGGCAGGCCGAGGCAGCGGTACTCGAACCTGCGGCGCCGGCAGCCCTCGAGGAGCCTGCCGAACCCGTCGAGGTCGTGCTGGCAGCGCGGCCGAGTTTCCGTGACCGGTTGTCGAAGGCACGCGACGCCATCGCCGGTTCGTTCCGGTCGATCCTGGCGCGGACCTCGATCGACGCCGACACCTGGGACGAGCTCGAGGAAGCGCTGATCAAGGCCGACGTCGGCGTCGAGTTGACCATGGAGTTGCTCGACGCGCTGCGCCTTCGGGCCAAGGACGAGAACATCACCGAACCGGATCAGCTGCTCGACGCGCTCAAGGCACAGCTCAAGGAACGTCTCGTCGGCGCTGACCGTTCGCTGCACCTCGAGGCCGGCACCCCGAATGTCTGGCTGTTCGTGGGCGTCAACGGGGTCGGCAAGACGACGACCATCGGCAAGGTCGGGCACCAGCAGGTGCAGCAGGGGCGCTCGGTGCTGATGGCCGCCGGTGACACCTTCCGCGCCGCGGCCGCCGAGCAGCTCGAGACCTGGGCGGAACGGGCAGGCGCCGACTTCGTGCGAGGTGCCGAGGGAGGCGACCCGTCCTCGGTGGTCTTCGACGGCGTCCAGCGGGCCGCAGCCCGGGGGGTCGACGTGGTTCTGGCCGACACCGCCGGTCGGTTGCACACCAAGTCGAACCTGATGGACGAGCTGGCCAAGGTCCGTCGGGTGGCCGCGAGGGAACCGGGCCGGTTGACCGAGGTGCTGCTGGTCCTCGACGCGGTGACCGGCCAGAACGGCCTGGTCCAGGCCCAGCAGTTCACCGAGGCCACCGAGCTCACCGGGGTGGTGCTCACCAAGCTCGACGGGTCGGCCAAGGGTGGCATCGTGCTGGCGATCGAGGCCCGCCTCGGCATCCCGGTGAAGCTGGTGGGTCTGGGCGAGGGCATCGGGGACCTGGTCGAGTTCGATCCCGACGAGTTCGTCGACGCGCTCTTCGAGTAACCCGTCATCACACCCGCGATCGGGTGACCGTGCAGCGGGCCGGTGAGCGGTAGGCTCTGCACCCGCATATGTTCGAAGCGCTGTCAGACCGGTTCGAGGGCATCTTCGGTCGGCTCCGGAATCGGGGCCGCCTCTCCGAGGAGGACATCGACGAGGTCCTCCGAGAGATCCGCGTTGCCCTCCTCGAGGCCGACGTCAACCTTCGGGTCGTCCGCTCGTTCCAGACCCGCGTGCGCGAGGCGCTCGTCGGTGAGGAGCTCTCGCGGGCCCTGAACCCTGCTCAACAGGTCATCAAGGCGGTTCACCAGGAGCTGGTGAACACCCTCGGTGGCGAGACCATGCGGATCACGTTCGCACCTCGCCCCCCGACGGTGGTGCTGATGGCGGGTCTGCAGGGCTCCGGCAAGACCACCACGTCCGGCAAGCTCGCCCGGTGGTTCAAGAGCCAGGGACGCAACCCCCTGCTCGTCGCAGCGGACCTGCAGCGTCCGGCGGCCGTCGAGCAGCTGCGCACGCTGGCCCGTCAGGTCGACGTTCCGGTGTTCTCCGCCTCCGACGAGATCGTGCGCTCGGGCACGGGCGATCCGGTCGAGGTCGCTCGGCAGTGCCTGGCCGAGGCCACGCGCCTCGGACGCGATGTCGTCATCATCGACACGGCGGGCCGTCTGGCCATCGACGCCGAGTTGATGGAGCAGGTCCGGCAGATCTCCGAGGCGACCCAGCCCCACTACACCTTCCTCGTCGTCGACGCGATGACCGGCCAGGACGCGGTCAACGTGGCCGAGGCCTTCCATGCCACGCTCAGCCTCGACGGCGTGATCCTGACCAAGCTCGACGGCGATGCCCGCGGTGGTGCCGCCCTGTCGGTCAAGGAGGTGGTGGGCAAACCCATCGCCTTCGCCTCGACCGGCGAGAAGCTCGCCGACTTCGATCTGTTCCATCCCGATCGCCTGGCCGGCCGGATCCTCGGCATGGGCGACGTGCTCACCCTGATCGAGAAGGCCGAGCAGGTCTACGAGCAGTCCGAGGCCGAGGCCGCCGCCGAGGCCCTGCTCGAGGGCCGTTTCACGCTGGAGGACTTTCTCCAGCAGATGCAGCAGCTCAAGAAGATGGGGCCGCTGTCGGGAATCCTGGGCATGATGCCCGGTGTCCCGAAAGAGGTGCGTGACGCCCAGATCGACGACGGTCACCTGGCCCGGGTCGAGGCGATCATCCGGTCGATGACCACCGCCGAGCGGGCTGATCCGACGGTGATCGACGCGTCTCGTCGGGGCCGTATCGCCAAGGGCTCTGGTACCAACCCGCAGGAAGTGCAGGCGCTAGTCAGCCAGTTCAACGAGGTCCAACGCCTCATGAAGCGGTTCGGCGGGTTCGGTTCGAAGCGCTCGAAGGGTTCGCGCAAGGACCGCAAGAACGACAAGAAGAAGGGCAAGGGTGCAGCTCGCGGCGGTGGTCGGGTGACGACCAAGGGGCCGGTGGCGGTGCCCACCATCAACCTCGAGGAGCTCGCCGAGAAGGAGAAGGCCAAACGCCCCGGCGGGGGGTTGAAGCTGCCTGGTTTGAACTTGTGAGGCTGCAGCGTCGATGATGGTCAGTCCCCATTCCGGGGTCTTCGATCGTCGACGGTGGTGGAGCGTGGGTTTGGCCTGCGAGTGCCACCACCGGAACATGCGGCACGCCGGTGTGGGTACACCGGTGGCCTGACAGCAGGACAACACGTCACGGGTCGGCACCGCGCCGGTCCCGACACCAATCACAACCGTTCTCGGGGCCCCGGGAACGGCAAGTCCGGGGCCGCGGTTCCGGGCGAAGGAGAGAGAAGGACAAGATGGCTGTCAAGCTTCGGCTGATGCGGATGGGAAAGAAGAAGCAGCCGACCTATCGCGTGGTCGCGGCCGATGGCCGTTCGCCCCGTGACGGTCGGTTCATCGAGATCGTCGGGAGCTACGACCCCCGCCAGGAGCCGTCCGCGATCCGGATCGACAACGAGAAGGCGGTGCGCTGGTTGCGTAATGGCGCCCAGCCGACCGAAACCGTCGAGAAGCTGCTGAAGATCTGCGGCGCCTGGGACGAGTTCAAGGCCGGGGCGGCGAAGTGACCGACGAGGCCGCTGATACCGCGAACGAAGCCCTCGCCCCGACCGCCGTGGCGGTCATGGAGTACCTGGCCCGTGCGGTCGTCGAGGATGCCGACGCCGTCAAGGTCGAGGTCGCTGCGGTCCGCGATCGGAAGGTTCGCATCTCGGTGTTCGCCGCTCCCAACGACTTCGGGCGGCTGATCGGTC
>CAIXPF010000073.1 GCA_903921205.1 uncultured Acidimicrobiia bacterium | reverse complement strand
CCGGTGACCACGCCGAACAGGACGATGGCAGCGAACGCGGCAACCGACAGCAGGAACTCGCTGCGCCGGATGCGGGCCCAGCGCAAGGGCGAGCGGATGTCGGCCATGCCGGCGGCGGCCGCGATCACCACGGCGGCGAGCGCGGAAGTCGGCACGTTGCGCAGCAGACCCGGGGCGATCCCGAGCGACACCGCCACCGCCGCTGCGGCGAACAGGCCGGTCAGCTGGCTGCGCGACCCGGCGGCCTCGGCCACGGGTGTGCGGCTGGCGCTGGAGGACACGGCGAACCCGCCGGTGACCCCACAGGCCAGGTTGACCAGGCCGAGCGCCCGTAGCTCGTGGTTGGGATCGACGTGCTCACCACGGCGCAGGGCCACGGTGCGTGACAGCACGCTGGTGTCGGCGAAGGCCACGAAGGCCACCCCGGCGGCCGCCACGGTCAGGGACGAGACGTCGCTCCAGCCCACCAGGCCCCAGTTCACCATCGGCAGGCCCCGCGGCAGGCTGCCCACCAGCGTGACCCCTCGGGCGCCCAGATCCACCACATGGCCCATCGCTGCGGGCACGACCAGCACCAGCAGGGTGATCGGCACCTTCGGGGCGAGCCGCCGGACGATCAGGATGGCGGCGAGGGCACTGAGCCCGATGCCCGTCGCCCAGGCGTTCACCTGGCCGGCGGCCACCTCGCGCACATCGTTCCCGAGCATGGACAGGGCGCTGCCGGTGTTGCTGTGCATGCCGAACAACGGCGCGAACTGGCGGATGGTGATGGATACGGCGATGCCGTTCATGTAGCCGACCCGGACCGGGGCGGACAGCAGGTCGGCGAGGAAGCCGAAGCGCGCCAGACCGGCGATGAAGCACATGCCTCCGGCGAGGATCGCCAGAACCGCGGCCAGCATGACCGCACGATCGGGGGAACCGGCGGCCAGCGGCAGGACGGCCGCAGCGATCAGCGCGGCGAGCGACGAATCGGGCCCGTACACCAAGATCCGCGACGGGCCGACCAGGGCGTAGACCACCAGCGCGGTGATGGTGGCGTACAGGCCGGTGACGGCGGGCAGCCCGGCCGCCTGGGCGTAGCCCATGCCTGCGGGGATGAGCAGGGTGGTCAGCACCAGCGACGCGCTGAAGTCGTTGGCAAGCCAGCGGCGCTGGTAACCGTGCAGGTGATGCCGTAGGGGCACGCGGTCCAGAACGGTCACGGATGCATCATCGCAGTTCGCCCAGGGTGATCACGTGGTCCGCTCGGCGCACGGTGGCGGCGCGGTTGGTGGCGGTGAGGATCGTGCAGCCTGCAGCGGCCAGCCGATCCCACAGGGCCAGCTCGGTCTCGACGTCGAGGGCGCTGGCGAGATCGTCGAGGACGAGCAGTTCGGGCCGGTGCACGAACGCCCGGGCGGCCGCCACCCGCTGGGCCTGCCCACCGGAGAGCCGGACGCCACGGGTGCCGATCAGGGTGTGCAGCCCGGCGGGCAACGCCGCGAGGTCTTCGTCGAACGCGGCCAGGGTGAGCGCGGCGACGAGGGCATCGTCGTCGAAGGCCCGGCCGAGCGCCAGGTTGTCACCGAGCGACTCGGCGAACAGGTGAGGGACCTGCGCGACGTACGCCGCCTGGGGCGGGACGAAGAACGCCGCCAGGTCCTGCACCGCGGAGCCGTTCCAGCGGACCTCACCGCTGTCGAGGTCGGTGAGGCCGACCACGGCCCGCAGCAGCGAGGTCTTCCCCGAGCCGATCGGCCCGGACACCACGACCAGCTCGCCCCGGCCGACGGTGAAGCTGACCTCGTGCAGGCCTCGTGCGTGCACGCTGAGCGACGCCACCTCGAGCTGCTGCAGCGGGATACGAGCCGGCGTCGCCGGGGCCGCGCACGGTGGCCCGCCGAGCATCGGCATGGGCCGGTGCTCGGTCACCGGGTCGAACGTGTCGGTCGGTGTCGCCATCAGCTCGCCGAGCCGGCCGGCCGATACGTCGTAGCGCCTCCGGCCCACGATGAGGCCGCCGAGCCGTTGCGGCAACCACACCAGGTTGAACAGGTAGCTGGCGAACAGGGTGACCTGGCCGGCATCGAGCCGACCACGGGCGGCGATCATGAGCGACAGTCCGACCGAGACATCGGTGAGCGTGCCGTTGACCGACCACATGCCGTCCTCCCACAACTGGTCGGCAACCATCGCGGAGGAGCGTTCGGCGTTGAGTTGGTCGAGGCGGCCGACGGCATCGTGCTGGGCGCCGGCAAGCTTCACCGTCAGCGAGGCGGTGAACAGGGCGTTGAGGAATCCGCCGGTGGCGCTGGTGGCGGCGCGGGCCCGCTGGCGGTAGCGGCGTGCCAGGTGGCCGACCCGGGTGTTGGCCGCACCGATGAGGAACATCGGCACGATGCCCACCAATGCCGCCCACGGATCGATCCGTGCCAGGACGTAGGCCACCCCGATGCCGAAGATCAGCGAGCCGCTCAGGTCGGTCCAGTTGTCGAGCAGGTTGACCATGTCGAGGGGGTCGTCCCGCAAGCGGGTCAGCGCATCGCCGGTGGCGACCCGCCGGCCGGCCGCTGCTCGGCCACCGCTTGCTAGCTGCCCGCCCAGGGCGTTGGCCCGGACCGAGCTCACCGCAGCATTGAGTCCCTGCATGTAGTGGGTGTGGCCCCAACGGATGAACACCACCGTGACTGTCTCAGCGGCCAGCAGCGCCCCGAGCAGCAGCCAGAACGGGGTGTGGTGGGAGGCTTGCGGGTCGGCCTCGAGCTGGTCGAACAGGCGGGCGATCAACCAGCCGGGCAGCAGCGGCATGATGAAGTAGACGACCCAGGCAGCGGTGCCGACCCAGTACTGGCGGCCACGGAAGTTGACCGCCCGGGCCATGCGGACCTCGGGAACGGTGCGGAGCCGTTGCTGCGTGGAACGGTCGTGGCTCACGGCAGGACCAAGCGGTCGGGGGTGTCGGAGGTGTCAGGGGCGTCGGCGGTCGCCAGCAGGCGGGCGTAGCGGCTGTGGGGTGTGGCGGCGAGCTCGTTGCGGGGGCCGAACTCGACGAGGCGGCCATCGGCGAGCACGGCGATGTCGTCGCACACCTCGAGCGTCTCGAGCCGGTGGGCGATGATGATGGCGGTGCGGTCGCGGACCAGGCGGGAGGTGGCATCGGCGATGGTCACCTGGGTCCCGGGGTCGACGCGGGAGGTGGCCTCGTCGAGCACGACCACATCGGGACGGCGCAGCAGGGCACGGGCCAGGGCCAGGAGCTGGGCCTGGCCGGCCGACAACGCTGCGTCCTCGGATGAACCCCGGCCGTCGTGATCGGCGGCCAGCACGGTGCGGAGGCCGTCGGGCCGCTCGGCGAGCCACCGGCCGAGACCGACCGCATCGAGCGCGGCGCGGATCTCCTCGTCACCGAAGGGCTGGAACAGCGACACGTTGTCGGCGATCGTGCCGGGGAAGAGCTGCACGTCCTGGGGGACGGCCACCACACGACGTCGGAGGTCGGCCTCGTCGAGTTCGGCCACGTCGATCCCACCGATGCGGACCCGGCCTGCGCTGGGGGCGACGAGACGCAGCACGAGCCGCGCGAGCGAGGTCTTGCCGGAGCCGGTACGGCCGACGACGCCGACGGTACGGCCTGCGTGCAGGTGCAGCGTGAGTCCGCTGAGTGCTGCAGTGGCGCCGTCGGAGTCGTCGGAGTCGTCGTAGACCAACAGGGTGTCGTCGAACTCGACGTCGAGCGGGCCGGCCGGGAGACGCCGTGTACCGGATGGTACGGCGTGCCATTCGTCGAGGAGGTCGAGGACCCGGCGTGCGGCACCGGTTGCGCCCTGGGCTTCCTGCAGCCGCCACGTGAGGCCCTCGAGGGGCTGTCGCACGACGAGCACGAAGCGGAACCCGAGGAAGACGGCGCCGACCCCGATGGACCCACCGGCGAGCAGGAGCGCGCCGGTGGCCAGCATGAGGACCTCGGCGACGATGACCGCCAGGCGGATGCTGCCCTGGACCCTCATCTGGATGCGGACGCGTCGGCCGACGGCGTCCACCAACGCGCCGCTGTAGTGGGCCAGTCGGGCGATGCCGTGGGCGCCGGCGCCGAGCGCGGCGACCTCGTCGCCACCGGCGAGGTACTGCTCGGCCACGCTCATCACGCCGGCCTCGGCGGTGCGCTCTTCGACCGTGGTCGTCATGGCGCTGTTGCGTTGGCTCCAGGTGGCGCCGGCCACCAACGTCAGGCCGATGGCCAGTGGCGGGGCGAGCCGCCATTCGACTACCGCGAGCACGACGACCGCGCCGATACCCAGAAGGGCAATGGCGAGTACCCGGGCGACGACCCGGCTGAGGAACTGGGTCATCGCGGTCACGTCGGCATCGACCCGGGTGACGAGTTCGCCCGGGGTGCGATCCCGGTGGAACGCGAGGTCTGCCTCGAGCACGTGGCGGGCGAGGTCCCGTCGTAGTTCGTCGGTGAGACGCCACGCCAGCGAGGTGGTGCGCCAGGTGACCACGACGGTCAGCGCTGCCGATGCTGCTCCGATCGCGGCGTACGCTGCGGCGTAGGTGACCAGTTGGCGGGTGGGTGCTGCGGCGACCACGAGGTTCACGAAGCGGGCGAGGATCAGTGCTCCGGCGAGGGGGAGTGCGGTGGCCGCGCCGAGTAGAGCGCCGTACCCGGCAACGGCACCACGCTGGTGGCGCAGCAGGCCCAGTACCAGCTTCCACGGGGCCGCAGCGTTCACGCGCTGACGATAGTGACCTACGATCACCGGCCATGACCACCGTCTCTGTTGTCACCGGCGCGAACTCCGGCATCGGCCGGGCGACCGCCCTGCATCTCGCTTCACTCGGCCACGAGGTGTACGGGTCGGTCCGAAACCTCGACAGCGCGTCGAAGCTGCAGTCGATGGCCGAGGCGGCCGGTGTCGAGATCCAGCTGTTCATCATGGACGTGGCCGACGACGCGTCGGTTCGGGTAGGCCTCGGCGGCGTACTCGAGCGTGCGGGCCAGGTGGATGTGCTCGTCAACAACGCCGGGGTGGGCGGCAATGCCGTGATGGAGGAGTGCCCACCCTCCCTGTACAACGAAGTGTTCAACATCAACGTGTGCGGCGCCGTCCGTTGCGCCCAGGCCGTACTTCCCGGTATGCGGGCGCGTCGGTCGGGGACGATCATCAACATCACCTCGATCACGGGAAGGATCGCGGCGATCGCCCAGCAGCCCTACGTCGCCTCGAAGTGGGCACTGGAAGGGGCGACCGAGGGATTGGCGCAGGAAGTGGCGCCGTTCGGGATCCGGGTTGCCATCATCGAGCCGGGTATCACCAAGTCGGCCATCTTCGCCAAGAACGTCGATGCCCCGAACCAGTCCGGCGCCTACGACGCCCACTACCGTCGCCTGTTCCAGTTCTACGCGGCTGGTCTCGCCGAGGCGACCGACCCGTCCGAGGTGGCTGAACTGATCGAACACGTCATCACCACCGATGACCCGAAGTTGCGTTACACCGTGTCCTGGGGTGGCCCGGAGATCGATCAAGCCCGACGTGCGATGTCGGACGAGTCATGGGTCGCGCTCGGCCTGCCCGAGGACGACGACGAGTACTACGACCGGTTCAGCAACGCGTTCGGCGTCGACATCCGCCGCAAGTAGCCCACGCTCAGGACTGCTCCCAGCACTCTCTGCGCAAACCGTCTCCGAAAGCCGCCCCCATCCAGCCCATGGCCGACCTTTGTTGGAACGAATCGGCACCGATTCGTTCCAACAAAGGGCATCGAGCCAGGGATACGAACGGGGCGGAGCGACCTTGAACGCGGCGAGTGGTGGCCGCTTCGTTGTCACAGGGGCTGCGGATACTTTCCCGGGGTCGTGCCCTCCTCGCGTTGTCCAGGGCTCCACATGTGCGGTTCCGTCGGCTTCGGTGGGCTGACGGTCACGATCTCCTGGAGTTCTGATGTCTCGTCGTGCCGAGCCAGTTCGTGGGCATGGGCCCGTCTTCGGCGCTCGTCGTGAGCAGTTGATCGCCGAGTGTTCTCGCCTGGAGGACGACCTCCGTCGCCTCGATGACGAGCTCGATCGCCTGGCCCAGCAACGGCGTGCTGCGGCGCGTCGGTTGCGGCAACGCCGGCGTGCGCTCTGGCCGAACCTTGCGAAGCGGGGTCGGCGTGCGCTCGCCGACGGGCGTCGGGCTCTGCCCCCGATCAGCCGCGACGCCGTGGGGCTGTGGGGGCGTCGCCTGCGCGCCGCTTGCCGCAAGCTCCTCGTCAACGCCCGCGAGCCGCTCTCCCTGACGGACCTGCACGCGATGCTGCATCGACAGGGGTTCTTCATCGATTCCGGCCACCCGGTGAAGGCCTTGGCCGATGCCCTGCGATACGAGGTCCTCGAGGGCAGGGCCCGACGCGTCACCCGGGCCGTCTACGGCCCGATCAGCTCTCGGGTCGCCGGCTGACCCGCAGTTCGCTGAAAGGCAGGTCACGCGAAAGGTCGGGCTCCTTCGGCATCCCGAGTGCGCGCTCGCCGATGATGTTGCGCTGCACCTCGTCCGATCCCCCGGCGATCGAGGTCGCCGGCACGAACAGCGCATACTTGTGGAAGAGACCCCCTTCGGGAGCGTCTGCATCGGCCAGCATCCCGTACGGCCCCATCGCTTGTAAGCCGAGGTTGCGCAGATCCCTGCCCACGTTCGAGCCGCCGAGCTTCAGCGTGGACACCTCGGGGCCGGGCTGACCACCTCGTGCGTTCGCCTTGGCCCGCTGACCGGTCCAACGTTGGGTCACCCGGTCGGTGTGTATCGCGGCGCGGCGCTGCCGGAACACCGGCTGCTCGGATACGCCGAAGTTGTCGACGAGCCGGTTGAACAGTTCGCCGGCCCCGCCGCTGATGGCGAAGGAGAACGCATCGATCTCGGCCGCCTGCATCGACTGATAAGCCGCAACGGTCATCGAGAGGTCGGGTTTGCCGAGCAGGCTGCCACCTCCGCCACCGAGGCCCGGGTTGTTGGGGTCCCGCTCGTTGGACAGGGTGGTCATGGCGACCCGCCAACCCTCGCCGAGCGACCCGAGCCGATCGGCGTCCGCCACGCGTGCCTCGGAGAAGAACACCTCGTTGAACGCAGCTTCGCCGGTCATCTCACGGAGCGGACGAACATCGACGCCCGGCTGGTCCATGTCGATGAGGAAGTAGGTGATGCCCTTGTGTTTGGGGACGTCGGGGTCGGTCCGGGCGATCAGGATGCCGTAACGGGCGAATTGCGCCCCGGAGCTCCACACCTTTTGGCCGGTGATGACCCATTCGTCGCCGTCACGAACGGCTTTGGCCTGCAGCGACGCCATGTCGCTGCCGGCCTCGGGCTCGGAGAAGAGCTGGCACCACACATCCCGGCCGGTGGCGATACCGGGGAGGTAACGCTGCTTCTGGTCGTCGGTGCCGTAGGCGAGGATGGTCGGCGCTGCCAGGAAGGTCGAGATGCCCGACGGCGGGCCGAAGGCTCCGTGCCGGTTGCGTTCCGCGATCACCGCCCGGGCTGCGCTGCCGGCCAGTCCCCGACCGAACCAGGCCTGCGGCCAGGCCGGAAAGCCCCAGCCCGAACGACCGAGCCGGTCCCACCACTCGCCGAGGCTCAGCCCCGGCGACCAGTTCTCCTCGAACCAGGCCCCGGCCTCGGCCACCACCGCAGCGGTGGCATCGGTCGAAGTAGATGGTACGGGCACGGGGTCCATCGCCATGGTCGTCACGGTAGCCCGCCCTGCGTCACCCGGCTGTCCGCCGGTCCCTCCCCGCCCGGCAGGTGCAGGCCCCCGGCACGGGCGCGGGCCTGGTAGACCACAGTCCATGGCCTTTGACCCTGCCCGGCCCGACTTCACGATGTTCCTACCACCCTCGCCGGGCGGCAAGGCGACCCGTACCCTCTCGGCGGCCGCAGCGGTCGCTGAGATCCCCGAGGGCAGTCGGGTCTTCGTGGGCGGGGCCGCCGCTGCCCCCATGCATCTGCTGCAGGCCATGGCCGACGCCGCGGACCGTTGGCAGGACATCGAGATCGCCTGCCCGATGCTCCAGAAGCGGCTCCCGCTGTTCCAGCACGCCGGCAAGCCGTTCCGCTTCGTGACCAGCCAGGCATCCCCGGCGTTCAAGTACCTGTGGGACAGCGGCTTCGTCGAGGTGCTGCCGAGCAAGTTCTCCGACCACACCACCCTGCACGTGCCGGGCGGCCCGATGCCGGTCGATGTGGCCATCATCGCCGTCAGTCCGCCGGTCGACGGGCGGGTGAGTCTCGGGATCAGCGTGGGGAGCTCCGTCATGCCGGCGCGGACCGCCCCGCTGGTCATCGCCCAGGTCAACCCGATGATCCCGTACACCTTCGGGGCTGGTGAGCTGGACCTCGACCAGATCGACATCCTGGTCGAGGCGGAAGAGCCGCTGGTGGAGAGCAAGGCTGCCGAACTGGACGACCTCAGCCGGCAGATCGCAGCGGCGGCGGCGACCGTCGTCGAGGACGGCTGCACCATCCAGTTCGGCATTGGTTCGATTCCCGACGCCATTCTCACGGCGTTGCAGGCCCGTCGCGGGTTGCGGGTGCACTCGGGGCTGGTTTCCGACGCCTGCATCGATCTGTACGAGGCGGGTGCGATCGACGGCCCGATGGTCTCGGCCGAGGTGATCAGCACCGCTCGGATGCGAGCCTGGATCCACCGCAATCCGGCGGTGGTGATGGCCCCGCCGAACGTGACCCACGGGGCGGGGGAGCTGTCGGCGTTGCCGAAGTTCGTGGCGCTCAACTCGACGGTGGAGATCGCCCTCGACGGTTCGGCCAACTCCGAGATCGCCGGTGGGCAACTGATCTCGGGTCCCGGTGGTGCCCCCGACTTCGCCTTCGGCGCCAGCCTGACCAGCGGTGGCCGGTCGGTCCTGGCGTTGCGGGCTACGGCCGGCCGCGGACGGGTCTCGCGTATCGTGCGTCGGATCGAGCCGCCCAACCCGATCACGTTGCCCAACTATCTCGCCGACGTTGTCGTCACCGAGTTCGGCCGGGTCGACGTGCGCGGTCTCGCCGGATCGGCCCGGGCGGCAGCGCTGCGCAGCATCGCCCATCCCGACCACCGCGACGCCCTGCGCTGACCCCGACGTGCGGGCGCGGCCGAGACGGCGTCGCGTTCATGCCCTCGCGGTGAAGGACAACGCCACCTGTTCCACGCGACGCGACGCCGGCACGGCGGCTGCGAGGGCGGCGAGCAGCTCGGCCCGGGTTTCGCGGTCGGGATCCATCACGCTGAGGGTGACGGGGATGGTGGTCAGCCAGGTGTGCGCCGCTGCTGTGGCGTCCTGGGGTAGGTCGACCTGCCAGCGCAGCTCCTCGACGGTGACCTCTCGCCAGCCGGCGCGCTCCAGTATGGCCGTCGTCGCCGCCACGTCGCCGAGCGAGAACGGATTCGGTGATCCCGGCGGTGCCGACGGCGGCAACGGCACCAAGCCGGCCAGCGCGCGCAGCGGCAGGATCAGCAGCGGCACCAGTTCGCGCACCGGCCAGCACGTGAACGCCAGGCGGCCACCCGTACGCGTGCAGCGGTGCAGGTTGGCGAACGCCGCCACCGGGTCCTCGAAGAACATCACGCCGAGCCGCGAGAACACCACGTCGAAGGCACCCTCGGCGAAGGCGTGTGTCTGGGCGTCGCCGTGGACGAGCCGGACGTTGCGCCCGGCGGTCGCTCGCACTGCGTGAACGAGGACCTCGGCGGACGGGTCGATGCCGACCACCGAACCCTGCGGTCCGACGAGATCGGCCAGCTGCGCAGTCGTGCCGCCGCTTCCGCAACCGACGTCGAGCACGTGCAGGTCACCGAGGTCACCGAGCGCCCGGTAGCCGGCGTCGCTGAGCCGTCCGAACTGATCATCGGCGGTGGCCGAGGCCGCGGCCCAGCGCCGCCCGACCTCGCCCTGCCATTCGGGGAGGCCCTGCCAGCCCCGGCGATCGGACGGCGTCGGAGCGGTGCTGGGATCGTCCATGCCCCGATTGTGCCCGATCTCGATCCTGCCGGCGCAGTGGCCGGTCGCGTTCAGGTGGCGATGTCCACGACGAGTCGCGGCGGCCCGCTGAGGGTGAACACCCGGAACGGTCTGCCCCCGCGGACCCCGATCACCCAGCTCAGCAGGGCCTCGAAGTCGCCGCGCAGCACCACCTCGGTAACGGCGTTGCCCGAGCCGGTAACCGTCGACGGTCCGGGGTAGAGCAGGGCGTAGTCGGTGTCCATCCGGAAGCGGCTCGCCGCCTGCATCCGTACCACCAGACCATGATCGCCGGTGATCACCAAGGGCAGGTCGGACGGGTCGGCCGTGAGCGGTAGCGGCCGGTAGTCGACCAGGTAGCCGGGCAGGGCGTCGTCGTCGCGGAACTGGAACACCACCCGGTCGAAACCGTCGTTGCGGCCCAGGCGGACATCGGTGAGCACCGCCAGACGGTTGGTGCCGGGGAAGTTCTGTT
>CAIXPF010000072.1 GCA_903921205.1 uncultured Acidimicrobiia bacterium | reverse complement strand
GACCCGTATCACCCGCCGAACCGGCATCACCCACCGGACCCGTCGGACCCGGGTAACCAAGCGCACCGGTCGGACCGGACGGACCCGTCGAACCGAAGCCCGACGCACCCGTCGCACCGGTCGTACCCCGATGGCCCGTGGCGCCCCGAGGACCAGTGGGCCCACTCGGACCGGTGGTGCCCCGCGGACCGGTCGCACCGCGCGGACCGGTGACACCGCTCGGACCGGTCGGCCCCGACAGGGTCGACCCCGCAGGGGCGCCCGTCTGGGCACCGGCGGGCGCCGCCTGGAGCAGCGCCGGCGCCCAGGCGACCGCCCCGGTGAACGCAGCGCCGGTCAGCCAGGCGCGCCGACTCGACGAGGGCTTCGCAGCCGGAGCTGCGCTCGTGCGCGCTTCCTCGCTGTCCTGGCCCTCGTCGCCATCGAGGTCGTCCGACATTCACATCTCCCGTCGTTCCCGCGCCCACCGACGGATTCCAGCGCCGCCGAACTCTAGCAGTGAGCATGAGCAGCGTCCGGGTCGGATCCCGTCCGCCCGGAGGACCGATACAACCCGGGGACACGGCGTTTCATGGCCGCCACCGCAGCGGAGGCTGACATCCCTCAGCACCGGGCGACCAAGACCAGCGGCCCGTCGAGCGGAGGTGCCGCCACGATCGGGCCGACCTGATCGGGCCGGCACCGGGCCGTCGATGAGCATCACCCCTGCATCGCCCGGCCCGACCGGTGGCCGCACCCGACGACGCCGGGAATCCGGATCGGGGCCGGCCGAGTACCATCCGCCGGGTGAACAGCGTGCGAGACGATCCCGGCCTACGCGCTGCTCGCCGATTCGGGGATTGCCGGCTGGGACCTCGACGACCCGAACCGGGTGGCCGCGCTCGCCGTGATCGCCCGGTTCACACAGCTCATCGCCGACTTCGAGAAGGTCGTGCGGCGCTCACGCCGCGGCGATGACGGACGGGGCATCATCGAGGCCAGCGACCGAGGGCACAGCCTCTATCACCGGTTCGCCACCTTTCTGGCCTTCTACCTCAAGAACGAGAAGCCGAGTGTCGAGGAGCCCGGCGCCGAGCAACTCGACGCCGTCCATGTGATGACGATCCACCAGAGCAAGGGGCTGCAGTGGCCGGTGGTGTTCGTCCCGTCGCTCACTGCGACGCGCCTACCACCGGGCCGCGTCGGCCGGACACGCGAGTGGCTGATCGACGAGCGGCTGTTCTCGCGTGATCGCTACGAGGGAACCGATGACCAGGAACGACGGTTGTTCTACGTTGCCATGACGCGGGCACGCGAGTGGCTGTCGATATCGGCACACCGCACGCCGAGGGTGCGGCCGGTCAGGCCCTCGCCGTATCTGCTCGAGGTTGCCGGTGGCGAACATGCGCTTCGGACGCCCGACCAGTTGGTCCTTCCCGTCTCCGTCGGCGGCGCCCAGATCGAACCGGAGGGCCGTCGTGTGTCCTTCTCCGAACTCGCTGCCGCCGACCGGTGCGGCCTGGCGCACTGGTACCGCGACATCGTCGGCCTGCGACCGGCCCTGGCCGTCGAGATGGGCTATGGACGGGCCGTCCACCACCTACTGCGCCTCATCGCAGAGGACGTGCAGGCCACCGGGCGCGTGCCGTCGCGTTCAGCAGTAGAGGACCTCCTCGACCGCGAGTTCTACCTGCCGTTCGCGCCACGTCGGACGTTCGCTGAGCTGTCGAAGGCCGCTCGGCGCCTCATCGACCGCTATGTCGCCGACCACCGCGACGAACTGCACAGCATCTGGGCGACCGAGCGGCCGTTCGAACTCCATCTCGACGGCTTGGTGGTGACCGGCCGCGCCGACGTCGTCATCCGCCTCGACCGCAGCGGAAGCGTCCCCCAGCTGGCGATCGCCGACTACAAGACGGCCGCCGCCCACCTGCCCGACAACGAGTTGCAGATCCAGACCTACGCCGCCGCTGCCGCCGGCGAGGGGCTTGACGTGGTGGCCGGTTGGATTCACGACCTGCCCACCGGCCGGCGTGCCCCGGTCCCGCTGAGCGAGGAGCGCCTCCGCCGGGCGACGGATGAACTCCGACGTCGAGCACGGCGTCTCGACGAAGGTGACTACAGGCCGCGTCCGGGCGAGGCATGCCGTCGCTGCGACGTGGCACGACTCTGCCGGTTCGCCGTCGTGTCGACCCGCTGATCGAGCCACGACTGCAGCCTGCTCGCGATCCAACTATCGCGTTCGCGGGACCCATGACACAATGATGTCAACACATACACGTCAACACCTACACGTCAACACAGTACCGCCGGCGTGACCAATCGACGACGTCACATTTTTCACGCCACGACCGCCGGCCAACCGGCCTCACCCAGCACAGACTGACGTTATCGTGTCATATCGGGTTCGATGTGGACAGTGCGGATTCCGGTCGGGCCCGATCCCGAGGATTCACTGTCACATGGGGTGAATACTCTTCGCTTCGAAGGCGGAACCTCCGCCGATGAGGGAGATGCGGCGTTGTTCATCGAATCGGTTCGCAGAGCGCGATCGGAGCGCGATCGGGTCATCGACCGACCGCGAGCCTCCGAACGAGGGACCGTGGCGACCGACACACCACAGCGGCGTCCGGCTTACTCCAAATTGCTCATGTCAACTCGCCATGCCGGGCGTGCACCATGGGCGTTGATCAGATACCCTGCCCCGCTCTGGAGTTGCGGACAGGGGTCGGCAAACGTACTGGGGGTGCAGCGCAGTGTTCTCCGAATGGGATGATGCTCGCTCCGATCCGGCGATCCTCCAAGAAGGTCCTGTCTACCCGCCGAAGGGCGTTCTGTTCGTTGTCGCCGCACTGGTCGCCCTGACCGCGGTGTTGCTCGTCGTGCCCTCGGATCTCGTCCATTGGGCCGGCTACGCATCGGGCTCGATCGCTGTACCGGTCGTCGTAGTGATCTACCGCCATCTCGACAAAAAGCGCAGCGCAGCACGCTTCTTCGTCGCCAAGCCAGGCCAATCGCGTGTCGCCACCACGCTGCTGGCCACCGGCGTCCTGCTCGGCGTGATGAACGCCTTCCTCGCTCTCCAGGAGACGCGCATCCGATGAAGCGCCTCATGGCGGTCCTCGCCGCCGCCTTGCTCCTGCTCGCTGCATCCCCGATCTCGTCGGCCGGTGCCCAGATCGCCGACCTCGGGACCTCGAGTCTCGCCGAGTGCTTACGCACCGGCGGTCGTGGCCTCGCCGTGCTCTTCATGGTCGACACCTCCCAGAGCCTGCTCCGCACCGACCGCAGGCAACCACCGGCGCGGGTCGAGGGCCTGCAGGCGGCAGTCCGCAACCTCGAGGCGGTCGCCGCAACCCGTCCCGTCGCCGTCGACGTCCTCGAGTTCGGCACGGACGCGCAGCGAGCCTTCCCGGACCGCTGGCAGCCGTGGGCGCAACTGTCGGGTCGCTCGGGCGAGCTCGCGTCGCTGATGGGCGAGTTCGCCGGCCGCACCTCGGCCGAGGACACCGACTACGGCGCAGCCCTGATCGCCGGCCGCGCCGCCCTGGCGGAAGCACCGGCCGGCGCCTGCCGCTTGGTGGTTTGGTTCACCGACGGCGAGTTCGATCTCGACTACCTCGGTCGACCGAAGACGGTCTCCTGGCTGAATCCCCCCGTCGAGCTGCGCTCCGACGGCGACGAGGCGGCCGCTGAACGCGCAGCCGTCGAGCAGATCTGCGCGGCGGGGGGCCTTGCGGACCGTTTCCGCCAGCCCGGCGGGGCCGGCGCCGTCGCTCAGAGCAGTGCGTTCGTCGTGGGCGTGAGCCTCGGAGGGGGCAGGTACGAGCTGCTCGACCGCATCGTCGGCAATGCCGACAGCTCCTGCGGCACCACTGCGGGCGCGGGCTATCGGCTCGCCGCTGAGGGCGTCGACACCCTGGCCAACCAGCTGATCCGGGCAAGCGACCCCCCGGTGGCCACCGCTGCAACCGACACATTCCGCCTGCCCGAGTCGGTCGAACGGCTGCGCCTGCGTACCGCATGGGATCCAAGTGGGCCGGCCCCGCTGCTCTACCCAGCGGACGGCGGTCCCGCTATCCCGCTCGGCGCCGGCTCGGTCTCGATCCCCGCCGGCGGCGTGCGCGTGACCATCACCCGGGAGACGGTCGACCAGAGCAGCGTTCTGATCGACACCACCACGGCGCCCCCGGGCGCTTGGGCGGGCACCTGGCGGATCGGCGGCGACGGTTCATCCACCCCCCGGCTCGAACCGCTGATGCTGCAAGAGGCGAGCGGCGAGCTTCGCCTGGCCTACCGTGGCGGGTCGCCAGTGCGACGAGGTCGGCCTTCCGAGGTCGTCGCCGCCATCACCAACTCCGCCGGGACCCCACGCAGCGGCGAGGCGGCGGGCGATGCAGGGGCGTTCGCACTCTCGATTTCCGAACCGGTCACCGCCGAACTGAGCGAACGCGCCGCCGACGGCACGCTGCGCATCAGGACGTCTGTTCCCATCGACTTCCGTCCCGACCAGGTCGAGCTCACCGCCAGGGTCGCCCCGAAAGCTGTGATCCTGACGGGCACCACAACGGCCCTCAGGCAGTGGTCCGGCTCGATCGGGCCCGACGCAGGCCCCCTGGTGGTGAAGGACCTTCCTCGCCATCCCCTCGTCGATCCACCCAGCGCAGTCGACGGAACCCTCGATCAGGACCACCGATTCGTCACCGCCTCGATCCCGCTCGTTGCCATCGGACCCGAGTCGGCCGGTTGCATCGCCGTGGAGTCGGCCTCGTTCGCCGGTGCCGACGAGACGGGCGCGCAGGTCCGGATCTTCGACGGCGACCGCCCCGTGCCCACCGACGGGTCCTGCACGGTCGAGTTGGCCGACGCCGAGGAGCGAGCGCTCCGCATCGAGATCAGCGTCGACAAGGACGGCGCCCGAACGGCCCGGACGGTGACTGCGGCGGTGCGGTTCCGTTCACAGGGAGCCACCGATCCCTCCGACCTCGAGACCTTCGACTACGAGCTGGCAGCCACGGTCACCCCGCTGACCGTGACCGAGAACCCCGGTGTACTGGATTTCGCACCCTTTGTCGCTCTGGCCTTCGCCCTGCCGATCGGCATGCTCTACGGCTACAACGCGCTCTTGGGCGCCCGTCTGCGGGTGGCGGCCGGCTATGTGGCCTCTGCTCCGGTAATCCTGCGCCACGACACCACGATCGTGCCGGCTACCGGCGACGGACACACGCAGTGGCGTCTCGATCATGGGGAACTGCAACCCCTCTTCGCCACGCCCGGCCCCGCCCG
>CAIXPF010000071.1 GCA_903921205.1 uncultured Acidimicrobiia bacterium | reverse complement strand
GTTGGCCCCGCTGGTCGCGCCGGAAGGGTTCCACGTGCTCATCATCGGGTCCGGGGTCACCGGCGTGCTGGCGGCGCGTACCCTGCACCAGCTGGGCATGGACAACTTCACGGTGGTGGACCGCAACCCCGAGCCCGGCGGCACCTGGTACGTGAACCGCTATCCGGGCTGCCGGGTCGACACCCCGAGCATGCTGTACT
Organism: uncultured Acidimicrobiia bacterium; assembly: GCA_903921205.1. GTDB lineage: Bacteria > Actinomycetota > Acidimicrobiia > Acidimicrobiales > CAIXPF01 > CAIXPF01. The sequence goes on along the minus strand of CAIXPF010000071.1, from coordinate 10,202 downwards.
CGTACTCCTTCGACCAGGACCCCGACTGGCCCGAGCACTTCAGCCGCCAGCCCGAGCTGCTGCGCTACGTGAAGTCGGTGGCGGACCGCTCCGGGCTGGGCGAGCGGCTGCGCAACGGCACGGAGGTCATGGCGATGACCTGGGACGAGCCCGCCGCCTGCTGGCAGGTCGACCTCCGCTCGGTGTCCGACGGGTCGACCGACCGGGTGGCCGCTCATGCGGTGATCGCCGCCATGGGCATCCTGCGGGTGCCGAAGTACCCCGATCTCGCCGGTCGCGAACGTTTCGCCGGTCCGGCACTGCACACCGCCGAGTGGGACACGTCGGTGTCGCTCGAGGGCAAGCGGGTGGCGGTCATCGGTACCGGTGCCAGCGCCAACCAGGTGGTGCCGGCGGTGGCACCGATCGCCGAGAAGCTGGTGGTCTTCCAGCGCAGCGCCCACTGGATGATGTCGCACCCCAAGTACGGCAAGCAGTTGCAGGGCATCGAGAAGGCCCTGTTCCAGGTGCCGACCTACCGCGAGTGGCACCGCTTCAGCGAGGGCTGGAAGTTCGGTGACGGGGTGACCCCGTTGGTCCAGGTCGACCCGGACTGGCCTCACCTCGAGCGTTCCGTCAACGAGGCCAGCGACCGGTTCCGGGCGAGCCTCACCGAGTACCTCGAGACCCAGGTCGGCGACCGTCCGGACCTGATGGAGAAGTGCCTGCCGAACTTCCCGCCCTACGGGAAGCGGCTCATCGTCGACAATGGCTGGTACCAGGCGCTGCGGCGGGACAACGTGCGGCTGGAGACCTCGCCGATCGTCGAGGTCACCGAGACCGGCATCACCACCCGGGCCGGCCACGACGACTTCGACGTGCTGGTGTTCGCCACCGGGTTCCAGGCCGACAAGGTGCTGTGGCCGATCCAGGTCACCGGCCGTGGTGGGGTCGACGTGACCGCCCGCATGGAGGCCGAGCCGGAGGCGTATCTCGGGCTCGCCGCCACCGATGCCCCGAACCTGTTCATCACCCCGGGGCCCAACGGCACGCTCGGCCACGGCGGCAACGGCATCCTGTCGGCCGAGTGCCATGTCCGCTACATCATGGAGAGCCTCCGGTTGCTCTTCGAGCGGGGGGCTCGTTCGATGGTGGTGACCGACGAGGCGCTGGCGGCCTACAACGAGGATCTGCTGGCCAAGCTGCCGACCTTCGTGCAGAGCCTCACCACCTTCGACAACTGGTACCGCGGCGATCGTGACCGGGTGATCGCCATCGCGCCGAAGTCGCTGCTGGAGTTCTGGAACGACACCCGCCGGCCCGATCCGGCGGCGTACAGCTTCGCCTGATCGGCGGTCGGGGCCGCACCCGGCCGGCACCTTGCGTCATCACTCGGCCACAGAGCGTTGACGTAGTGGTCGCGTTCGTACGCAGAGGTCCGTACACTGAGGGCACCGGAGTTCGGCGTGGGGTGCCGGCTCTCCTGGAAGAAGGATCCTCATCATGCGCGCTCGTAGTGCCGTCGTAGCCGTTGCCGTCATCGCCGCCCTGGTCGGCACCTCGTGCGGGAAGGTGGTGGAGAAGGCCACCGAGAAGGCGATCGAGAACAGCTCCGGCGCCGACAACGTCGACATCTCCAAGGACGGGGTGAAGATCGAGAGCAAGGACGGCACCTTCGAGGCCGGCGCGACCACGGAGATGCCCAAGGACCTGCCGAAGGCCCCGATGTTCGAGAACGCCTCGTTGAAGTCCTCGACCAAGATGAGCGACTCGGCGAGCACCACCTGGCTGCTCGCCGGCACCGTCAAGGACGCCAAGGCCGCCTACCAGAACCTGGTCAAGGCCTTGAAGGCCGACGGCTGGGAGCTCAGCACCGAGATGGAGACCAGCAACCCCGACTACAGCGGCATCGGGATGGCCACCAAGGGGAACCTGGAGCTGAACTTCGGCACCACCGGTGGCTCGGAGAAGTCGTTCTACTACTGGATGAGCCAGTCGAAGTGACCGGTGTGGGGGCGGCCACGGCCGCCCTCACACCCGTCCGACCGTGCGCCGGCGACCCCGGCGAGCAGCTGCGTCGGCGCTCGCCGGGTGCGCGGTGGGCCGGGATCACACCAGGTTGACGGTGCCGGTACGCAGGGCGCCCCCGGAGTACCTGACGCGGACCTTGAGCTGGTTGCTGGTCTGGTCGAGGTAGAACGAGATCGACCCGTTGCCGAGGTCACCGTCGGTCGGCGCGGTGTTGGGGGCGCCGAGGAAGGTCCGCCCGGTGGCCTTGAAGCGCCCGGAGGCCAGGACCGCGAACCCGCTGGGGCTGGCAGCGAAGCCGACGACGCCGTTGGTGTTGCCCGTCGTCGAGTCGGCCCGGCCGAAGACCCCGGTGCCGACCACGCTGGAGGAGATCCCGAACAGGCCCGTGCCTGCCGCCGCAGCGATCATCCCCCGTCGGCTCACCGGTCTGGCGGCCTCGACCGTCGGCTCGACCCCGGCGGTGTCGGTGGCTGCGTCCGTGCTCCGGCGCCCTCAGAGGAAGACGTCGCCGCCGTTGGGACTGACGGTCTGGCCCACCATGTGCCGGGCCTCGTCGGAGGCGAGGTAGACGTAGGCGGGCACGATCTCCTCCACGGTGGCGAATCGGCCCCGGGGGATCGTGGCGCGCAGCCGGTCGAGGAACTCCTCGGTGGCGCCGTCGAGGATGGGTGTCTCGGTGGCGCCGGGGGCGACGCAGTTGGCGGTCACGTTGCGGGTGCCGATCTCGAGGGCCAGGGAGCGGGTGAAGCCGATGATCCCGGCCTTGGCCGCCACGTAGTGGGCGCGCTCGGCGCCGCCCCGATAGGCCAGCTGTGACGCGGTGTTGACGATCCGGCCGTAGTCCCGGCGGTACATACCGTCAAGTACGGCGCGGGTGCACAGGAACGTGCCGGTCAGGTGCACGGCCAGCATCCGCTCCCAGCGCCGCAGCGTCATCGACTCCACCGGGGCGCGGGTGGCGAACCCGGCATTGTTGACCAGGATGTCGACGCGATCGAACGCCGACTCGACGCTGCTGACCATGGCGGCCACCTGGTCCTCGTCGGCCACGTCGGCCTGGACCACCAGCGCCCGCCGGCCCCGCTCGCGGACTTCGGCCGCCACCGCCTCGGCGGCGGCGCGGCTCGCCTCGTCGGGATGGTTGACCGCTACGTCGGCGCCCTCCGACGCGAACGCCCGGGCCACCCCGGCGCCGATGCCGCTCGATGCGCCGGTGATGAGTGCCACCCGATCCTGCAGTCGTCCCATGGTTGCAGTCCAGCACGGCCGACGACGCGATGCCTGGGCCCGCCTACAGCAGGCCGACGGTGGCGGTCTTGAGTGTCCCGTTCGAGTACCGCACCCGGACCTTCAGCTTGTTGTTCGTCTGGTCGAGGTAGAACGAGATCGAGCCGGAGTTCAGGTCGGCGTCGATCGGTGCGGTGGCGGGCGCGCCGAGGTAGGACCGGCCCAGGGCCTTGAGCCGGCCACTGGCGTACACCGCGTACCCGGTGCCGATGCCCGTCGATCCCGAGTTCTGGCCGTACACCCCGATGCCCGAGTTGCTGTCGGCACGGGCGTACAGGCCGTAGGTCGAACCGGTGTCGTGGGTGGCGACGGCCGTCACGCCGGTGCCGAAGTTGCTGTTGGACTCGCCCATCACGCCCGAGGACTGGCCGTAGGGCGCCGTGGCCCAGCCGTACACGCCCCGCCCGACACCGAAGCCCGAGGTGCCCTGCAGCGCATTCACGGCGTAAGCGGTCACGGCGGTGGTGGTGGTGGCGGTGTTGGCCTGCCCGAGCAGCATCGGCTGGCCGTTGGCGGCAGCGGCAGGGGCGGCCGTGGCGAGCAGGGCCCCGCCGGCAGCACCGGCCACCGCCGCGATCATGCCGCGACGGCTCACCGGTCGCGGGTGGACCTCGCCATCGTGCTCGGCGTGATCAGGCGAGCGCCGCGCTGGGGGCTCCTCGCAGGCCGAGTTCGTGGCGGTCGTTGCGCACAGCGCCCCGACCTGGGCCCGTAGCGCTGCGTTGTCGGCCTCGAGCCGGCCGGTGGTGAGCCGCAGCCCGTCGTTGTCGGCCCGCAGGTCCGCGTTGTCGGCGAGCAGCCTGGCCAGCTGTCCTTCCAGGGCCGTCAGCCGTGCCTCGATCTCGTTCATGTTCCGCCCTTCCGTCCCGCTGCCGGTCGCTCGGGTCGCCGGCCCGTCGCCGGCCAGCATCGCACCTGGTGCCCGGACGGTGCCGTGTCGTGCGGGCGGTGCAGGGCTCGCGCTCGGCGCGACCCGACCGAGCAGCGCAAGAATGCGTGGCGTGAGAGCCCCGGCCGGCGGAGGCGGGGGTCGAGGACGGAGGGTGCGGCGATGCACGGGATCGACGACGGTGCAGCGGGCGACGTGGACCTGAAGGATTGGATGGCGTCGGTTCAGGCCGAACTGTCGGCGCTGCGACGGGAGAACGCCGAGCTGCGCAACGAGGTGGCGCTGCTGCGCGCGCCGCGACCCACGGGTGGGCCGGCAACCGGGTACGACGAGGTGGTGACGGTCGATGGCGACGGTGAGGTCGTGGCGGTTGCCGGGGATCGTCGGCCGGTGAGCCGGCGGGGGATGATCGCTGCCGTGGCCGGCGCCGCCGGGGGTGTGCTCCTGGGCCAGGCGACCCCTGCCGCAGCGGCCAACGGGGACAACGTCAAGGCGGGGTGGACCACCACCGCCGCCACGTCGACGGTGGTGTCCACCAGCGGCGGCGTCGGACTGAAGGGCGTGACGTCGTCGGTGGGCGGTATCGGTGTGGAGGGACGGGTCACCGCCACCAGCGGTGAGAACGTCGGTGTGTGGGGCTCGGCGGCGAGCGCCAGAGGGATCGGTGTGTTCGCCGAGAACTACGGGGATGCCGGCGCGACCGGCGGCTATGCCGTCTGGGCCGAGGGTCGTCTCAAGGCCACGGGCCGAACCTTCCTCGGGACGCCCGCCACGGCGCCGGCCGACAGCGACCTGAACCTCGGATCGATCTCGTTCTACCTCGATCCGAAGGATGCCAAGCTGAAGGTGCGGGTGAAGTACCCCAACGGCGTGCTCAAGAGCGGGACGATCGCCCTGACCTGAGCGTGCCCGATCGGCCGGGCTGCGGCCGGCCCGGTCAGGCGAGCGCGATGGTGGCGGTCTTGAGCGTGCCGGTCGTGTACTTCACCCGGACCTTCAACTTGTCGTTGGCCTGATCGAGGTAGAACGAGATCGATCCGTTGCCGAGGTCGGCTGCGACGGGGGCGCTGTTCGGTGCACCCAGGTAGGCCCGACCGGTGGACTTCAGGCGACCGTCGGCGTAGAGGGCGTACCCGTCCGGGCTGTTGACCACGCCGTACACCCCGTAGGTGGTGCCGGTGGCGGCGAGAGCCGTGCCGGCAACGCCCGAGCCCGTCGGGCTGTTGGACCTGCCGAGCACGCCGTAGGTCGTGCCGCTGCCGGCGTAGTTGGTGCCGTAGACGCCGGTTCCCGACGTGCTCTCCGACGAGCCCCATACGCCGTAGTTCGACCCGGTGGTGGCGGCAGCCAGTCCTTGCACGCCGGTGGCAGATGTGCCGTCGGTTCGGCCGAACACCCCGGAGCCCGAACCGGACGAGCCGTACAGGCCGGCGAAGTTCGCTGCCGACGTGACACCCACCAGCCCGTGACCGCCGGTCGTCTTGAGTTGGGTGGTGGTGGAGGCAGTGGTCGTCGCGCCGGCCTTGACGGCGTCGCCGTTGGCGGCTGCGGCGGGTGTTGCTCCGGCGATCAGCATGCCGCCGGCCGCTCCGGCCACGGCGGCGATCATGCCCCGGCGGCTGACCGGTCGCTGCTCCGGCGAGATGCCGCTGGCCTCGACCGTCGGGGGTGAGAGGTCCGCCGGCCGCACTGCGCAACGCAGCGCAGCGATGTCTTGCCGGAGGCGCTCGTTGTCGGCGCGCATTGCCGCGTTGTCCCGTCGCAGTTCCTTCAACTCGGCCCGCACGGCCGCCATCCAGTTCTCGATCTCGTCCATGACCGCCTCTTCGGTACCGGGTCCCGAGCGCCCAGCCGCCGGGATGCCGGCGTCATCATCGCACCGCTCCCGCTGCGACCTCGCAGCGGGAGCGCGGCGGCAGTCATCCACCAGCGTCGACCGAACGCTCCGCCGGTTGACCGATCTGCGACCCCGCCCTGTCGGTCGGCCCCCGGGGTCAGAACACCCGGATCGACCAGACCGGGATTTACGAGCCCGGTGCGTTCAGCGGGCGCGGCCCGACGGCGGTGAGGGTCAGGTGGTGGCGAGCGACTGGCGTAGGTCGGTTCGTGAGACGATCCGTTTGCCGAACGGGGCGAGGGCGAGCCCTGCGAGTTTGAAGCTCTGCAGGCCGAAGGGGATGCCGATGATCGTGACGCATTGCAGCACGCCGAGGATCAGGTGGGACACGGCCAGCCACCAGCCGGCCAGGACCACCCAGACGACCTGGCCGACGGCGCCGAACTGTGTGGCGGTCGGGTCGTGCACGACCTGGCGGCCCATCGGCCACAGCGACAGGTGTGCGAGTTTCACGCACTGCCGTGCGAACGGGATCGTGACGATCAGGACGGTCAGCACGAGGGCGATGAGCATCCATTCGATCGCCAGCCAGACGCCTGCAAGGACGAGCCAGATCACGTTGCCGATGAATCGCACCCGACGCCTTCCCGCAACGAGGCCGACCGGCCCCCGACCCCGCCGTGAGACTACCCAGCGGCGACGCACCCGAAACGGTCGACGGACCGGTGCGGTATCGGGAAACGAGGGGGAGTCTCGATCAGCCGCACGTGCCGGGAGCAACCGCAGGAGTGACGCTTTCGTCTGCTCCTGCCTGCGGGGTTCACGTCTTCGCAGCTCAGGGGTGTTTTGGGTTACTCCCCGTAACCGCAAAACCCCTGGTGGCGGAAGGTGAGGGATTTGAACCCTCGGAGGCCTTGCGACCTCAACGGTTTTCGAGACCGTCCCATTCGTCCGCTCTGGCAACCTTCCCGGTGCAAGCACGCTTGCGGGCGACACTCTAGTGCGCAGGATCGGTCCTGCCACCACCGTCGAGACAGGCGGGCGGTGCCGGGTGGCGGTCAGCTGCGACGGCCGGCGAAGAAGTCGGTGAGCAGCGTGCCGCACGCCTCGGCCCGGACCCGGGCCCGCAGCTCGATCTCGTGGTTGAGCCGGGGGTCGGCGAACACGTTGTAGAGCGACCCCGCCGCACCGGCCTTGGGATCGTCGGCACCGAAGACGACCCGGCCGACCCGTGCCGCGAGCAGCGCGCCGGCGCACATCACGCACGGCTCGAGGGTGACCACCACCGTGGCCTGCTCCAACCGCCACGAACCCACCGCAGCACTGGCCTGCTGCAGGGCCAGGATCTCGGCATGGGCGCAGGGGTCCTGACGCCGCTCACGCTCGTTGTGGCCCCGGCCGACGATCGCCCCGTCGAGGACCACCAGCGCACCGACCGGCACGTCGTCGTGTTCGAGGGCCAGGCGAGCCTCCTCGATGGCCAGCGCCATCAGGTCGTCGTCGGTCTTCAACGTCTCGTCGGAATGCTCGGCCACGGCGGCGACGTTACCCCCAACGAGGACCCCGTAAAGGGCCGTTGCACCGGGCCGGTCCCCCGGGGATTGACCACCACCACCTGCCATGTTCAAGAACACCGTAAAAACCACCGTCCTGCTCGCCGCCATCGCCGGCCTGCTGGTGTTCGTCGGGTCGCTGTTCGGACCTCGCGGCACCATCATCGGCCTGGGCCTCGGCCTCGTCGCCGTGGGCTTCTCCTACTGGTTCTCGGACCGGCTGGCCATCGCCGCCGCCGGTGCCACCGAGGTGTCCGCCGCCCAGGCCCCCCAGTTGCACGCCACCGTCGCCGAGCTCGCCCAGCGGGCCGGCATCCCGATGCCCCGGGTCTACGTGTCGCCGTCGGCCCAGCCCAACGCCTTCGCCACCGGCCGCAGCCCCCGGCACGCCGCGGTCTGCGTCACCCGGGGCCTGCTCGACGTGCTCGATCCCGCCGAGGTCAAGGGGGTGCTCGCCCACGAGTTGGGCCACGTCAAGCACCGTGACATCCTGATCGGCTCGGTGGCCGCCGCCGTCGCCACCGGTATCCAGGCCCTGGCCCAGATGGCCATGTTCGCCTCGCTCTTCGGCGGCGGTGGCGGCAACGACCGCGACCGCGAGGGCAACGCCTTCACCATGTTGCTGCTGGCCCTGCTGGCGCCCATGGCCGCCGGCCTGCTGCAGATGGCCCTGTCACGCAGCCGCGAGTACGAGGCCGACCGGGCCGGTGCCGAACTGTGCGGCGACGCCCGCCCGCTGGCGTCGGCCCTGCGCAAGATCGAGGCCTACGCCCGGCAGGTCCCCATGGACGTGCCCCCGGCGCAGGCCTCGGCGTACATCGTCAACCCGCTCACCGGCCGGCAGGTCAACTTCGCCCGGCTGTTCACCACCCACCCGGCCACCGACGAGCGGATCGCCCGGCTCGAGGCCATGCAGCCCCGTCTGTCCCGGGCCTGACCAACCTGTCCGGGGTCCGGCCGGCCGGGTGCTCCCGGCCGGCCGGACCGTTGCCGGAAAAAGGGCTGAGCCCTCGGAGGTGACGGCCAGGCGACCTGAGGCACACTGCAAGCTCCGCTGAGAGCTGCTGCCTTCCGGCCCTGACTCGGTTCACGGGTCGCAGTCGCGCAGGACCCGACCGCCACCTCCGAAGGCTCGCCGTGTAGTCTAGACCCTCCGGTGGGTCCTCAGCGTAGGCTGGATCCCCCTGGAGGGATGCGAGAGCGGCCGAATCGGCACGCTTGGAAAGCGTGTGAGGTGCAAGCCTCCGTGGGTTCGAATCCCACTCCCTCCGCTCGAGCGGCACCGGCGGCCTCCTGGCGAGGCCCTGGTGCCCGTTCCACGTCCGGGCCCGTTCGGGCGCAGGGTGGTTCCGGCAGGGTCGGCGTGGGAGGCCAACTACGATCGGGCCGTGACCTATCAGTCGCTCTACCGTCGCTATCGACCGGGACGGTTCGGCGACCTGGTCGGCCAGCAGCACGTCGTGGCCGGCCTGCGCAACGCGGTGCGTGAGGGCCGCACCGGCCACGCCTACCTGTTCTCCGGGCCCCGGGGCACCGGCAAGACATCGACCGCCCGCATCCTCGCCCGGGCGCTCAACTGCACCGACCTGCGCGAGGGCGAGCCGTGCGGCGAGTGCGAGGCCTGCCGTTCGATCGAGGCGGGCACCTCCTACGACCTCTTCGAGCTCGACGCTGCGTCCAACAACAAGGTCGAGGACGTCCGCGACCTGATCAGCCGGGTGGCCATCGGCTCGCCGGGCCGGACCAAGGTGTACATCCTCGACGAGGTCCACATGCTGTCCACGGCGGCGTCGAACGCGCTGCTCAAGACGCTCGAGGAACCGCCCGACCATGTGGCCTTCGTGCTGGCCACCACCGATCCCCAGAAGGTGCTGCCCACCATCCGCAGCCGCACCCAGCACTTCGAGTTCGGTCTGGTTCCCGCCGCCGACCTCGAACGACACGTCCGGTGGGTGATCGGCGACGCGGGTCTCAGCGTCGACGACGAGGCGATCGCCTGGGTGGTGCGCAAGGGGGCGGGCTCGGTCCGAGACGCCCTGTCCGCGCTCGACCAGGTGGCCGCCGTCGGCGGGGTGAGCGCGGTCGCCGCCCCGCTCGACGAACTGCTCGAGGCGCTGTGCGAGCGCGACAGCGGCCGGGCGTTGGTCGGGTTGGCCACCGCCCTGGGGGCGGGTCGCGAGCCGCGGCTGGTGGCGGAGGAGCTGCTCGGCCGGCTGCGCGACGCCTTCCTGGCGGCGGTGGCCCCCGGCCTGTCGGCCCTGCCCGATCTCGATGCCGAACGGGTGGCCGACGTCGCCCGACGGCTGGGTACCGCCGGGGTGACCCGAGCCCTGGAAGCGGTCGGGGCGGCAGTGCTGGAGATGCGCCAGGCCCCCGACCCCCGGGTGGCGCTCGAGGTGGCACTGATCCGCCTGACCCGGGCCGAGCTCGACACGTCGGTGGCGGCTCTCACCGAGCGGGTGGCGCGGCTCGAGGCCGTCGTCGCCGGCGCAGTGCCTGCCGGTGCCGTCCAGCCGCCGGCTGCGTCGGTCCCGCCCGCCCGGCCTGCACCGTCGGGCACGGCCGACCCGGCCGCGCCGATCGCGCCGGTGGCCCGGGTGGCTGAGCCGGCCGAGACGCGGTCGGG
>CAIXPF010000070.1 GCA_903921205.1 uncultured Acidimicrobiia bacterium | reverse complement strand
TCGCCGGCTGCGGAGGGCGTCAGGTCGGCGGAGTCGGCCACCCCGTCGCCGTCGTTGTCCTCGTCGAAGACATCCGGTATCCCATCGACGTCGAGATCGTCGATCACGCCGTTGGCGTCGACATCCCACTCGAGCCCGTCGCCGATGCCGTCGTGGTTGGTGTCCAACGTGGTCGGGTCGGTGTACCAGGTCACCCCGCCGGCGAGCTTGCCGTCGACCTCGACGCCGTCGCGCAGGCCGTCACCGTCGGAATCGTCGGTGTCGGGGCTCGTCCCGAGCTGGCCCTCGATGACGTCCGACAGACCGTCGCCGTCGGTGTCGAGCCCACTGTCACCCGCCGTGGTGGCCGCTGGACCGGATGCTGCGAGCGCCGCCAACGGACTGCGGTGCGGGTCGACGCTCGGTGGCGCTGCGGCGGCCTGGCGGAGCAGAGCCGATGCGTCGGCCGCCGCCGACGCGGCAGGCGTGGGCGGCGGGCCGACCGGCCCGGCGGGCGTCGCCGCACCGGCGGTGGCCACCATCGCGGACGCCACCAACGAGGTCGAGACCACCACCACGGTCAGCCGGCGGGTCACCCGCCCGCGACGGCGGAAGCCCACGATCACCAACGTGCAGACAAGACCCACCAGCGCAGCGAGCAACACGGTGCGGGCCACCGGCCAAGCCGTGTTCGACATCCAGCCGCCGTGCGGCGCGAACCCGTAGTCGTGGAAGTCGAGCGTGATGTCTGCCGAGATCCGCTCGCCGGCCTGCTCCGGGAAACGCAGCTGCAACACCTGGCGGACCGGCAGCCCCCCGGCGTCGACCCACAGCTCGCCGCTGCCGGCCATGTCGCGGAACTGCACCGCCGGCAGCACCTGCGAACCAGGCGCCAGACCGCCCCGGGCACGCAACGCGTCAGCCGCCTGTTCGGCCACCATCGTGGCGAAACGCGGGCCGTCGATGCCGAAGCGGTAGCGGGTGATGGTCCGGCCGCCACGGACCTCGGTCCCGATCGGCGCCACGTCACGCGCCGCGAGCAGGTAGCTGAGGTAGTTGCCGTTGGGGGCGAGCATCGAGGCCGAGTCGTCCGCCGGCGCCCACTCGCCGCCCCGGACCCGTTGCGAGGTCACCCCGTCGGCCACCCGGACCGCGAGCGCGGCATCGTCGGTCGCCAGCGACCCCGCACCCGTCCACACGTCGAACTGCGCCGACGAGGCCTCGAGATCGGTGTCGCCCTCGAGATGGATCCGATCGGTCTTCGGGGCCTTGCCGGCGTTCAGCACACTGCCGACCGGCTGACGCACCTGCTCGACGTCACCACGGAACCGGTACGAACCGGCATCGGCAGCGCGCTCCCAGGCTCGGGCCAAAGGATCCGCAGAGGTCGACCACGGCCACGCCACCAAGCCGGTCAAGACCGCCACGGCAAGCGCCGCAACAACCGCCACGGTCCCAGCAAGCATGACCGAGCGCCCACGCCTGGGGGGTCGGGAAACCTCGGACATCTGCCCTCCCGGGACGAACGCGTCGAATGGGCTCGTCGGCGACGATCGACCGCACCGGGTCTTTCTAGACGTCCGCCTCGCCCATCATCGGGTCGGGCCTGCTGCCAATTTCCTGCCAGTGCGCAATCGGCCGGACCGCACCCGGCGCGACACCCCAACAGTTCACGCATGGCGTTCTGTCGCCCACGTTCCATGATCGAGCCGGCACCGGACCTGCCGAGGGCCTCAATCGGGCCCGACGGGCCGGGGACGCACATTCCCCCATCGGGGGGATGCGCGGCTTGTCGCCGCCTTTCGGCAC
>CAIXPF010000069.1 GCA_903921205.1 uncultured Acidimicrobiia bacterium | reverse complement strand
TGTTCGTCCCGTTCGTATTCATGGGCGACTACCTCAAGCAGCGTGACGTAGCCGGTACGGCCGGCTGGCTGATCGGCACCATCGGTATCTGTTCGGTGATCGGGCGCCTCGGCTTCGGGGTCATCGCACGCCGGTGGTCGCTCATGGGCCTGTACCGCGGCTGCTACCTGGTGGTGGGGGCCAGCTTCGGGCTGTGGATCGCCGCCGGTTCGAGCTACGGCCTGCTGCTGGTATACGCGGTGGTGCTGGGCGTGTCCTACGGCGGGTTCATCGCGCTGTCGCCGGCGGTGGCGGCCATCATCTTCGGCCCGGTCGGCCTCGGCGGCATCCTCGGCCTGCTCTACACCGGGGCCGGTATCGGCGGCCTGGTCGGCCCGCCGTTGATGGGCGCGTTGATCGACGGGCTCGGCTACACCCCGACGCTGTTGATCGCCGCGGCGCTCGGCATCGGCTCCGGGCTGGTCCTGCTGCTGCTGAGCCCCGACACGCGGGCGCATCGGGCCTGAACTCGCCGGGGCACTCGCCGCCGAGCTACTCGAGCAGCTCGGCGGCGGCGAGCTCGGCGATACGGTCACCGTCGTAGCCCAACACCTCGTCGAGGATCTCGAAGGTGTGCTCGCCGAAGGTCGGACCGCCATGGGTGACGCGGGCCGGGGTTCGCGACAGCCTGAACCGACTGGCTTCTACCACCGTGGTGCCCTGGGTGGCATGGGGCACCTCGACGAAGTGGCCACGGTGCTGCAATTGCGGGTCGGCGCCGACCTCGGCGGAGTTCTGCACGATGTGGGCGGCGATCCCGACCGACTGCAGCCGGCCCATGAGCGCCGGCCCGTCGAGGTTCCGGGTGGCGGCCTCGATCAGGGCGTCGAGCTCGTCGTGGCGGGCGTGGCGCTCGGCCACCGTCAGCGCCGCCAGGTCGGACCGTCGCAGCTCGCCGCACAGCGCCGCCCAGGCCTCGTCGCCGGTGCAGCTGATGGCCAGCCAGTTGTCCTCACCGAGGGTCCGGTACACGCCCTGCGGGGCGAAGACCAGGTCCCGGTTGGCGGCACGTTCCCAGACCCGCCCGTTGACCGACGCCTCGAGCAGGGCCGGGGCCAGCAGCGACAGCGCCGACTCGCCTTGCGACAGATCGATGTACTGGCCTTCCCCGGTTGCCCGACGGTGCTCCAACGCCGCCATCAGCGCTGCGACCAGCCAACGGGGAGAGGTGTAGTCGGTGTAGGCGCCGAAGGGGCCGCACGGGGCCCGGTCGGGCCAGCCCACGGGATAGAAGAACCCCGAGATCGCCGCGGCCATCGTGCCGAACCCGGCGATGGAGGCCAGCGGTCCGTACTGGCCCATCAGACAGCTCGAGGACATGATGATGTCGGGCTTGCGGGCCTTGATCTCCTCGTAGCTGAGACCCCACTGGGCCATGGCCCGGGGCGAGAAGGACTCGACGACCACGTCGGCCCAGTCGATCAGGTCCCACACCACGTCCAGCGCACCGGGCTTGGACAGGTCGAGCGCGAGGTCCCGCTTGCCCGCGTTCATGTTGTTCCACAGCCCCGAGTTGTCGGGGTTGCCCACGTCGTCGCGGAAGGGCTGCAGGTTGCGGGCGGCGTCGATCTTGTTGACCGACTCGACCCGGATGCAGTCCGCGCCGTAGTCGGCCAGCACCCGCGACGCCGCAGGCCCGGCCATCACCCACATCAGGTCGAGGATCTTCACGCCTTCGAGCGGGCGGGCCGTGGGCGGTGGCGCGAGTGCCGGGGTGACCGTGAGGTGCGGGGCACGCGCGCCGGCACCGAGCACCTCGGCGGTGTGCTCCCCCAGCTTCGGCGCGGCCGGCAGGGCGGGCAGCGGCGTGGCGCTGAACTTGGCGAAGGCACCCGGGTACCGGAACGTGCCGAGCGCACCGTGGTCGACGTCGTCCCAGTAGTCGCGGGTGGCGAGCTGCTCGCTGGCGAGCACCTCGGCGGTGGTCCACACCGGGGTGATCAGGACCCGACGGGAGATCGACGCCTCGAGCAGCTCCGCCTTGGTCTTGGTGGCGAAGAAGTCCGTGAGGCACTGCTTGACCCGGTCGTACTCGGCGACCGGCTCGCGGCCGTCGAGCAGCATCATGGCGTACATCACCCAGTCCTTGTCCCGGGTGGCCTCGTCGCAGAACCCCTCCTCGCACACCCAGTCCATGAGCCGCTGGGTGAAGCGGGCGAACCCCGTGCCGAACAGCAGGGTCACCGAGGCGTGGCCGTCCTTGCACGGCCACATCAGCTGGATGTCGATGCCCTGCAGGTTGGCGCCACCGGCGATGCGGGTGGTCGACGTGGCGTTGAGCTGCCGGGCCAGCATCATCGACTGCGATGCCTGGTTCATCGACTGCTGGGCGGACAGGTCGATGTGCTGGCCGAGGCCCGACCGCGTCTGACGTTCCCACAGGGCGATGAGCACCGCGCCGGCCGCCTCGGAGGCGGCGTTGTGGTACGCCTGCGGCAGGGTGCCACCGGCGCGCAGCGGGGCCCGGTCCTTGTCGCCGTTGAGGGCCATGTTTCCCGCCGACGCCTGGATCACCAGGTCGGCCACCGCCCAGTTCGCCTTCGGGCCATCGCTGCCGAACGCGGTGATCGAGGCGTGGATCAACGCCGGGTTGGCGGCGGCGAGCACGTCGCGACCGAGGCCGAGCTCGTCCATCCGGCCCGGGTCGGCCGACTCGATCAACACGTCCGCCCCGCGGACCAGCGCCAGGAGCTGCTCCCGGCCCTCGGGTCGGTCGTAGTCGATCACCACGCTCTTCTTGCCCCGGTTGTAGGCCCAGAAGTGCAGCGACCGCTCGGGGTCGACCACGTCTCCGGCGAAGGGCGCCAGCCGGCGGGCCGACGATCCGCCGGACGGTTCGACCAGCACGACCTCGGCACCGAGCTGACGCAGGATGAACCCGGCGAGATGGCCGCGTTCGTCGGTCAGGTCGAGGACCCGGTAGTTGGACAGCATGCGTGCTCCTCGTCAGCGGGCGGTCGTCACCGAACGCCCGGTCGTGCTCAGCGCAGGTAGACCCGCAGGCCTACGAGCGAAACCTGGTCGTCGTTCACATAGCAGCCACGGGCCTTCGCCCCGGCCAGCACGGCGTCCCGGTCCACCACGGTCACATCGATCCCGCCGAGGCCGTCGCCGCGTCCGTCTGTGGCCTCCACGAAACGCAGGCGGGCATTGTCGAGCTCGATGACCGGGTGACCGGCGGCGTCGCGGCCGAGCTCGATCTCGGCCATGTCGGCCCAGCGACGGCCGAGCGCCTCCGGGTCGGCGGCCTGCAGTTCGGCGGCGCTGATGGCCGACACCAGATCGGTGCGGACGTAGGGCTGCCAGTTCCGCCCCGCGGGGCTCCAGGGCCCACCCGGCTCATCGCCGCCGTCCATGGTCATCTGATCCATCTCGAAGAACGAGCCGCCGGTGTCGGCCGGGTGCAGCTGGATGCCGTCGTGGCCCTCCTCGGGCATCGACAGATCGAACGCCACCCGGATGCCGAGCTCGGCGGCCCGGGCCCGACGGCGGGCCACGTCGTCGACCTGGGTGATCACCATGTACCCGGTGTCGCCCCCTCGACGCTGCCGGTACCGCCCACCGGCGGTGTTCTCGGCGATCGGGGTGACCACCTCGAGGAACTGGCTGCCGATCGGCCACAGGGTGTTCTTGAGGCCGAACATCTTCACCCCCGGGTCGGTGAAGCACGCCTCGGCGCCCAACACCGTCCCGATGTCGAGCGCAGCCCGACGCAGGTCTTCGGCAACGACGGCGATCTGGCGAAGGCGCAACCACATACGCGCAGCCTCCCACACGGTACGGGGCCCGACAACCGTTCGGGGTCAGGACCCCGCCGTCACCAGCCGTTCCAGTGGACGAACTGCTCGATCGGCTTGCGCGCCCCCGCCCGGAAGTCGGTTCCCAGGGTGTAGGCCACCGGGATGAGGGCGACCTGCTGCACCGACTCGAAGGGGATGCCCAGGATCTCGGCCACCTCCTGCTCCGCCGACAGGTGGACCGTGGTCCAGCAGGTGCCCAGCCCCCGGGCCCGCCCGGCCAGCATGAAGCTCCATGCCGCCTGGATGATCGAGCCCCACTTCAGGGCCTGCACGGTGGCCGGGGTGCCGTCGAGGCGCCCGTCGATGCACGGCACCAGCAGCGCCGGTACCCGGGGGAAGTGCTCGGCCAGGTAACGGGCCGACTCCATCATCTTCAGCCAGCTGGCCCGCGCCACCGGGTCGGGCTCGGCATACGAGGCCTTCTGCAGGTACGCGTCGCTGACCATACCGAGCCAGATGCGCCGGTACACCTCGCCCACCCGGCGGCACTGCTCACGGTCGTTGGTGACCACCAGGTGCCAGTCCTGGCGCAGCGAGCCCGTCGGCGCCTGCAGCGCCAGCTCGGCGCACTCGGCGAGGACCTCGCGGGGCACCTCACGGTCGAAGTCGAGGCGGCGGCGTACCGACCGGGTGGTGGACAGCAACTCGTCGGGGTTCAGCGGCAGCAGCATCCGCGCACCCTACCGGCCGAGCGGCCGGGCCGGGCGTGCCGCCCGGGTCTGGTCTAGGACGTGAAGAAGCCGTCGCCGAGGTCGGCGAGTACCCGGGTGAGCCCACGCTGGTCCACCGTCAGCGACCCGGCGAACGGCGCGGCGAGGGCGACCAGCAGCGTGAGCACCGCGGCAACCACCACCACCAGCCCACCGGCCAGCACGATGCCCCGGCGGCCGAGATGGGTCGACAGCAGGGCGACGTTCGCCACCAGCGCGAGCCCCGCGGCGGCCACCACGACCAGGTACCCGACGGGGGTGGACATGCTGGCCTCGCCGATACGCTCACGCCGGGCACCGACCAGGGCGTCGAGCGCGCCGAGCATCTCCGAGGACACCGCCGACGGGAGGCCCTGCGTCACCGCCTGGGCACGCACCGAGCGCTCGAGGCGGCCGAGGGCCGCCGCCACCACCGGGTCGGGCGGATCGTGCTCGAAGGTCCCGCCCCATTCGCGTTCGACAGTGGCGCGCAGGTACTCGGCGAGCTGCGCCCGTACCGGGGCGCCGTCGACCCCCGGTGTGGTCGACGCCCACGCCAGCCGGCCGGCCATGGTCGCCTCGGCCGTGGCCGACGCCTGCGCCGCGCGCAGATAGCCGGCCTCGGTGGAGATGGTGAAGGCGGCCATCACGGTGAACAGGGTCGCCAACGCCGCCGTCAGCGGCCCGGTCACCACCGGCAGCCGTTCGCGGATCCCGACGCCCATGACCCGGCCGGCCACCAGTCGCACGCCCTCGGCCACCGAGGCGAGGACCACGAGCGTCACCAGGAGACAGAGCCACGCAGGTGCCGAGAACAGCGGAGGAGGCGCCACGGCGGAGCAGCGTAGCCCGAACGGCTCCGGTCCCGACTCGGTCCGGCCGCGGTAGCGTGCCCGCACCCGCCCACCCCGCCGGAACGGGCAGGTCGGGCCGAACGGGCAACGCAGCGCACAGGACAAGGAGCAACAACATGGCCGGACGTCTCGAGGGCAAGGTCGCGGTGATCACCGGAGGTGCCTCAGGCATCGGGCGAGGGTGCGCGCTGCGCTTCGCCGAGGAAGGGGCGGCGATCATGGTCGCCGACCTCAACGGGGAACGGGCCGAGAACGTGGTCGCCGAGGTGATCGCCCTGGGCGGCCGGGCCGATTCGGTGGTGGTCGACACGTCCTCGGAGGAGTCCTGCGAGGCCATGGCCGAGGCCACCGTCGCCTCGTTCGGCCGCATCGACACCTGTGTCGCCGCCGCCGGCATCTCCCATGCCAACTACGTCAGCCGGGAGATCGACGAGCAGCGCGGCCAGGACCGCATGGACCGTGGCGACATGCTGCTGCTCGACAAGTCCCTCGACAGCTGGCACAAGCTGATCGACGTCAACCTCACCGGGGTGATGCTCACCGACCGTGCCGTCGCCCGCCGGATGGCCGCGCAGGGCGATGGTGGCACCATCGTCAACATCGCCTCGGTCGCCGCCGTCACCGCGCTCATGGGCTCGGCGGACTACTGCGTGTCCAAGGCCGGCGTGTGGATGCTGACCAAGTGCTACGCCCTCGAGCTGGCCCGTCACAAGATCCGGGTCAACGCCGTTGGCCCCGGCTACATCAAGACGTCGATGTCGGGTGCGGCGATCACCCATCAGCCGTGGGTCGACTCGCAGATCCGCCACACCCCCCTGCGCCGCCTCGGCGAGCCGGTCGACATCGCCAACGCCTGCCTGTACCTGGCCTGCGACGAGTCGAGCTTCGTCACCGGCGAGATCATCTTCCCCGACGGCGGTTACGGCGCCGCCGTGCGGGCCTGACCGGCCACCACGACGCTATGCCGCCGGGCCACCGGCACCGAGGGCGGCGATCTCGTCGTCGCTGAACCCGAACGATGCCAACACCTCGGCGGTGTGCTGCCCGAACTGGGGAGCCACCGCCGGGCGGTTGGGCCGCACCCCGCCGAAACGGATGGGGAAACCCGGCACGACGAAGGTCCCGCCCTCGCCGTCGTCGACGTCTCGGACTGCGCCCTGTTCACGGAACCAGGGATGGTCGATGGCGTCGGCCGGGCTGAGGACCGGACCACTCGGCACCCGGTTGGCCTCGAGCACCTCGAGCAGTTCCTCGTCGGTGGCGAAGGTGGCCATCCACCCCTCGATGAGGGCGGTGAGGGCGTCCCGGTTGGCGATGCGGGCGTCGTAGTCCGCGAAACGGGGATCCTGCGCCAGCTCGGGGCGACCCATCGCCGCCCACAGACCGTCGATCTGGTTGGGCATGCACAGCACCACGATCCAGCCCTGTGGCCCCTTGAACGTCCCCGCCGGCGAGGTGGGCTGGTAGTGCAGACCCTGACGGATGGGCACGAACTCGCCGTTGGTGCTCGACGCCGCCGACACCGCGTTCTCGTGCATGTGGAACAGCGCGTCCACCATGGACACGTCGATGTGGGTGCCCCGACCGGTGCGATCGCGCTGGTACAGCGCGAACCCCACGCCGGCAAAGGCGTGCACCCCGGCATTGGTGTCGCCGAGGCCGATGCCCACGAAGTACGGCGGGCCCTCCTTGTCGCCGGTCATGTGCATCACGCCGGCCATGCCCTGGGCGATGAAGTCGAAGCATGACCGGTGGGAATACCGACCGGTCTGGCCGAACCCGCTGACCGACACGTAGATCAGGCGCGGGTTGACGGCGGAGAGGTCGTCGTAGCCAAGTCCTCGTCGGGCCATGAGCCCGGGGGTGCCGTTCTCCACCAACACGTCCACCGAGCGGACCATCCGCCGCACCGCCTCGAGGGCCTCCGGCAGACGCAGGTCCAGCGCCACGCTGCGCTTGCCCCGGTTCTGCTGCGCGTGCAACACGGCGATGCCGTTGCGTTGGGGGTTGAGCCTCCGGGTCGGATCGCCGTCGGGCAGCAGCTCGACCTTGATGATCTCGGCACCGAGCTCCATGAGCAGGCGGGTGCAGGACGGGCCGGCAAGGTACTGGGTGAAGTCGAGGACCCGCACCCCTTCCAGGATCCGCTCCGGGGCGGCCGGCGATGGCGATGACGGGGGTTGCTCTGCGTGCACGACCTTGCCTCCACGCCGGACCCGGCAACGGCCCGGCAACGCCCGGACCCTAACCCGTGCGGATGCTCAGCGCAGCGGCACGCCGTCCACATCCGCCACGGTACGTCCCGGCAGGTGCAGCGGGGCCCGGACGTTCGGTTCGGCCGTTCATTCGCCCTGGCGCCGTTCGAGCTCGGCCCGTAGCTCCTCGCCGTGCTCGTCGAGGGTCGCCGGCGAGCGGTAGATACCGGCCGGTGTGCCGGTGAATCGGATCGGGCAGTTCACCTGCACCGTCGGGCGGTGGTGGGGATGGTCGACCCGGACCACCATCTCCCGGGCGATCACGTGCGGATCGGTCAACCAGTCCTCCGGCTCGTACACCGGGCCGACCGGCACCTCACCCCCGAGGGCGGCCACCACCTCGGCCGTGGTGTGGGCCGCCGCCCAACCGCCGATCGCAGCATCGACGACGTCACGGTTCTTCAGGCGGCCCCGGATGTGGGAGGTGCGTTCGTCCTCGAGCAGGTCGAGACGACCGATGACGGTGCACAACCGCTCCCACAGCGGCGGGGTGGGCGCAGCGATGGCGCAGTAGCCGTCGGAGGTCGGATAGATGTCGAACGGGCTCAAACCGTCGACCGTGTTGCCCGACGGTGCCTGCGGTCGCCCGGTGTAGCTCCACTGGGTGAGGCTCTCGCTCGAGATCGACATCATGGCGTCCACCATCGCCACATCGAGGAACTGCCCCTCGCCGGTGCGTTGGGCGTGGTGGATGGCCGACACCAGGCCCAACGCGGCCATCAGGCCGGGCACGGTGTCGCCGATGGCCGGCCCGCAGCGCAGCAGGTTGTCGGTATCGGTACCGGTCGACGCGACGACGCCGCCCATCGCCTGGGCGATCGGGTCGAACGCCGGCCAGGCGGCGTACGGACTCTCCCCGGTACGCGGATCGCCGAATCCCCGTACCGCGGCGTACACGAAGCGGGGGTTACGGGCCCGGCAGGCCTCGTAGCCGACGCCGAGACGGTCCAGCACCCCGGCCCGCTGGTTCTCCAGCAGGCCGTCGGCGGTCTCGACGAGCCGGAAGAACGTCTCCCGGTCGGCCTCGTCGGCGAGGTCGAGCGCGATGGAACGCTTGTTGCGGTTCCGCGACCCGTAGCGCGAGCCGTAGCGCCGCTCCTCGTCGCCGCGCACGAACGGACCGTTGAAGCGGACCAGCTCGCCCTTCGGGGGCTCGATCTTGATCACGTCGGCACCGAGATCGGCCAGGTACATCGTGCCGAACGGGCCGGCCAGCGCATGGGTCAGGTCGAGGATGCGCATCCCGACCAGCGGGCCGGTCGGGCCGTCGGCCATCGGCGCAGCGAACAGATGGGCTTCGAGGTGGTCGGTCATCCCTGCCATCGTGGCTCACCGGCACCACATCGTGCTCGTCCACCGAACGCGGTGCCGGGCACAGCGCAGCAACGGCCCGGTGCGATCGGGCCGTAGGCGATACGGTTGGCGACGTGCCACCCGTCACCGCCGAGAACCTCGCCATCGTGCAAGCCATGCTCACCGCCTCCGGTCTGCAGCCGCCCGCCGAGGAGGTCGAGCGGCTCGCCGAGCTGTACGGCCCCATCCGCCGGCAGCTGGCGATGATCCACGCCGCCGACGTCGGCGACGTCGACCCCTCCAACGTGTTCCGGGCCGGGGAGATCGGGGCATGAGCGTCCCCTGGACCATCGAATCGGCCGCCGCCGCCCTGCGCTGCGGTGAGACCACCAGCGAGGCACTCGTCTCGTCGATGCTCGGCGCCGCCGACACGCTCGACCCGACCCTCGGCGTCTACCTGGCCCGGTTCGACGAGCAGGCCCTCGACGCAGCCCGCCGCGCCGACGCCGAGCTCGCCGCCGGCCACGATCGGGGGCCGCTGCACGGCATCCCGGTCGGGGTCAAGGACATCCTGGCCACCCACGAGGGCCCCACAACCTGCCAGTCCCTGGTGCTCCCCGCCTCGTGGGGAGACCAGGGCGACGGCCCGGTGCTGCAACGGTTGCGCCAGGCCGGCGCGGTGATCGTCGGCAAGCTGACCACCATGGAGTTCGCCGTCGGGCGACCGGACCGCAGCAAGCCGTTCCCCCTGCCGCGCAACCCCTGGAACCCTGAACGCTGGACCGGCGGGTCGTCCTCCGGTTCGGGAAACGGTGTCGCCGCAGGACTGATGCTCGGCGCGCTCGGCACCGACACCGGGGGCAGCATCCGGGTGCCCTCCGCCTACTGCGGTATCACCGGCCTCAAGCCGACCCACGGGCTGGTCCCCAAGAGCGGCTGCTTCCCGCTCGGCTACACCTACGACCATCTCGGCCCGATGTGCCGCTCGGCGTGGGACTGCGCCGCCATGCTGACGGTGATGGCCGGCGCCGATCCGACCGACCGGACCTCGGTGTCGTCCGCCCCGATCGACTACGTGGCCGCGGTCGAGGCCAATGGTGGATCGCTGGCCGGGGTGCGCGTCGGAGTCCTGGTCAACCCCTCGATCCGTGACCACACGGCCCCCTGGACCTGGCAGGCGATGCTCGACGCTCTCGAGGTGCTGCGAGCCGCCGGTGCCGAGACCGTCGAGGTGGAGGCCCCGCTCTACGACGAGCTGCACGTCGCCACCTTCCTGGGCCTGCAGGCCGAGGCCTTCTCGTACCACCGCAACTGGCTGGCCACCCGGTGGGAGGACTACGGCCGGCCCACCCGGCTGACCCTGGCGCTCGGCGCCCTGATCTCCGGTGGAGATCTCGCCCAGTGCGAACGGGTCCGCCAGGCAGGGCGCGAGCAGATCCACGCCATGATGGAGCGCGAGCGGCTCACCGTCCTGGTGAGCCCGACCATGGGGTACGGCGCCACCCATTACTCGGGGGCACCGCGCGAGACGATCTCGGCCCGGGCGATGCACTGCCCGGTGTGGAACGGCACCGGTTTCCCGGCGCTGGCCCTGCCCATGGGCCTCGACCCCGACGGGTTGCCGTTGAGCCTCCAGGTCATCGCCCGTCCGTTCGAGGACGCCACGACACTGACCGTCGGGCACGCCTACCAGCAACGCACCGACTGGCACCTGGCCAAGGCACCGCTGCACGCCTGAGCGATTCGCGGCCGACGCCGGCGCTGACCGGCGCGCCCGAATGCGCTCGGACCCGGCCAGCGCGGTCAGCCGCGCCCGGATGCGCTCGGACCCGCCCGGCGCGGTCAGCCCCGGCCCGACGGAGCCACCGTCGCGCCGGCGTCGACGACGAGTACCGCCCCGGTGATCATCGACCCGGCGTCGGAGGCCAGCAGCAGCGCCGGGCCGACCAGTTCGTCGGGATCGCCGATCTTGCCCAACGGGTTCGCCGCGGCGCGGGCGACGAGGGTCTCCTCGCTGTAGGCCTTGGTCACCATGTCGGTGCGGAACGTACCGGGCGAGATGGCGTTGACCCGTATGCCCTCGGGGCCCAGGTCGAGCGCCATGGTGCGGGTGGCCTGGGCCAGGGCCGCCTTGATCGGCGGGTAGTAGTACCGGTCGGGGCTGCCGGCGGCCATGGCGATGGACAGGATGTTGATGATCGCGCCGTGTCCGCTCTTGGCAAGGTGCGGGCGAGCCGCCTCGACCAGCAGGAACGGCGCGAGCAGGTTCGTCCCGAACGCGCCGTTGAAGGTCTCGGCCTCAACCCGGTGCAGCGGCCGATCCAGCACCGTCGCAGCGTTGTTCACCAGGATGTCCAGACGTCCGAACCCGGCGAGGGTGGCCTCGACCAGATGGGCCGGGGCGCCGGCGTCGCTCATGTTGACCGCCACCGCCAGGGCCCGGCCGCCCTCCGCCTCGATCTCCGCGACCGTCTCCTGGCAGGACTCGAGCTTGCGACTGCAGATCACGACCGACGCCCCGGCCCGAGCGAACCCGCGGGCCACGGCCCGTCCCAAGCCCCGGGAACTTCCGGTGACCAGGGCGACCCGGCCGGTCAGATCGAACATCGAGTTCAGCGCTTCGTGCATCGCGCCGTTCTAGCGGACCGGGACCGACCCCGACTGTCCGACGTGGACGCTCGGACCGTCGGCGCAGGCCGGTTCCCATCCGCGCCATCCGTGCCGACCCGAGCGGCCGAAGCCGGACCACACGACCACGACCGCCTCCCGGACCCGCCGTTCATGGGGCGAGTCGGGTCGTGATCCACCCGACCTGCCCGGTTTGTAGCCAAATGGTTCGACAACGTCGGAGACCGGCAGACCGCAACGCCCTGACCAGCACCTTCGCGACCCCGGGATCGAGGGCCCAGGCACCGGCGAACCATTTCGCTACAAGCTCGATGAACCAGACCCCCGAACGCGACGCCGACCGACCGCGACCGGCCCGAACCGGGCTGCGTTCGAGCCGTGCGGACCGACTGCGACCGAACCGGACCCGACCGGACCGAGCCGGACCGGTCACGGGCGTCAGGACGGCCGGAACTGCAGCAGGGTCATCCCGTCGGTGCCGTGCTCGAACACCGGTTCCACCGCACGGCCCACCTCGAGGTCACCCTCCTCGGCGTCGACGATGGTGGTGGTCATCCGGACGCCCTCCTCGAGCTCGACCACCGCGAGGAACTGCGGCACGTCGTCGGCGAAGGCCGGATGGGTGGCCTGACGGCCGACCGTCCACGAGTAGATGTGGCCCCGCCCGCTGACCTCGCGCCAATCGAGCGCGGCGGACAGACACGACGGGCAACGACGGCGCGGGTAGTACACCCACGTGCCGCAGTCGCCGCAGTGCTGCAGACGCACCTTGTCCTCGTTCAGTCCGTCCCAGAACGGCTTGGTGGTGGGGATGGGGGCGGGACGCGGCTTGCTCTCCGGTGCTGCCATGGTCCTCAGCCTCCCTGCACGATCAGTGCGGTCTGTTCCGACATGATGCCGCCGGTACCCGAGCAGTAGACGACCTCGCAGCCCGGGACCTGGTGGTCGCCGGCCTCGCCCCGCACCTGGCGGACCGCCTCGGTGACCTGGGTGAACCCGCCGGCGAGCCCAGGCTGGCCGAAGCCGAGCTGGCCACCGTGGGTGTTGACCGGGAAGTCGCCGGCGTAGGTCAGGTCGTGCGAGGCCACGAACGACATCCCCTCGCCCTTGGCGCAGAAGCCCGAGTCCTCGATGCTCATGAGCACCGTGATGGTGTAGCAGTCGTAGAGCTGCACGGCGTCGACGTCGGAGCGCTTGATGCCGGCCATGCCGAAGGCCTGCTCGGCGGCCGGGCCGATCGGCGTGTGCAACAGGTCGGGCGAGTACGTCGGCGTCTTGTGCATCAGGTGCTCGCCGAAGCCCGTGACGTACACCGGGCGCTTGCGGCAGCGTCGGGCGACCTCCTTCGAGGCCACCACCACGGCGGCACCGCCGGCGCAGGGCATCACGATCTCGAGCACGTGGAGCGGGTCGGCGACCATCTTCGATGCCAGCACGTCGTCGATGGTGATGGGCTGACCGAAGAACACGGCGTCGGGGTTGGCGCAGGCGTTGGTGCGCTGGTCGGCCGCGATCTTCGCGGTGGCGCGCGGGTCGTAGCCGTACTCGGCGGCATAGCGGTTGGCGATCATGGCATAGCCGCAGTTCTGGGCGATGTTGCCGTAGGGGATGTCGAACTCGGCCTGGGGCGAGCCCATGATGTTCGACGACGCCCCGAACGGCGACCAGGCCCGCGGCTGGTTCGGTGGCAGGCTCGGGGTGGGCCTCGACGGGGCGGCGCAGACGACGACGTCGCACAGGCCGAGCTCGATCGCCGCCGCCGCCCGCCAGACCATACCTACCGGTGTGGCACCGCCGAGATCGACCCGCTCGGCGAAGTTGACCCGCCAGCCGAGGTACTCCGCCACCGTCGAAGGGACGAACTGCTCGGACTCGCGGATGTTGGCGCACACCAGGCCGTTCACGTCGGACGCCTTCAGCCCGGCATCGGCCAGCGCACCCGCAGCGAGGTCGGCCCACTGCTCCAGCATGAAGATGCGCTCACCGGTGTACTTGCGTTCGGGCCGGTACTCGACCATGCCGACGATCGCCGCGTCTCCTCGAAGTCCCATGCCCCGACGCTAACCCAAGGCGCCCTCCGCCACCTACGAGCGGCCCCGGACGAGCAGGTAGGGTGCAGCCATGCGTGACTTTGCCCTCGCACCCGAGCTCGAGGAGCTCCGGGCTGCGGCCGAGCGTCTGGGCCGAGCCGAGCTGGCGCCGAACGTGCGTGACGCGGAAGCAGCCGGGCGCTGGCCCGACGGCGTCCTCGACGTGCTCGACGGCTTCCCCCTCGGCGGCCTCGACGTACCCGAATCCCTCGGCGGCGTCGACGCCGGCCTGCTGGCCAAGGTGGTGATCCTCGAGACGCTCGCCCAGTTCGACCCCAGCGGCCTGCCCGGCGCCGATCGGCCCGGGGCGACCACCGGTGCGCTCATCGCCTGTCCCGACCAGGCGCTCGCCGCCGAGGTCGCGGCGAGCTGCCTGGACGGCTCGGCGCAGAGCGCGTTCACGGTGATCGACCCCGACAACGGCTCGACCGGCATCGACTGGGCACCCGCCTGGCCGGCGTTGCGCTGGATCTGGGCCATGGAGAACGACACGCTTCGCCTGCTCGAGGTCACGGGCACGGTCGAACCGGTCATCGCCCTGGCCTTCCAGGCCTCCGGCTCGGTTCGGGTCGGCTTCGACCAGACCACCGAACGCGGCCGTTGGGAACTGTCCCCGCGGGTTGCTCTCGAGGTACGGGGACGGGCCCGCCTCTGGGGGGCGGCGATCTGCGTCGGCATCGCCCAGGCCGCGCTCGAGGAGACCATCGAGTACACGATGGACCGGGTGGTGTTCGGCAAGCCCGTCGCCCACCATCAGGGAAACGCCTTCGACATCGCCTACGTCGCCGCCCGGGTGCACGCCGCCCGTCTGGTGGTCCGTGACGCCGCCGCCTCGTTCGACCGGGGCGAGCGTGACGCCGGCTTCTGGGCCACCCAGGCCTGGCTCGAGGTCCGCGAGGCCGCGTTCCACGCCACCAACGTGGGCATCCAGCTGCTCGGTGGGCACGGCTTCATCGTCGACCACCTCGCCGAGAAGCGGTTCCGCGAAGCCCGCCACCTGGCGATGGCCGTCGGCGGCCTCGATGCCGCCGAGTTCGACGTCGCCGCCGAAGTCCTCGACGTGCCCGACGCCCTTCTCGCCAGCCTGGAGCAACGATGATCGAACTCGACGCCAAGACCCTGGCCATGATGGAGGAGATCCGCTCGCTCGGGCGGACCCACATCCGGCCCATGGGCCTCGAGGCCGACCGTACGGCCACCCCTCCCCCGGTGGATCACGAGTTCTACCTGATCTGCACCCGTCAGGGTGGCCTGGTCTCCAAGATGATCGGGGCCGACGAAGGCCCCACGGCGCTGGACTGGAAGCCGGTCCGTAACTTCCTCATCGGCGAGGAGTGCGCCTACTGGGACCGTGGCGTGGCGCTGTCGCTGCCCGGGCCCGGCCTCGGCGGCCCGGCCCTGCGCAACACCGGCACCCCCGAGCAGCGCCAGCGGTTCCTGTCGATCTTCGAGGATCATTCCAAGGCCCGTTGGGGTGCCATGGCCATGACCGAGCCCGAAGCCGGCTCCGACGTGGCCCGGATCAAGACCCGGGCCCGCAAGGACGGCGACGAATGGGTGCTGAACGGGCAGAAGATGTTCTGCTCCAACTCCGCCCGGGCCGACTGGGTGGTGGTGTGGGCCACCATCGACCCGGCACTGGGCCGCGGTGGTCACCGGGCATTCGTGGTGGAACGGGGCACACCCGGTTTCGAGATCATCAAGGTCGAGCACAAGATGGGCTCGCGGGGCTACGAGACCGCCAGCTTCGTCCTGGAGGACTGCCGTATCCCCGGCGACAACCTGCTCGGCGGTGAGGCGTTCTACGAGGCCAAGAAGGGCTTCAAGGCCTCGATGGCCACGTTCAACATGACCCGGCCGCTGCACACCGCCCATGGGGTGGGCATGGGACGCGCCGCACACGACTTCGCCCTCGACTTCGTCCGCAACGAGTACCCGGCCCAGGGCCGTCGCCGTCAGCGGGCACTGGAGCGCCTGGCCCGCATCCGCCGCGGCCTGCACACCGCCCGGTTGATGTACCTCAACGCCGTGTGGCTGGCCAAGAACGGCCAGTCGAACGCCATGGAGGCCAGCTACGCCAAGATGTACTCGCCGCCGGTGATCCTCGAAGCGGTCGCTGCGGCGCTCGACATCCTCGGCGAGGCCGGGGTCCGCAACGACAAGATGCTCGAGAAGCTCTACCGGGACGTGAAGATCCTCGATATCGGCGAGGGCACCCAGCAGGTCCAGCGTCACGTGGTCGCCCGCCAGATGCTGAAGTTCCCCATGGACTGAGACTGCGCGGCACCGCACCGAGCGGTGACGCCGAGAACGCGACGAGGCCGGGATACCGTTGGGTATCCCGGCCTCGTCGCGACGGTTGTTCAGCTACCGGTGAAGTCGGCGTTCCGGCGCTCCATACGGGCCCGTACGCCTTCCTTGGCATCCTGGCTCTTCATGGCCGCACGCACCAGGGCGTCGGTGTCGGCATGCTCGAGCTGATCCCGGAAGGTCATCTCCCGGTTGATGGTCGCCTTCATCGCCTTGAGGCTCAGCGGGGCGTTGCGCACCAGGCGGTCGATGAACGTGGCCGCCGTGGCATCCACCTGGTCGGGGGCGACACAGCGGGCGATCAGACCCAGCTCGGCCATCCGGGTCGCCGGCATCGGGTCGCCGAGCAGCAGGATCTCCCGGGTCAGCACCGGGCCGGCCACCTCGAGCAGCTTCTTGGTCAGGAACCACGACGGGGCCAGGCCGACCTGCGCGAGGGACATACCGAAACGCGCCTCGGTCGACGCGACGACGAGGTCGCTGTGCAGTGCAAGCTCGCACCCGCCGGCGATGGCGGCGCCCTGGACCACGCTCACCACCGGCAGCGGCCACGTCTCCACCCGATGGAACAGCTTCTCCACGTCCATGTCCCGGCCGAGGCTGCCCCGCAGGTCGAGCCCCGAGCAGAACACCCGGCCCTCCGAACGGATGACCGCCACACGCTCCGCAGGACCCGGCCCGGGATCGGGGTTGAAGACCTCTTCCAGCTCACGCAGCATGTCGGCATCGAGCGCATTGCTCTTCTCCGGCCGGGTGAGGGTGACTGTCCGGACTGCCCCGTCGATCTCGACGCGCACCTTGTCGCTCATGTCGCTCACCCTAGCGAGGGTGGAGCGGCCCGATCACCGCAGCTCAGAACGGCGTGCCGTCGGCCTGCAGGTAGTCGAGGGAGAGGTGGCCCTCGGCGTCGAGTGCGGCGTACTCGTCGTCGCTGAACCCGCCGACCTCACGGAACACGTAGTCGTTGTCGACCCCCAGGCGGCTCGTCGGCCCCCACACCATGGCCGGCCCGTCCCAGCGCCACAGGTGGCCGGGGAAGTCGACCAGTGGCACATCGGCCGAGCCGTTGGGACGGAAGAAGCCCCGGGCACGCAGGTGGGGGTCTGCCAGGCACGCGGTCTCGTCGAGGACCGGGGCGGCGATCACCCCTTCGGCCTGCAACCGGTGGAACGCCTCGTCGGCGGTCACGCCGGCCGACCATGCGGCGAGCAGCTCATCGAGCTCGTCGTGGTGGGCCCGGCGCCCCTCCACGCCGGCGAAACGCTCGTCCGCCGCCCAGTCGGGGTTGCCCAGGGCGCGGCCCAGACCGGCCCAGGCCTCGTCGCTGTCGACCGAGAGCACCACCCACGCGTCGTCACCGACGCACGGGTAGCAGCCCTGCGGCGCATGGGTGAGGTGCCGGTTGCCGATCGGATCACGGTCGCGTCCGCTGCGTGCCGCGTCGACGAGGTACTCGCCCACGTGCTGCAGGACGTATTCGACCTGGGGGATCTCGACCTGCTCACCGAGGCCCGTGCGGTCGCGGCGGCGCAGAGCGCCCATGGTGGCCACGGCAGCGGCGATACCGGCAGTGGGGTCCATCGGGAACACCGGGTTGTTCAAGCCGTAATCGCCGTCGCGGTACCCCCACAGCGCGGCCGAGCCGGCCAACGACTCGAAGTGGAATCCGAAGCCGAGATAGTTGCGGTACGGGCCCCAGGTGCCCATCGGCGGCATGCGCACCAGCACGATGGCCGGGTTGCGCGCACGCAGGGTGTCCCAGCCGAGTCCCAGCTTGTCGAGCACGTCGACGGAGTTGTTCTCGAGCACCACGTCGGCGCGCTCCACCAGCCGCAGGAACGCCTCGCGTCCGGACGGCTTGCGCAGGTCGAGCGTGGCGGACAGCTTCGAGCGGGCATGCGCCAGGAACTGCCCGGCCCGGTTCCACGGGCGCTCCCCCGGATCGTGGTCGCAGTAGGCGCCGGTGAGCGGACCGAGCCCGTCCAGCGCCGCCGGATCGGGCCGGGGCACGTTGCCCCGGGTCACCGTCGGGAACAGCCACGGGTTGTCGATCCGGATGACCTCGGCCCCGAGGTCGGCGAGCAGCATGGTGGCGTACGGGCCGGACCACACCACCGTGAGATCGAGCACCCGGATCCCCTTCAGGGGCAGGTCGTCAGCGGTGATCGGGTCGCTCGACCCGATCCGCACCGGGGCCGCGGGCGCCGGGGCATCGACCCGAGCGGGCGCTTCCAGCTCGGCGAGGATCTCGTCCCGGTGCTCGTCGAGCATCGGTGGGCGGCGTCGGAGACGCCAGCCGTCCTCGAGCCGGAACCCCGGACCCGGCGTGCGGTAGCGCCCGGCCTGCGGGTGGTCGACCTCGGCGAAGAAACCACGGGCGTTGAAGTGTTCGTCGACGAGCAGGTCGGTGGGCCGGTTGAGCGAGGTGACCGGCCAGCGTCCGGCCTGGCCCTGTTGCATGGCCTCGGTCTTGGTCCGCGTCGACAGCCAGTTGTAGATCACCGCGTCGAGGTGCCCACCGGTCTCGGGATCGGTCATCCATGCCGGGGTCGAGAAGCGCTCGCGCAGCTCGTCGTCGTCGAGGACCTCGAGCATCTTGGGGATCCAGTTGGCCACCACGATGATGGCGACGTGGCCGTCGGTGGCCGGGTAGTAGCCGAACGGCAGCAAGGCCTGGCCGTACGCCGGCGGGCGTTCGACGTCGCGGCCGGTCCACTGCCGCCACAGCAGGTAGTTGATCCGCCGGTCGATGGAACCCACCTGGGTCTCGAGGTTGGACACGTCGATCGCCGCACCCACGCCGGTGGCCTCGGCCCGGCGCAGTGCGCCCAGCACCGCCACGGCCCCGACCGCGCCGCACTGGTACTGCAGCAGGTTGCCCGCCATCTTCAAGGGCTCGCGCTCGATCACGCCGGTGGCATGCATCGGGCCGCCGAGGGCGTAGAGGGCGATGTCGTCCCCGCGGTAGCCGGCATAGGGGCCGTCCTGACCGAACGGGGTCAGCGAGGCGACCACGAGCTTCGGGTTCGCCGCCCGCCACCGGGCCACCGGGGCGGCACCCGGGGCACCCGACTCGATCAGCACGTCGGCCCGGGCCGCGAGTCGGGTCACCAGCGCGTCGGCCGGCTCGGCCACGATGCTGCGTTTGTTGGTGTTCAGGTGCAGGAACAGCCCCGACCGCTCCGGGTGCTCCTCGTCGTCGGCGAACGGCCCGATCCGCCGGGCGGGATCGCCACCGGGGGGCTCCACCTTGATCACCTCGGCCCCGTGGTCGGCCAGCAGCTTGCCGAGGTAGGGCCCGGCCACCCCGGTGGCCACCTCGACCACCCGGAGACCGGCGAAGGGTTGCAGCCCCGTGAGGCCGTCGGGGATCGGAGCAGGACCGGACACGGCGCAACCGTACTGCCCGGACGGCGGCGAGGTTCTAGGGTGCGCGCCGTGGCAGCTGTCGATTTCGTACGCGAGGGCCATGTCGCCCTCATCACCCTCAACCGTCCCGAGGCCCGCAACGCCCTCAACCCCGAGGTCATGTGCCGCCTTGCCGATGCCTGGCAGGAGGTGGCGGCCGACGACACCATCCGGGCCGCCGTGGTCACCGGGACCGGCACGGTGTTCTGCGCCGGGGCCGACCTGGCCCAGACCATCCCGTTGACCACGAAGAGCCGCGAGCCCGACAACGACTACGACCGGCGTTACCTCGCCGACAAGCAGCTCGGCGACAAGGCCATCCTGCGGGTCAGCGACCTCGACAAGCCGATCATCGCCGCCATCAACGGCACGGCGGTGGCCGGCGGCTGCGAGCTGGTGCAGGGCACCGACATCCGCATCGCCTCGGAGACCGCCCGCTTCGGCGTGCAGGAGGTCCGCTGGGCGTTGTTCCCCGGTGGCGGGTCGACGGTGCGCCTGCCGGCGCAGCTGCCCTATGCGGTCGCGATGGAGTGGTTGCTCACCGGTGGTCTGGTCGATGCCCAGCGGGCCTACGAGCTGGGCTTCGTCAACCGGGTGGTACCGGTGGACCAGGTGCTGGCCGAGGCCATGGCCAAGGCCGATCCGATCGCAGCCAACGTCCCGGTGGCCGTGCGGGCGATCAAGGCGTCGGTCAAGGCCTGCCTGGGCAAGCCCGAACGCGAGGCCATGGACATCGAGGCCCGCCACTCCGCACCGGTGTTCCGCACCCGCGATGCCGTCGAGGGACCGAAGGCGTTCCTGGAGAAGCGAGACCCGGTCTACGAAGGCCGCTGACGGCGCGCCCCGGTCCGCGATCGAGCCGCTCCCGGCCGGGGCGCGCCGGTTGTCCGGGGCGCTCCCTACACTGACCGCGGCCCCGTCGAAAGGTCGCGCCGATGTCCGCCCGTCACAGTTGGGACCCCGTCTGGGAAGACGTGTTCAGCAGCCAACGCTGGGGCCGCTACCCACCCGAGCACGTGATCCGCTTCGTGGCCCGGACCTTCGGCGAGGCTGCGGAGCGCCACGCGGTCAGGCTGCTCGACGTCGGCTGCGGGCCGGGTGCCAACAGCTGGTTCATGGCCCGGGAGGGGTTCTCGGTGTCCGCCATCGACGGCTCGCCCACGGGTATCGAGCAGCTCCGGCAACGCTGCACGTCCGAGGGGCTCGCCGTCGATGCCAGGGTCGGCGACTTCGTCGAGCTGCCCTGGGCCGACGCCACCTTCCACGGCGCCATCGACAATGCCTCGATCTACAGCAACCCCTTCGACGAGGCCCGTCGGGCCGTCGAGGAGGTGCTGCGGGTACTGGTGCCGGGCGGCTGGTTCCACTCGGCCACCTTCACCGACCGCACCTGGGGCTACGGCACCGGCCGGATGGTCGAGCCCGGGGGCTTCACCGACCTCACCGCCGGGCCGCTCGCCGGCAAGGGCTTCGCCCTGTTCCTCGGCCGGGCCCGGCTCGAGGAGCTCTACGACGGCTTCACCGATCTGCACGTCGAACGCAGCTCGTACACCCTCGACGGCGAGCAGCAGCTCGTGGAACAGTGGTTGGTCACGGCCCGCAAGCCCGGCTGACCGGCGCACCGGTCGGGTCGCGGAACCGGCTGGGGCGGGATCGCCGCGGCCGGTACGCTCGGAGGATGCGCGCGCTGGAGATGCATCGATGACCGCCACCGAGACCGCCGAGGACGTCGTACGCGTCGACGCCGTCGTCGTCGGAGCCGGGTTCGCCGGCATGTACCTGCTGCACAAGCTGCGCCAGGACGGCCTGTCGGTCCGCGTCGTCGAGGCCGGCACCGACGTCGGCGGCACCTGGTACTGGAACCGCTACCCCGGTGCCCGCTGCGACGTGCCGTCGATGGAGTACTCCTACGGCTTCGACGCCGAGCTCGGGCAGGAGTGGGAGTGGACCGAGCTCATGGCGGCCCAGCCGGAGATCCTGCGCTACGCCCAGCACGTGGCCGAACGGTTCGATCTCCGACGCGACATCAGCTTCAGCACGCGCGTGGTCGCGGCGAGCTTCGACGGCGGGCGCGCCCGGTGGACCGTGACCACCGATCGCGGCGACCGGATCGAGGCCCCGTTCTGCATCATGGCGACCGGCGCCCTGTCCGCTGCGAACATCCCGGAGGTTCCCGGACTCGAGCGGTTCACCGGCCGGGTGCTGCACACCGGCGCCTGGCCGAAGGAGGGCGTCGATCTGGGCTGCCGCGTCGGCATCATCGGTACCGGGTCCTCCGGCGTGCAGGCCATCCCGGTCATCGCCGAGCAGGCCGAGCAGCTGTTCGTCTTCCAGCGGACCCCCGGCTTCACCTTCCCGGCCAACAACAAGCCGCTACGGCCCGACGTGAAACAGGCCTACAAGGAGAACTACGCCGAGGTCCGCGAGCGCCAGCGCCACAGCTCGACCGGCTTCTCCAACTGGTCGCCGATCAACAAGGCCGACAAGAAGGCGCCGGCGACGGGGCCGAGGCCGCCCCGGCCCAAGCTGCGCGAGCTCGACGAGCAGCAGCGCCAGGAGGCCTGGCAGCAGTACGGGTTCGGCCTGTTCAACCGGTTCACCGACATCTACAAGGACCCGGCGTCGAACGCCGCGGCGTGCGACCTGTACGCCGAGCACGTCCACGCCGTCGTGCAGGATCCCGACGTCGCCGATGCGCTCACGCCGGTGGGCTACCCGGTGGGCTGCAAACGGCAGGTGCTCGACACCAACTTCTACGAGACGTTCAACCGCCCGAACGTCACCCTGGTCGACCTGCGCAAGGGCGCCATCACCGAGATCACCGAGACCGGCGTGCAGACCGAGACCGGCCACTACGAGCTCGACATCTTGATCTTCGCCACCGGGTTCGATGCCATGACCGGGGCACTCGAACGTATCGACCTGCGCGGCCGCGACGGGGTCCGCCTGACCGACGTGTGGGCCGAGGGACCCCGCACGTACCTCGGATTGCAGGTCGCCGGCTTCCCGAACCTGTTCACCGTCACCGGCCCGGGCAGCCCATCGGTGCTCGCCAACGTGATCGTGGCCATCGAGCAGCACGTCGAGTGGATCGCCGACACCATCGGGCACCTGCGCCGCAACGGCCTGCGCACCATCGAGGCCACTGCCGAGGCGGCCGAGGAATGGGGCCGGCACGTCAACGACGTGGCCCAGGGAACGATGTACGTCGCCCCCACCTGCAACAGCTGGTACCTGGGCGCCAACATCCCCGGCAAGCCCCGCATGTTCCTGCCCTATGTCGGTGGACTCGGCCGCTACCGCGCCCGCTGCGACGAGATCGTGGCCAACGGCTACGAAGGCTTTGCCTTGGCGTGAACGGCTTTGCCCTGGCGTGAACGGCTTTGCCCTGGCGTGAACGGCTTTGCCCTGGCGTGAACGGTGTCGGTGGGACCCGGCGGGCAGCCGGGTCCCACGTAGCGCCGCGGGCGGGCGGGTCCCGAAGTAGGGTCCGGCGATGGCAACACCCCCTGCTGACGGCGTGACCGCCACGGCGACCGAGCTCGACCTCGACGAGAGCGAACGGGCGGCGATCCAACGCACCGTCCTGTCCGCCCTCACGACCGGTCAGATCGTCGGCGGCGCGGCAATGGCCTCCTCGGTGACCGTCGGCGCCCTGGTCGTCACCGACCTACTGGGATCGACCACCGTCTGGGCCGGTCTCGGCACGGCGACGGTCACCACCGGCACCGCCTTCGCCTCCCAGGTCCTGTCACGACGCATGAAGCGGGCCGGCCGACGACCGGGCCTGCAGATCGGCTACGGCGGCGCCCTCTTCGGCGCCGTCGTGGCGGCAGTCGGCGTGCAGCTGCAGCTGCTGCCGTTGTTCCTGGTGGGCCTGTTCCTCTTCGGCAACGGGCAGGCGTCGAACCTGCTGGCCCGCTACGCCGCCGCCGATCTCGCCCGACCGGAGGAACGCAGCCGGGCCATCGGGCGGGTGGTCTTCGCCCAGACCTTCGGGGCGGTGGCCGGGCCGCTCACCATCGTGCCCGCCGAGCGCCTCGGCCTGTCGCTCGGGCTGGAGAAGTACACCGGGCCGTGGCTGGTGGCCGGCGCCCTGTTCGGTCTCGCCGTCGTCAATACCTCGATCCGTCTGCGGCCCGACCCACTGGTGGTCGCCGGCGGGGTGAGCCCGAAGGGCTCGCGCGAGAAGCTGCCGCCGATCCGCCGCTCGCTGGGCCTGATCATGGGGCTGCCGGCGGCACGCCTGGCGCTGCTCGCCATGGTGGTGTCGCAGTTCGTGATGGTGGCCGAGATGGCCATGACCCCGGTGCACATGAAGCTGCACGGCTACGAGAACCTCAGCCCCTACGTGGTGTCGGTGCATGTGGCCGGGATGTTCGCCTTCGCTCCCCTGGTGGGCCGCTTCGCCGATCGGGTGGGCCGGGTGCAGTCGATCATGGTCGGCGGCTGCCTGCTGGTGGTCGCCGGCATCGTCGCGGCACTGTCGTCGCACCACTACCTGCTGCTGTTCCCGTCGATGTGGGTGCTGGGCGTGGGCTGGAACTTCGGGATGATCGGGGGGTCGACGCTGCTGACGGAGTCCTTCGCCATCACCGAACGGGTGCAGGTGCAGGGCACCGCGGATCTGGTCATGAGCTTCTGCGGCGGCATCGCCGGGCTCAGCGCCGGGTTCATCCGCCAGGCGGTCGGCTACCACATGCTGGCCAACCTCGGGGACCTCGCCGCCATCGTCATGTTGGTGGCCGCGTTCGCCTACCTCCGGCGAGCCACCCTGCAGGACCGCGTCCCGGCGGCAGCAGGCTGAGAACGGCAACGGCGCCCGCAGCGGCCCCGGAAGGAGCCGCAGCGGACGCCGGCGCGGCCGTCGGTCGGCCGTCGGGCGGATCAGACGCCGGCGAGGGCCGGGTCGGTCTCCCGCCGCCAGGACTGCTGACCTGCGGGCAGGTTGAACAGCTTGGCGGTGTTGTCGCGGTAGATCGCCTGGTGCTGCTCCTCGGAGAGGTGCGACGCCTGCTCGGCGATGAGCTGGCGCGACCGCGGCCAGGTCGAGTCGGTGTGCGGGAAGTCGCTGGCCCACAGCAGATGGTGGAAGTCGAACAGCTCGCCCTGGTGGTAGGCGGTCAGGTCGTCCTGGAACGTTGCCCACACGTTGGAGCGGATGTACTCGCTGGGCAGCTTGGACAGGCCCTTGATGATGCCGTCCATGGTGTTGATCTTGGCGGCGTGATCCATGCGGTACATGTAGTGGGGCAGCCAGCCGACGTCGCTCTCCGCCACGACCATCTTGAGACCCGGATGACGCTCGAACACGCCGCCGAGGACCATCATGCCCACCACGTCCTGCACCGCCCGGATGATGCCCAGGAAGTTGTTGTAGGAGTGGCCGCGGGGCTTGGCGTCGATGCTGCCGGCCCGCGACGTGAGAATGTGGAAGGCGATCGGCATGTCGAGATCGACCGCGCACTCCCACAGGGCGTCGTAGTCGGGATGGTCGAAGTCCTCGTGGACGGGGTCGCCCGGCATCATCATGCCGACGAAGCCCATGTCCTTGGCCCGTTGGAAGTCGGCGATGGCCGAGTCCACGTCGAGGATGGCCGTCTGCGCCAGGCCGAACACCCGCTCGGGCGCCTGGGCGCACATCTCGGCGAGCCAGCGGTTGTATGCCTGCATGCAGGCATCCTTGAACTCGACGTCGCGGTGCATGCAGATACCCATGCCGACGGAGGCGTAGATGATCTCGGCGGCGAGGCCGTCCTGGTCCATGTAGGCCAGACGGTCGCTGGCGACGTACCCGGCGCTGCGCACGTCGCTGTACTTCATCTGCTTGGCGCGGGCCAGGCGCTCCTTGGCGTTGAAGCCCGCACCGTCGACGAAGCCGAGCGCAACCGGCTTGCGCATGCCGGGCACGACGAAGGCCTCGGTGCCGTCGTCGAGCGTGGCGATGTGCGGTGCCCGGTCGCGGAACTTCGGGTCGATGTAATCGGTGTACGTGTTGGCCGCTTCGCAGACGTGTCCGTCTGCGGAGATGATGCCCGGCGGGATCATGCCTGCTCCTTGCCCAGTCGAATCGAGATTCGAAGAATGGATCGACCTTAGCTGCTGCCCCCGGCAAACGGCGGGTGGGCCGGGTCGACCGGCCGTGCCGGTGACCGATGACACGACGCGGGCTGGACAAGTTCCTGCGCGCTGCATCAGTCTCGCCCGACGCGCGGGTCCCGCCGCGGCCGTGACGCAGGGGGTAGGACATGGGGCTGCACACCCGGGTGTTGATCAGCAATCGGGGCGAGATCGCCATCCGCATCGCCGGCGCCGCCGCTGCGCTGGGCATGGAGTCGGTGGCGGTGTACGCACCGGTCGACGAGCGCTCGCTGCACAGCCGGGTCGCCACGACGTCACGCCGGATCCACGCCTCCCCCGGCACCGCGGCCGGCGAGGCGGTGGGTGCCTATCTCGATGCCGCTGCGCTCATCGCCATCGCCAAGGAGACCGGCTGCGACTGCGTCCATCCCGGCTACGGCTTCCTGGCGGAGAACGCGGCGTTCGCCGAGTGGTGCGCATCGGAGGGCATCACCTTCGTCGGTCCGCCACCTGCGGCGCTGGCCCTGTTCGGGGACAAGGTCCGGGCCCGCACGCTGGCCCGCACGCTCGGCATCCCGGTCGTGCCGGGCAGCGAGGCCGCCCTCACCTCGGCCGCGGAGGCCACCGCGGTGGCCGAGCGGATCGGGTTCCCGGTGATGCTCAAGGCGGCGGCGGGCGGAGGTGGGCGGGGGATGCGATCGGTGTCCACCGCCGCCGATGTTGCCGAGGCGTTCGAACGCTGCAGCAGCGAGGCCCAGGCTGCGTTCGGCGACGGGGCGGTGTTCGTCGAACGCCTGGTGACCCGGCCCCGTCACATCGAGGTGCAGGTGCTCGCCGACGCCCACGGCAACGTGGTGCACCTGCACGAGCGCGACTGCTCGGGGCAGCTGCGCAACCAGAAGGTGGTGGAGATCGCCCCGGCCGCCGGCCTCGACGACGGCGTCCGGGAACGCATCCTGGCCGACGCGCTGACCCTGGTCCGTGCCGCCGGGTACGTCAACGCCGGCACCGTCGAGTTCCTGGTGGTGCCGGAGACCGGCGAGTACTTCTTCATCGAGTGCAACCCCCGTATCCAGGTGGAGCACACCATCACCGAGGCCGTCACCGGGATCGACCTCGTCGAGGCCCAGTTCCACATCGCTGCCGGGGCCACGCTGGGCTCGCTCGGCCTCGGCGACCAGGCAGCGGTGGGCCGACCGCGGGGGTTCGCGGTCCAGGCCCGTCTGGTGGCCACCGGGCCGGGGACCCTGACCGCCTACAAGGAGCCGTCGGGTCCCGGCGTGCGGGTCGACGCCTGCGGCTACCTGGGCTACAGCCCTCCCCCGCAGTTCGATCCGCTGCTCGCCAAGGTCATCGGCACCTCCGGCCTCGACGGCTCGCTGGCATCGGCCCTCGAGCGCACCGGCCGGGCCCTGGCTGCATTCCACCTCGCCGGGCTGCCCACCAACCTCGGCCAACTCCAGGCCATCGTCGGCCATGCCGCGGTGCGCGCCGGTGACGCCCGCACGACCCTGCTGGCCGAGGACCCGGCGTTGCCGACCTCCGCGGCGCCGGCCACCGACGATGCTGCCCGGTCGCTGCTCGACGAGCAGGCCGGCACGCTCGGCCGCGGACCGCTCGACGCCATCCCCACCGGGCCTGCCGCCGCGACCGCACACGAACCGTTGAGCGCCACCGAAGGCCAGCAGGCGATCACCGCGCCGCTGTCGGCATCGGTGGTCGAGGTCCGCGTCGCCGCGGGCCAGCAGGTCAACGCCGGCGACACCGTCCTGGTGCTCAGCGCCATGAAGATGGAGACCCTGGTCGCCGCTCCCTGCAGCGGCACCGTGGTCGCCGTCCAGCCGCTCCAGCCGGGGGACGTCGTGGCACCGGGTCAGGTCACCCTGGTCATCGAGCCGGGCGACGGGGACGCCACCGGAACCGGCGGCGACGCTGGGGCGGCACCGGCGAGCGGGTCCGACACGTGGGCGCCGGTACTCGCCGAGGTGCGCACCCTGCAGGACCTCGCCGACGCCCGCCTCCGGCCCGGCTCGCAGGACCCGGGGGTGGTCCGCCAGCGTTCCCGGGGCAAGCTCACCTGCCGGGAACGCATCGCCCTGCTGCTCGACGACGGCTCGTTCCGCGAAGTCGGCAGCATCGCCGGGTTCGCCTCCTACGACGATGACGGTGCCATCGCGGCGTTCACCCCGGCCAACCACGTCGGCGGATCCGGCCGCATCGAACGACGGCCGGTCATCGTCTGCGCCGACGACTTCACCTCCCGCGGCGGCCACGCCGACGGGGCCATCGGCGCCAAGAGTTTCCACCTCGACCGACTGTCGCTCGAGCTGGGGGTCCCCTCGGTGCGCCTGCTCGACGGCTCCTCCGGCGGCGGCAGCGTCGCCGCGATGGTGCCCGAACAACGCAAGGAAGGCGAGAGCGCGGCGAAGGAGTCGACCGGGGCCATCACCGCAGGGCGGCCCCGGGTGGCGGGCGGCGGCGGGTCGTTCCTGCCCGGCCATCTCGGCTCCACCGCCTACACCAAGCAGCTCTCGACCGTCCCGGTGGTCAACATGCTGCTCGGCAGCGTCGTCGGTATCGGCGCCGCCAAGGCCGTGCTCGGTCACTTCTCGGTGATGGTGCGGGATATCGCCCAACTCTTCGTCGCCGGCCCGCCGGTGGTGTCCCACGCCATGGGCTACGACATCACCAAGGAGGACCTCGGCGGTTGGCACATCCACTGCCGCAACGGCTCGGTGGACAACCTCGCGGAGTCCGAGGAGGAAGCGGTGGCGATGACCCGCCGGTTCCTGTCGTACCTGCCGTCGAGCGTGTACGAGGCGCCGCCGGTCGCCGTGCCCGATCCCACCGACCCGCCGGATCGTCGCGACGAGGAGCTGTTCTCGATCGTGCCGCGCAAGCGGACCACCACGTTCGACATCCGCCGCACCATCGAGCTGATGGCCGATCGCGGGTCGTTCTTCGAGATCGGCTCGTTGTGGGGCACCGACCAGGTCACCGGCCTGGTTCGCTTCAACGGCCATCCGCTGGGCGTGATCGCCTCGGACAGTCGCCACGTCAACGGCGGCGCCCTCACCGCGGACGGGTGCGACAAGGTCCGGCGGCTGCTCGACCTGTGCGACCTGTTCCACCTGCCGGTGCTGAACCTGTGCGACAACCCCGGGTTCGCCGTCGGCCTCGAACACGAGATCAACGGCACCATCCGCAAGGGTGCCGAGTGGATGGTGGCCTTCGCCCAGCTGTCGGTGCCCATCTTCACCGTGTTGATGCGACGCAGCTTCGGCGTGGCCGGCAACAACTGGGCGACGCCGCAATCATCCCCGTCGGTACGGGTCGTATGGCCGGCCGCCGACGTCGGGGGTATCCCGCCCGAGGGTGGCATCGAGGCGGCGTACAAGCGTCAGCTGGCCGAAGCGGCGGACCCGGCTGCGCTGCGGGCCGAGCTCAACGCCCGCATCGAGAGCGCCCGCGGCCCGATCGGCCCGCTGTCGAAGTTCCAGATGGAGGAGATGATCGACCCGCGCGACACCCGGGCGATGATCTGCGAGTGGGTCGAGCTGGCATACCGCCAGGTGTCCAGACCGTCCGGTCTGGTTCCCCGGCCACTACAGTTCCGGCCCTGACCATCCCGGCGAACGGAGTTCCCGTGCTCGAGAGCGTGCAAGTCGGCCGTAGCGGTCTGCGGGTGTCCCGCCTGACCCTGGGCACCATGAACTTCGGCCAGCCCGGCCGAGGCCACCAGGGCGACTGGACCCTCGGCATCGACGAGGCCCGACCGATCTTCCGCGCTGCGTTCGAACGCGGCATCACCACGTTCGACTGCGCCGACATCTACGGCCTCGGAGCCTGCGAGGAGGTCGTGGGCAAGCTGGTGGCCGAGCTCGCCCCGCGTGACCAGTACGTGCTCGCCACCAAGATCTCCATGCCCATGGGCCCCGGCGCCAACCAGGGTGGGTTGTCGCGCAAGCACATCCGCGAGGGCATCGACGCCTCGTTGCGCCGGCTCGGCCACGACTACATCGACCAGCTGGTCATCCACCGCCATCCCCACGGCATCCCCGGGGCGGTGCAGGCACCGATCGAGGAGACGCTCGAGGCGCTCCACGACGCGGTCAAGGCCGGCAAGGTCCTCTACCTGGGCGGTTCGTCGATGTTCGCCTGGCAGTTCGCCGAGCTGCAGCTGACCGCCAAGATGCACGGCTGGACCCAGTTCGTGTCGATGCAGAACCACTGGAACCTGATCTACCGCGAGGAGGAGCGCGAGATGATCCCCTACTGCGCCTCGACCGGCGTGGGGGTCATGCCCTGGTCGCCGCTGGCCCGGGGGATCCTCGCCGGCTCGTACCACGGCGGGTTCGACAAGGGCTCAACCAGTCGCTCGCAGGGCCAGGACCGCGCCCGAACCGAGGGCCTCTACCGGGGCGAGGCCGACTTCGCCATCGCCGACCGGGTGATCGAGCTCGCCGGCAAGCGGGGGGTCACCCCCGCGCAGATCGCCCTCGCGTGGCTGTTGGCCAAGCCCGAGGTGGTCTCCCCGGTCGTGGGCGTGTCACGCGTCGAGCAGCTCGACCAGCTCGCCGCCGCCGCCGACCTCGCCCTCGACCCGCAGGAGATCGCCTACCTCGAACAGCTGTATCAGCCGCTGGTGAACCTGCTGTCCATCGGCAGTTCCTGAGCAGCTGACCCGTTCGGTCAGCCCTCGACGGGTTCGACCCCGCCACGGAGAACGGCGAAGACCGTGGCCCCGGTGGCGGTGGTGACGGTGTGATCGCAGCCGTCGTGGCGGAATCCGGCGTTGCCGGCGGTGATCACCCCGGACTCGTCGCCGAGGGTACCGCTGAGTACGTAGACGAACTCGTCGCCCACGTGGCGATGGCGGGGAATCGTGGCGCCAGGCTCGTAGCGCACGACCAGTGCCTTGCGTTCGCCGGCCGGGTCCGACCACACCTCGCGGGCGAAGATGCCGGGGCGCAGCTGCACCTCGGGCACGGCGTCGACGTCGATGACCACCGACGGCGGGCCACCGGTCTCGCCGTCGGCCACCGGCTTCACCCCGCCGGTGATGAACGCCACCGTCGTCCCGCCGGTGACGCTGCGCACGGTGTGGGTGCAACCCGACGGGCGGTAGCCCACGTTGCCGGCCGGAATCGTGCCGTGGTCGTCGCCGACGGAGCCCTCGAGCACGTACTGGACCTCGTCGCCGTCGTGGACGTGACGGTCGAGCGCGGCGCCGGGGCTGAAGCGGATGAACAGCACCCGACGGCTGTTGTCGTCAGCCACCCACAGCGGGCGGGCCTCGACCCCGGCGGACACCGGGTGCCAACCGAGGGCCTCGACGTCGATGATCTGCGAGCCGGACGTGGTCATGGGGTGGTCCTTTCGAAACCGGGGGGCGGAACGGTGGAGGCGGTCTCGAGGTGATCGAGCAACGCGAAGATCTCGGCCTCGGCCAGGCCGGCCGCCTCGGCCTCCCGCCAGGTCTGCAGGGCGGCCTGGGCGGTGCGCACCGGCAGCCCGACCTCCTCGGCCAGCTCGACGCCGAGCTCGAGGTCCTTCACGGCGAGACGCAGGGCCGCCTGCGGTGAGACCGATTCCCGGTAGCGGCGGGTCCGTTGCTGGTGGGCGACGCCGAGCACCTGGGGGCCGGCGCCGCTGGCGGTCATGACCACCTCGCAGAGCTGCTGGAAGTCGAGCCCGGCCCTCGCGCCGAGCAGCAACCCCTCCATCGCCGTGGCCAGCGATGTCAGGGCGATGAGGTTGTTGGCGATCTTCGCCACACTGCCGGCCCCGACCGGGCCGAGGTGGAACACGTTGCCACCGAAGGCGTCGAGCACCGGGCGGATCCGCTCGAAGGCCACGGCCTCGCCGCCGACCATGACCGACAGC
>CAIXPF010000068.1 GCA_903921205.1 uncultured Acidimicrobiia bacterium | reverse complement strand
TCGACGCCGAATCGACGCCGAATCGACGCCGAATCGACGCCGAATCGGCCCGAACGGTCCGGCGAGTCCGGGCGGGCTGCGGCGGGGATCAGTCCAGGCCGGCGGCGGCGAGGACGGCCCGCATGCCGTCGGCCACCCGGCGGGCGACGGCCTCGGCATCGCCGGAGCCGGCCAGGGACGGCGAGATCACCTCGAGCCCGATCGGCGCGGTCACGCCGAGCCCCCGCAGCGTGTGCAGCAGCCCGGCCAGGTCGAACGAGCCCTCGCCCGGTGCCAGGCGGTTGGTGGCGGTATCGGTCTGGTAGTCGATACCGGGCAGGCGCGGACCTCCGTCGTCGAGCTGCACCGAGGTGATCAGCCGGCCGTCGAGGCCGGCCAGCGTCTCGAGCGTGTCGGGCCCCCGTTCGTGGTGCCAGCTGTCGACGCAGATGCCGCCGTTGGCCCGCCCCGCCTCGCGCACCACCGCAACGGCGGCAGTGGCCGAGCCGATGGCGGTCATCTCCGGTAGGTACTCGATGCTGCAGCGCAGCTCGAACGCCGCCGCCCGGTCGCACAACGCGGCGAAGACCTCGGCCGCCCGGCCGAGGTCGAAGTCCTCGGGATCGGCAGGGCCGAGGCCGGCGGGGCCACCTGCGGAGCCACCGGCCGACCCGGTCGCCCCGGCCTGCCGGTAGGTCCCACCCAGCTGGAGGTGACGGGCCCCCAACCCGGCGGCGAGCTCGAAGGCCAGGTC
This sequence comes from uncultured Acidimicrobiia bacterium, assembly GCA_903921205.1. Lineage (GTDB taxonomy): Bacteria > Actinomycetota > Acidimicrobiia > Acidimicrobiales > CAIXPF01 > CAIXPF01. The sequence continues at coordinate 9,532 of CAIXPF010000068.1, read as the reverse complement.
TGCCTCCTCCGCTGCCCGTTCGGAGCTGCCGGCACCACCGGACCACGCCTGCAGGAACTCGATCTCCACCAGCAACTGGTCATGGTGGTCGAGCACTGCGGCCAGATCGTCGATGCCCCAGCCCTCGCGGCGCAACCGTTTGTACCCGCCGAGGTTGAGCCCGATGCCAGCGAACCCGCCGGCCGCAGCAGCTGCCACCCGCTCCTCGAAGCCGGCCCGGGGCACGGTCAGGTGGCTGAGCACGAGATCGGTCGGCCCGAGCGCCCGGGCCTCGGCGGCGCGCTGCGTCGCGGTTCGGGTCGTCACGCCCGCCAGTTGAGCACAGTCGAGGGCCGCCCCGGGTCGGACAAGCGGTCGGCACGCTGCTACGAAGGCGTGGTGCGCCGTCCGACCCTCCTCGCCCCTCCGCTCGTGCTGGGCACCGTGCTGCTGGCGGCCACCTGCGCAGGAGAGGACCCCACAGGCGGCAGGCGCGCCGAGGCCGGCACCATCGCTGCGGCAGCCGCCGCAACGGCGACGACCGTGTCCGGCGCCGGCTCAGATCGCCGCCCGGAAGCGACTGCGACCACCACGCCGGGCGGACCCGGCACGACCACCCGCCCCGACACCGCCGCACGGCGGCCGGTCCTGCGCTTCGCCGGTGCCGACTCGGTGGCCGGCTGGATCAGCGTCGACGACACGGTGATGGGCGGCCGGTCCGACAGCACGGTGGCCTGGCGCGACGGCGCGCTGGTGTTCGCCGGCACCGTCTCGCTCGAGAACAATGGCGGGTTCTCCTCGGCCCGAAGCCCCTTCGACCCGGCGATCGGCGCGGCCATGGGCGACGCCACCGAGCTGCTGCTCGACGCAACCGGCGATGGCAAGACCTACGTGCTGCAGTTGCGGTCGGGACCGTCGGGCCGCGCCCTGCACATCGCCCGGTTCCGCACCACTGCCGGTACGGCCGAGACCCATGTCCTGCGTCTCGATCGCTTCGAGCCGGTCGGGTTCCGTCTCGACCCCCTGCCCGGAGCGCCCGGCGTCGACCCGGCCGCAGTCGCCCAGATCTCGCTGTACGTGCTCGACAAGCAGGCGGGCCCGTTCTCGCTGGCCATCCGATCCCTCGACGCCCGCTGACGACCCGCCGCGGCATCCGGCCGGTCAGTCTGATCGGACCGGCCGGGCCGGCCGCGCCGGCCGCGCCGGCCGCGCCGGCCGCTTCTGTTGGCCGGTATGCCGTTCCGTACACTGTGCGCCCATGAGCCAGGGAGCATCCAACGACGGTCCGTACTACGACGAGTTCACCAAGGGCATGACCATCCCGTGGTTGCCTCCGGTGACGGTGACCGAGGCCGACAACGTCGCCTACCGGATGATCACCGGCGACCAGCACCTGCCCTCGGCCGACCGGGGCCTCGCCGCCCGCCTGACCGGGCGCGACGCGGCCATGGTGTACCCGTCCCTGGCCATGCAGTACTCGATCGGCCAGACCACCAACGCCACCCGGCGGGCCATCGCCAACCTCTACTACCGGTCGGTGCGCATCCTGCGCACCGTCGAGGTGGGCGAGACGCTGCGCACCACCGCCACCGTGCTCGGCCTCGCCGACGGCAAGCCCAAGGACGGCCAGCACCGCGGCAAGGTATGGCTCGGCATCGAGACGGTGGGCGACAACGGGCCGGTGGTCCGCTACGAACGCTGTGCGTTGGTCGCCGCCCGCAACGGCTCGCCCGGCCACAACGACGAGATCCCCGGCCCGTCGGCCCCCGTCGACCTGGCCGAGGTCGCCCCGTTGGCCCCGTCGTGGGACCTGTCGGTGCTGCCCCGCACGCAGTGGCCGGTGGGCGAGACCCGGGCCGACGCCATGCGCGACCACGTCGATCTCGCCCCGTCGCTGGCCCGCATGACCTTCAACCAGGCGTTCGTGCACCGCGACGGCACGGTCAGCATCTACCACAAGCGCCTGGTGTACGGCGGCCACGTCCAGGGCCTGGCCCAGGCGTCGCTCAGCCGGGTCCTGCCCGGCCTGGCCACGGTGGTGGCGTGGGACGGCTGCGACCACGTCGGGCCGGCCTTCGAGGGTGACCTGCTGGCGTTCCGCCACACCCTCGTGGAGGAGACCGCGGCCGCCGGTGGCCGCCTGATGCGCTTCGAGGTGCGCGGCGCCACCGTCGACGCCGAGGGCCAGGTCGGCAACGACATCCTGGTGTGGACCCCGGTGGTGCTCGCACCCTGACCGACACGGTGCCGGCCGTCGGGACCATCCGGCGGCCGGCACCGCCGCGTCCGGGCCGGTACAGCACCCCAGCACCCCAGCACCCCAGCACCCCAGCAAAGGTGGATTTTTTTTCCACTGGGGCCGTGATCGACTCGGGACCCGAGCGGAACGACTCCGCATCCGAATGGCGAAGAGGGCGCAATCCAAGTGAGAACACAACGCAAGTACGTGATCGGGCTCGTGGTCGGGGCGCTGGTGTCGAGCGTGCTCGGTATGAGCGCCGCCTCGGGCGCAGCGACGCCCACGGCACCGACGGTGCCCGCGGCGCCGCTGACCCCGGGCGGCAAGGCAGGCCAGGCCGCCGTCGACCAGATCGGTGCGTCGTTGCCGGCGGTGGCGGCCGAGCACGGCTTCAGCCAGGCCCAGCTGCGCACCGAGCTGCTGCGTGACCCCACGCTGAAGGTCGACAAGTCCAACAAGCTGTTCTACGTCGAGCCCGCCGCCCCCATCGTCGCGGGCGCAGCAGCTGTGGCGGCCGACTCGGTGTTCGACACCGCGATCCCGCCCGCCAACGCCTTCCTGCTCAACAGCAAGCCGGGCGCCAACCGGGTCATCTACCTCGACTTCGACGGCCAGATGATCTCCGGCACGGCCTGGAACAACGCCGCCGGCGGCGACTGCGCCGCCGATCCCTACGACAGCGACAAGCTACCCGGCACCTTCAGCGACGCCGAGCGCACCCAGATCATCAGCATCTGGAAGCGGGTGAGCGAGGACTACGCCGCATTCGACGTCAACGTCACCACCCAGGACCCGGGCGTCGACGCCCTCTACCGCAGCTCCAGCACCGATCTCACCTTCGGCACCCGGGCGCTGATCACCAAGAGCACCAGCCTGTGCCCCAACGGCAAGACCTTCTACCAGTCGGTCTGTACCAGCGGGTGCGGTGGCGTCGCCTACATCGGGATCCTCGACCGCACCGCCGACAACGGCTTCTACCAGCCGGCGCTGGTGTTCGTGAATGGGGTGGGTGCGGGCGCCAAGACCGTCGCCGAGGCCACCTCCCACGAGATCGGCCACAACGCCGGCCTGGGCCATGACGGCACCCTGGCCACCGCCACCGCCGCTGCCTCCGGGTACTACGGCGGGCACGGCAGCTGGGCCCCGATCATGGGCGTCGGCTACTACAAGGCCATCTCGCAATGGTCCAAGGGCGAGTACGCCAACGCCAACAACACCCAGGACGACTTCGCCATCGCCGTGGGCAGGGGTCTGCCGCTGCGCACCGACGACCACGGCGACACCGCCGCCGCAGCGACCGTACTGCTCGGTACGAACCTCGGCGTGGACGGGATCATCTCGACCCGCACCGACATCGACGCCTTCGCCGTCGCGGTCGGCGCAGGCCCCGCCACCTTCACGGTCAACCCGGCGACCACCAGCCCGAACCTCGACGTCAAGCTCGAACTGCGTGACCGCACCGGCGCGCTGGTGGCCTCGGCCGACGCGGCCTCCGGCTCGACCAGCAGCGACAACGCCACCGGCATGAGCGCCTCCATCACCGCCACGCTGACGCAGGGCACCTACACGCTGTTCGTGGACGGCGTCGGGTACGGCAACCCGCTCGGTGGCACCGTCACCCCCGGCTACTCCGACTACGGCAGCGTGGGCAACTACCGCCTCACCGGCACCCTGGTGGCCCCCGTCGGCAGTGCGCCGGTCCCGGCCGTCACCGCCACGCCGACCAGTGGGACCGCGCCGCTGACCGTCGCGTTCACCGGTTCGGGCTCCACCGATCCCGATGGCAGCGGCCTCACCTACAGCTGGGACTTCGGCGACGGCACCACCTCGACCGAGACCAACCCGAGCCACGTCTACCAGGGCGGCGCCTTCACGGCCCGGCTGACCGTCACCGATGCCGACGGGTACACCGCCACCGCGACCCGGACCATCACCGTGACCCGTCCGATCGACGTGGCGGCCACGACCCTGACCATGGCCAAGACCGCCGCCACCACCGCATCGGGCACCGCGACGGTCACCGTGCAGGACAACCTCGGCAACCCCGTCAGCGGGGCCGGTGTCACCGGCGCCTGGACCTACGGCACGAAGACGATCATCAAGAGCGTGAACACCGGCACCAACGGGGTCGCCTCGATCACCTCGGGCAACCTCACCGTGTCGAACGGGCAGGTCGTGAAGTTCTGCGTGACCAACCTGGCCCGGAGCGGCGCGGTGTGGAGCACCAGCCTGTTCGCCCCGACCACCGCCACCGACTGCCAGGCCTGGACCGTCGGCTGAGTCGACCCGTCCCACGGCGTCGGCCAGTCCGCTCGAAGGGGCCCCTCCGGGGCCCCTTCGAGCGCGTCCGGACCACGAACACGGCCCGCTCTCGGACGACCCACCCGAACGACCGGCGTGAACGACCGGCTGCGCTGCGCTTGACTACGCAGGGGTGACGAGGGGCGCCCCGCCCGGGAGCGCACAGCAGGCCATGGACCGCCGTCATCCACCGCGACCGTTCTCCGCCACCCGACGCGCGGGCGCCGAGCGCCTCCGACGGCTCTGCGCACCGGTGGTCGTGACCGAACCACGGCCTACCGCTGCGGAACCCGACCGGCTGCGCTATCTGCGCTCCTACCTGCTGATGCGCGCCATGGTCGGGGCGATCGGCGTGGCGCTGCCGGTCGCGTTGGCCGTCGGCGACCTCGTCCTGTCCGGCAGCAACCCGCTCGGTCGGGGCTCGCTCAGCGCCTACTACTACTCCGGGGCCCGGGACCTCTTCGTGGGCACCCTGTGTGCGGTGGCGGTGTTCCTGGTGACCTACAAGGTGGCCGAGACGAACCTCGACAACACCCTCAGCCTGGTCGCGGGGGCCGCGGCGCTCGGTGTGGCCGTCTTCCCCACCGGTCGGCCGGACCCCTTCGCCGTCGCCCTGACCCCGTTGCAGCAGCGTTTGGGCGAGACCGTGGTGCAGACGGTGCACTACCTCAGCGCGACCGTGTTCATCGGGACCCTCGGTGTTCTCTGCTACTACTTCGGCGTCCGCGAGGGCGCCCGGCCCCGGCGCGCATCGGCGCGCCGTTCGCCCCGCTTCTGGCGGTCCTTCCACTGGGGATGCGCCGGGGTCATCGCGGCGTCGGTGTTCCTGTTCGGGGTGTCGACCCTGGCCGGCGGCCCCGACGATGCCCTGCTGGTCACCGAGGTGACCTCGGTGTGGGCGTTCGGCGCCTCGTGGCTGATGAAGGGACTCGAGCTCGACATCCTGCGCGGCACCGACCGGAGCCGGGCCGTCACCGTCGGCACCCGTTCGGGCTGAGGGCCGGAGCCGATGCCCGGGACGACCTGCCGAAGGTCCCGAATCGCCGGGCACGCGCCGACAGTCGCCCGGCCCATCGGTACGCTCTCGGTCGACGACCGATGGGCCACGGGTCTGCGGTCGAGGCGGCATACCGGTTCCAGAGGAGCACCCGTGGCCAAGGTCATCCATCGTCGAGACTTCCTCCGCTACGCCGTGGGCGCGGTCGGCGGGGCCGCCTTGGGCGGCACCCTGCTGCGGCCGGTGCTCAGCGGCGCGGCCACCGTCACCGGCGCCGGCCCCTACGGGGCACTGTCCTCGACCACCGACGCCAACGGCTTCCAACTCCCGTCCGGCTTCAGCAGCCGTCTGCTCGCGGTGTCGGGGACGCAAGTCGGCTCGACCGGCTACACCTGGCACGCCAACCCCGACGGCGGCGCCTGCTTCCCGGTGACGGGCGGCGGCTGGGTCTACGTGTCGAACTCGGAGACCTCCAGCGGCGGCGGCGGCGCCGGTGCCCTGAAGTTCGACTCGACGGGCGCCGTCGTCGGGGCCTACAGCATCCTCAGCGGCACCAGCCGAAACTGTGCGGGCGGCAAGACCGCAGCGGGCAAGTGGTTCTCCTGCGAGGAGAACGGCAGCAGCGGCAAGGTGTTCGAGTGCAACCCGCAGGCCGCCGGCCAGGGGGTCCGCCGCGATGCGCTGGGGTCCTTCAGCCACGAAGCGGCGTTCGAGGACCCGGTGACCGGCTACGTGTACCTCACCGAGGACGACCCCTCCGGCCGCTTCTACCGCTTCGTGCCCACCACCACCGGCGACTTCTCCGCCGGGCAGCTCTACGCCGCGAAGGTCACCAGCGGGGTCATCAGCTGGGTGGCCACCTCGTCCTCCGCACCCGACCGCCAGTCCGGCACCACGGCGTTCAGCGGCGGCGAGGGGATCTGGATCGAGGGCCGCACGCTGTACTTCACCACCAAGTACGACATCAAGGTGTGGCAGGTCGACCTGAACACCATGGCCATCAGCGTCCTCTACGACGGGGTCACCAACACCACCGCCGCCCTCAACGCCGTCGACAACGTGACCGTGCACAGCCCCTCCGGCGACGTGTACGTGTGCGAGGACGGCGGCAACATGGAGGTCTGCATCCTCGCCTCCAACGGCCTCGGCGACATCGAGGTGGCGCCGTTCCTGCGGATCACCGGCCACAGTTCCTCGGAGTGGACGGGGGTGGCGTTCTCACCGGACAACACCCGCATGTACCTGTCGAGCCAGCGCGGCACCAACGGGTCCACCGGCCGCACCTACGAGATCACCGGCCCGTTCCGCACGTCGGTGAACCCGCCGTCGACCACGACCACCCTGGTGCCCCCGTCGACGACGACCACGACCACCAACCCGCCGCCGGTCGGCACGACCCTGCTCGCCGCCGGCAGCACCTGGAAGTACCGCGACACCGGCGTCAATCTCGGCACGGCGTGGCGGAACTACTACTACGACGACTCGGCGTGGGCGAGTGGTGCAGCCCCGTTGGGCTACGGCGACCCGATGGCCACCACCATCGGCTACGGCCCCGATGCCACCAACAAGTACACGACCACCTACTTCCGCCGGACCTTCACCGCCACCAACGGGTTCAGCACGCTGACGTTGAACCTGCGCCGTGACGACGGAGCGGTGGTGTACCTCAACGGCACCGAGGTGGCCCGCACGAACATGCCGTCCGGCACGGTCACGGCGGCCACCCTGGCCAGCACCGCGATCGCCGGGACCGACGAGACCACCTACTTCCCGCTCACCATCTCCGGCCAGCTGTACAACGGCATCAACGTGCTCGCCGTCGAGATCCACCAGTCCGGTGGCACCAGCAGCGACATCGGCTTCGACTGTTCGCTGGTGGGCACCGGCAACACCGGCAGCCTGCCCAACCCTCCACCCCCGCCGGTGGCCACCACCACCCTCACCATCACCGACGACGCCCACGTGATCGACGGCTCCAACGCCGCCAAGAACTACGGCACCGCCACCACCGCGCTCGTCCAGTCCGGCGGGCTCAACAGCGGCAAGAACTGCTGGTACCACCTCAAGGTCGACACCACCGCCCATGCCGGCACGGTGAGCGCAGCCGTGCTGCGCCTCTACCTCACCGGCGCCAAGAACACCACCACCCCGCTGGTGGTCAAGGCGGCGCCCACCACGTGGACCGAGTCCACCGTCACCTGGAACACCAAGCCGGTGCCGGGTGCCGTCATCGCCTCGAAGTCGGTGGTGGGCAGCACCGCCACCTGGTACGAGTTCGACGTGACCGCCTACGTGAACGCCGAGCGCACCGCCGGGCGCAACACGGTGGCCTTCGTCGTGCAGGCCAATCAAGCCACGAGCTCGCAGATCAAGGCGGCCAGCGGCGAGAACACCACCACCGCCAACCGTCCGAAGCTGGTGCTCACCGCCTGAGCGGCCCGTCGTGGCGGCACCGGTGTTGCCGGTCGTCGGGCGTCACCGGGCGGGCGGGACCGACGGGCTAGGTTCACCCACACTCGGCGAGCGGCCGGCCACCCGGGCCCGGCAGGAACCTCCCGGGATCTCCGGAAAGGTGCCCCGCATGCGTCGTGCGGTCCTGGTCGTCATGTTGTGCTGCGCCACGCTCGTGGCCTGTGGGTCGGGCAGCGATGCATCGTCGGGCCCGACCAGCACCACCGTCCCCTCGCCCGCAGACGCCGGAGCGGACCCGATCATCCAGTACCTGCAGGAGTCGCTGAGCCTGCTCGGCTACTACGAGGGTCCGATCGACGGCGACCTCAGCCCCGAGGTACGCGAGGCCGTCAGCGCGTTCCAGAAGGATCAGGGGCTGCCGGTGAACGGGACCTTCGACGCCGCAACGGTCGGCGCGCTCGCCGCGGCATCGCCCGAGGTGCAGACGATGCTGGTGCAGGCCCTGCAGACCCAGCTGCTGCAGCTGGGCTTCTACCGCGGGCCGATCGACGGCAACGCCAAGACGCCCGCCATGACCGAGGCCGTCAAGAGCCTGCAACGAGCCGCTGGCATCCCGGTCGACGGGGTGTTCGGCCAGCAGAGCTACGTGGCCCTGCAGGAGCTGTACGACCAGGAGATCGGCGGCATCCCCAAGCCCCCGCCCACCGGTACCGGCAAGCCGCAGCCCGAGGAGGGTGACGGCAGCGTCAACCTCACCCCGGCCCAGGTACTGAAGATGCAGCAGCGGCTGGTGGAGCTGGGCTACCGCCCGGGAACCCCCGACGGGCGTTACGGCATCCAGACCTCCTCGGCCCTGCTGGCGTTCCAGAAGCGCGAGGGCCTGCCCCGCAACTCGGAGGTGACCCCCGAGGTGCTGGCCCGCCTCGACAAGCCCAAGGGTGCCGGTCCGCGCAACAGCCGGTCCGGGCCGAGGGTGGAGATCGATCTCGACCGTCAGATCCTGTTCTTCGTCAGCAAGACCGGTCAGGTGACCACGATCAACACCTCGACGGGCTCCGGTGAGACCTACACCGAGGCCGACGGCTCGGAATCGGTGGCGTACACCCCGACCGGCACGTTCGAGGTGTACCGGCGGGTCGACGGCCCCGACGAGGCTCCCCTCGGCACCCTGTACCGGCCGTTGTACTTCCACCAGGGCTGGGCCATCCACGGCTCGCCGGTGGTGCCCGCCTACCCGGCAAGCCATGGCTGTGCCCGCACCGCCGACTGGGACCAGGACTTCCTGTACCCGTTGTTGCCCAACGGCTCACCGGTGGTCATCTACGGCCACTCCCTCGGCGCTCCCGGCAAGGGCGACCCGGGCTTCTGATCGCGGAACAGCGACCCTCCGCGGTTTGAGGACCACCAACGGCGCGCGGTTCGGCTGATCCGGGCCCGCCGGATCGCCCGCTCGCACCGATTGGGCCGATTTCGACGGTCCACGCCCTCGCACGCGCCGATCCCCGACCGCTTCACTGGAGGGCGGCACGCCCCCGCCGGGGGGACGCGATGACGATGCAGAGGGCTGGCATGCGATCGGTCGACCTACGCCTGAACCGAGATCG